>NZ_JBMERD010000005.1:0-199975 GCF_048820935.1 Orrella sp. 11846
TAGGCGTCAACTTCCCAACTCTGCCGAGGGTCATTGAAAAAGCAACTTAATTATTGAGCAAGTGGCTCAAATGAGGTTGACACGTTCCGCAGCTTATGCGTGTCAAATATTCAAAATCTAGATGAATCAACAACGGGTCGGATACGTCACATCACTTATGTCCAGATTATGAGTCCGGTGTTGAATACAAACGACGAGGTGACAGGGCTATTGGTGGGTGAGTTGAGGCTAGACCATTTGTTTGTGTGGTTTGATGATTTGCTTCATAACACGTCACCAGATGCTCAACTTGAAGTATTTAATACCGCGGGCGAACGTTTGTTTCCTGTGAATGGTGTCTTGTTGCCAAAAGAGGTCCAAACTGCACTTAACAAGACATCAGCCGAAAACTCATCACCAGCATTTGTCGAGCAAGTCGAAGGTGGGGTGTTTGTGAATCGGACGATGTATCCCATTACCGTGTTTGAAGGGACGCTCATCCGCCCCTACACCGTGAGCGCGCAAGGTCAATGGACCTCAAATGCCAGAGCTTTAAACTGGCAAGCGCAAATCTTTCTGTCGAAGGCAGCGTGGTTTCCAAAGTCGATACTTGCCCAACCTTGGGCGCAGGGTGTTTTGGGGGTTTTGCTAATTGGTTTGGCGGTTGGTTGTTGGTTGCTAGCACGGACCCAACGTATGCGTGCTTGGGTGGCTAGTATGCAAACTCGATATGCTGATGAACTAAGCGATCTGTATGAAAATGCACCCGTCTGCTATCAGTCAGTCGGTGCGGATGGTTATTACGTCCGCATGAATCAGACCGGCTTGGATTGGCTTGGTTATACCCGTGAAGAGGTCATCGGAAAAATGCATTATCGCGAGATTTTGCAGCCGGAGATGGATGCTTATGGCAACCTAAAAGAGGATTATCTAGACATCTTGTCACAGCCACAGGGTGTTTTACAGGATTATCCCATGTGGATGCGCCGTAAAGACGGTAGCCACTTTCCAGTGTCTTTGTCGGCCAGCTTGGTACATGACGATCGTCAGCGACTTTTATTGGTGCGAACCAGTATTACGGATCGGACACATCGCTATCAGCTCGAAGAGCGCTTGCGTGAACTGGCTTACACCGACGAGCTCACTGGTGCCATTAACCGTCGACAGTTTTTTGCGATGTCAGAGATGATTCTGAAGCGGGGTGAGCGTGAGAATACGCATCATGTGTTGCTGGCACTGGATATCGATCATTTCAAACGGGTCAATGACACCTATGGGCATGACATCGGTGATGAAACCCTCAAAGTGTTTGTGAAGACTTGCGTGCAAAGTGTACGCACATCAGATCTGGTGGCCCGTTTGGGCGGCGAGGAGTTTTCTATTCTGTTGCTTAATCAGACGATGGAAACAGGGCTGGTGGTTGCTGAACGGATCAGAGCCAATGTGCAAGCACTGAAGATGCCCATGAAAGATGGTTCGGTTTTGCAATTCACGGTATCTATTGGTGTTAGCACCTTGACCACCACGATTGGTTTGGACGCCGCGTTGAAATTGGCCGATGAAAGACTGTATGCGGCCAAGGCGATGGGACGAAACCGTGTCGTGTCGACATCAGAAACGGATGCTGAATGATTCACAGTCCATCAAAGCGCGTGAGGCTTAGGTGTTTGGTGGCATAAGCTGTTGGATGACGGCCTGAATCTGACGATCCTGTAATTGACCCAATGAGATTTTTTTGCTTCGGCTGGTTTGCCCTGAAACTAGTTGGACGGCTGATTTGGGTAACTTTAAAGTGTCTGCAAACCATTTCAAGAGGGCGGCATTGGCCTTGCCATCGACGGGTGGCGACATGATGGCCATTTTAAGCGCCTCACCATGCTCACCAATCACTCGGGTCGTTCTGGCACCGGGTTGCAAACGAATGTGAATGATCAAGCCACGCTGGCTGTTATCTGCCCAAACGGGCAACTGAAAATTCGTGTCAGACATGTTTTTCCTAAGAATTCGCTATATTCAGACTCTAGTAGTGTAGTCTGAGTCCGTCTGTCGGATCTGATGATTCGAGGCGGACTCGGTGTGATCACTGCATATGGTCTCTTTTTTGAAGATACAAGGCAAAGCGCTTTACGGTCTTCGTTTGACGCGCTTTGTAGAGCCAATGGTGAATTTCGATGAAACACGAAGCAAACCCCGAGCACGATTTGCATTTGCATGAGCAAGGATTGAAAACTTCAGCAGAATCCATTTCAGAATGGGCGATATTTTGGCGGGCCTTCAGTTATTTTGGTGCAATTGTCTTGGTTATGCTCTTGGTGGCTTGGCCTGGATATAGCGAACTGATGGCGGCTCGTCGTGATTCACAAATTGAAGCACAACAAGCGTATCTGAAGCTATTTGAGCAAAAAACCAATCAAGAAATTCATACTACGGGCTCCATTATCAAACTGATGTCACGCTTAATGCTGACTCATTTTGCGACGACACAAGCTGGTCGCCAACCAGAAGATTGGTTGGGTTTTCAGGATCATTTGCGTCGAGTTAAACGAACATTTCCCTTTCTATCGAGTTTGCGTCTCTATGATGAACGGGGTGGTTTGATCATCTCGTTAGTCGATACGTCCAGAACGGCTGATGCGTTTGATCAGCGTTCTGCGAGTCTGGCCATGGCGCAGATGAAAAATATGCCTTACACAGATTTAATGTCGGCTTTGTATGTTTCGAATGTGCGTACCTATGGTGAGCAGTCGTTGTCCAAAGAGTTCGATGCCTCTTTTGTGCAGATGATCAGCCCGGTCCTTAACGAGCAAGGAAATATTACTGGCTTTGTGGCCGGAGAAATTGGTCTGGACTCTTTGATTGTTTGGTTGGATCAGCTACTACAAAGTACTTTGACAGGCGCTTCACTTGAAGTCTTTGATACAGCTGGCAGACGTTTGTTTCCTGTCCGAGATGCGTTGTACGGGGAGTATTTTGATACGGATCAGCATGAATCGCTGGTCAGACAAATATTTGCGCCTGTACAGATTGTGAATGATGGGGTTGTTGTCACGCAAGCTGTGTTTCCGATGGAAGCGTTTAAAGCCACACTGATTCAGCCAGTCACACTGAATGCAGATGATCAATTTACGCAAAATCAGACTGGTCTGGTTTGGCACTTGCGCATTTTTATTCCAAAGTCTGCGTGGCTTTCTAAAACAATTCTCGCTCAACCTTGGGTACAAGCGGCGCTCGTGTTTTTATTGATTGCATTGGCGATTGGATGCTGGTCGCTAGCGCGCACGCAACGAGTCCGAGCATTGGTGGGGAAAATGCAGGCACAATACGCTGAAGAACTCTCAGACTTATATGAAAACGCACCTGTGTGCTACCAATCTGTGGGTGCGGATGGTTATTACCTGCGCATGAATCAGACTGGCTTGGACTGGCTGGGCTATCGCCGTGAAGAAGTTGTCGGGAAGCTGCATTACAGTGAGATCCTTCAACCCGATCATGATAGTTACGGGAATATCCGTGAAGATCATCTAGTTGCGTTGCAGTCACAAGGGGCTTTGATCGATTATCCAATGTGGATGCAAAGAAAAGATGGCAGTCGTTTTCCGGTGTCATTGTCGGCCAGTCTGATGTACGACGATCAGGGGCAATTGCTCATGACCCGAAGCAGTATTACGGATATGTCGCAAAGGCGCTTGTTAGAGGACCGTTTGCATGAGATGGCTTATACGGATGAGTTAACTGGTGCCATCAATCGACGACAGTTTTTTGCCTTGTCAGACATGATTCTTCGACAAGGTGAGCGTGAAGGTGCGCATCACGTTTTATTGGGGCTTGATATTGACCATTTCAAAGACGTCAATGACACCTACGGCCATGCCGTTGGCGATCAAGCATTGATTGAGTTTGTGCGCACTTGCCTGAAAAATGTTCGCCCGTCCGATTTGGTAGCCAGACTGGGTGGAGAAGAGTTTTCTATCTTGTTGGCTAATATCGATTTAGAAGTCGGCTTAGCGGTTGCTGAACGTATTCGGACTCAGGTTCAGGCTTTAGAAGTACCAGTTGATGACGGTTCTGTGCTGCATTTCACTGTTTCGATTGGACTTGTGTCATTGACCGCTGAAACGGGTTTGGTGGCGGCGTTAAAGGCAGCAGACAAAATGTTGTATATCGCAAAAACTCAAGGGCGTAATCAGGTGGTTTACACATCAGAGCGAATTTGATTTTATTGTAAGCTTGATCTGTGTCATGTGTGTGCTCAGAAAACTTTGTCGAATTATTGGAATTTGAGCGATAATACTTACAGCCATCTGAAATCATCGATAGGCATAAAAGTCATTGAATTGTTTGATTATTTTTTGCCGCGTGATGTGGTGTGTTTGTAATTTTCTGGGAGAAATGCAATGAGTGGCATGATGAAAGCAGCTGTTTTTGTTGAACCGGGTCGGATTGAGCTTGTTGATAAGCGCATTCCTGATGTGGGGCCTAATGATGCACTGATCCGCATTACGACCACGACGATTTGCGGGACGGATATTCATATTCTCAAAGGCGAGTATCCTGTTGAAAAAGGCTTGACCATTGGTCATGAACCTGTGGGTGTGATTGAAAAGCTCGGTAGCGCTGTGCGTGGCTACCGTGAAGGTCAGCGGGTGATTGCGGGTGCTATCTGCCCGAACTTTAATTCCTATGCCGCACAGGATGGTGCGCCATCACAAGATGGTTCATACCTGACGTATGACCATGATCACAGTAATTGTGCTCACGTACATGGGTATCACGCTACGGCTGGCTGGCGTTTTGGGAACAAGATTGATGGAACACAAGCTGAATATGTTCTGGTGCCAGATGCGCAAGCAAACTTGGCACCTGTACCCGATGGCCTGACAGACGAAGAGGTTTTGATGTGCCCCGACATTATGTCGACCGGTTTTGTGGGTGCAGAAAACGCCAATATTAAAATCGGTGATACCGTCGTGATCTTTGCACAAGGTCCAATCGGATTGTGCGCAACCGCTGGTGCCCGTTTGTTGGGTGCAACCACAATTATCGCTGTGGACGGCAATGATCACCGTCTAGGAATCGCCAAGCAGCTGGGCGCGGACGTCACACTGAACTTCAAAAACTGCGATGTGGTGGATGAAGTGATGAAGTTGACACACGGGCGTGGTGCCGATTCGGCGATTGAAGCTTTGGGTCTTCAGCAAACATTTTCGGATGCGTTGCGCTGCATTAAACCTGGTGGCACGTTGTCTAGCTTGGGTGTTTATTCAGAAGATCTGACAATTCCGATGAGCGCGTTTGCAGCTGGTCTGGGTGATCACACGATTCGTACAGCCCTGTGCCCAGGTGGTAAAGAGCGCATGCGTCGTTTGATGAATGTCATCGATTCTCATCGTCTTGATTTGGGTCTGCTCGTCACGCACCAGTATGCATTGGATGACATCGTTGAGGCCTACGATTTGTTTGGCAACCAACGTGATGGTGTGCTCAAGATTGCCGTTAAGCCTTAATCCTACAGACCGCTTTTAGATAAGTCACGGGCCGCCTCTTAAACAGGTGGCCCGTGGCTTTTTGGGTTTGAGACAAGCTGAATTCCATGTCTGAATGTAGGCGTATGATAGTCATGTGCGCCTTGTGGATATTGGGCCTTTGACGGGGTGCTGTCACTTAAGCTGACAGGTAGGCCGATGAATTGTTTTTAGGAGAGTTTTATGAGCGAGATGCGTCGCGAAACAGATAGTATGGGCGAAATTATGGTGCCCGCCGATAAGCTCTGGGGAGCGCAAACACAACGCTCAATCCAGTATTTCAGCATCGGCCGTGAAATCATGCCATCTGAATTGATTCAGGCATTCGCGTATCTAAAAAAAGCGGCTGCCATTGTGAACCACGCGGGTGGGCGCCTTCCAAAAACACAATGTGATTTGATTGTGCAGGTTTGTGATGAGTTGATTGCTGGTGAACATGAAGACATGTTTCCTTTGCACGTCTGGATGACGGGCAGTGGTACGCAGTTCAACATGAATATCAACGAGGTGATTTCAAACCGCGCTTGCCAGATCGCTGGTACAGAGGTGGGCAGTAAAAAACCTGTGCACCCGAACGATCATGTGAATATGTCCCAGTCTTCCAATGACACGTTCCCGACAGCGATGTATATGGCCAGCGTCATGCAGGCACAGAATCATTTGATTCCAGCTGTGCAAGCGTTGCGTGATGCCATGGCAGAAAAGGCCGAGGAGTGGGCTGATATTGTCAAAATTGGGCGTACACACTTGCAAGATGCAACCCCTCTGACTCTAGGGCAGGAGTGGTCGGGCTTTGTGGGGATGCTGGATGACAACTTGCAGTGGATTGAGCGCGCTGTTCAGGATTTGTATGCGCTGACTTTAGGTGGCACGGCCGTTGGTACCGGTATTAATGCGGCACCCGGTTTTGATATGGCTGCAGCCATTGAGATTGCTCGCTTGACAGGTATTCCGTTTGTGACTGCGCCCAATAAATTCACTACGCAAGGGTCACATGATGCCTTAGTCAACTTTTCTGGCACTCTGAGAACACTGGCGAACTCGCTCTTTAAGATCGCTAATGACATTCGACTTGAAGCAGGTGGCCCGCGCGCTGGTTTGGCTGAGCTGGAGTTGCCAGAAAATGAGCCAGGTTCTTCAATCATGCCGGGTAAAGTCAATCCAACACAGGCTGAAGCACTGACCATGCTGTCGCTACAAGTGATGGCTAATGACGTGGCAGTTGGAATGGGTGGCTCAGGCGGTCATATGCAGATGAACGTTTACAAGCCTTTGATGATCTACAACGTTTTGCAGTCTATCCGGTTGTTGGCAGATGGCAGCACAAACTTCCGTAAGTTCTTAGTCGAAGGCATCAAAGCCAATCGTAAACGCATTCAAGCGTACGTGGATCAATCGTTGATGCTAGTCACTGCACTGGCGCCTGTGATTGGTTACGACAAAGCCTCAGAAATTGCTCATCATGCGATGCACAACGATATGACGCTGAAAGATGCTGCATTAGCTCTGAAGCATATCGAAGAAGCGGAATTTGATCGTATCGTGGATCCCAGCAAAATGGTGACACCGTACGTGGCAGGTAACGAGTAAAACTGAGTTCAGGTCTGTCCAGCCAGAGGGTGTCGGACAGATCTGATAAAAATAACACCCAAAAGAAAATAAACCTTTGAGCTCCAATTCTTTGATTGCTCGATATCCTTCTTCCCTCGAGAACGATCTTAATTGTTGTGATTGTTTTCTCTGTGCTAGATACGATTCGCAAATGTCCGCGATATCAGTTCGGTTGAGAGCATTTTTGAATAATCGTCCCATCATTTCAGATAATCGATCTGAAATGATGGGATAGATTGTAGTGTGATGTTGCTTAGAAGTATGAATCGTCTTCGTGTGCACGAGGTTGTGAGACCAAGACGTCCACTTTGGCCAGATTCAGAATAGATTGTGTAAAGCTGCCTAGCAGACGGTCACGTGTTGCGTGATGACCTTGTTTACCCGTAATCATCAGATCACACTGTAAGCGTTCCTGTGCTTTGGGGATGCAAGTTGTGATATCACCTTCTAGAAGCTCCACGCTGAACTGATCCTCAGTCAAGCCCGCTTTCTTCGCTAGGTTAGTGAGCTCTTCAGTGGCCTGATCATAGGCGGTGTTGCGCAGTGTTTCAATCTGTTCTTTACGAATTAGGGCCAAACGAGACATATCCTCAAGTGCAGTTTCTAATACGTTGACTAGCACGTAGTGGGCATCCGGTGCGTAGCGTCTAGCAGCACGAATGACAGAAGGTGTGGTCTTTGAGAAATCAACCAGCAACATGGCTTTTTCATAATCACGGGCTTCTTGAGTTTTGACGACCAGAACTGGTGCGGGTGATTCGTGTAAGACCGCCATGGTGGTGCTGCCGATCAGCATTCGACGAATCGCGCCAAGGCCTTCGGAGCTCACAACAATCAGTTCAGCTTCATCTTCCTCAGCTTGTTCCGCAATCTCAATACTGGGTTGGCCAAGTCGTATGCGAGTCACGACGTTTAATTCACGTCCGACCATCAAACGATTAACGGTTTGATTTAAGGCTTGAGTCTGACGTTGGATACTTTCGTTTTCGACGTTTTTGGAGGAAGGACCGATTAGACCCTGTAGGCTAAAGACCAGATCCCGAGGCACCACGTGTAACACCGTGCATTCTGAACCGTTAAGTTGCGCTAGAGCCAATCCTCGAGAAATGGCGGCCATGGAGGGTTCTGATAAGTCGGTTGCAACCAGAATGGTGTTTAGATCTTTCATACTTTTTCCTTGATGGTGTTGATAGGCACACCCTGAGGGCGCTGCGATGGCGATCACATATAGGTCAAGCGCGACCAAAGTCAGACATCAGAACGAGAGCAAATGTTGATTTAGAGATGATCCTGTGTTGATCTGACTTTTTGTCATCCCATCCACTCTAAGGACAGTATATCCCTTCGTCTCTCTAAATAGGCAGGCAAAGCGTGACTTAGATTGGAGACGACTAGTGTTCACGGCCTAGTCCATCCAGAATTGAGCAGTCTGCGTATTCATCATTGGCACATTGATTCACGAGATGCTGGAGTGTATCGGCCATGTGTTGAAGGCTTTCAATTTTTTGATGCAAAGTCTCAAGATGGGTTTGCGCTAGCTTGCGTACCTGCGCACTTTGCCGCTTTTGGTCATTCCATAATTCCATCAGTGCCTGAATCTCAGCGATTGAAAATCCGAGTTCTCGGGCACGCCGAATAAAGGACAGTTGCTTTAAGTTTTGTTGGGTATACAGTCGATAGCCTTGTGGACCTCGTTGAATTGGGGGTAGCAGTCCAATCTCTTCGTAATAACGAATCATCTTGGCGCTGACCCCACTTTGCGTGGCAGCTTGTCCGATATTCATGCCGCAGTACCTGATTGTGTGGATACCACTGCAGGCGGTGTAAAGCGTCTTAGACGCAAGGCGTTGGAGACCACAAAGACACTGGACAACGCCATGGCACCGGCGGCAAACATCGGGGATAACAAAACACCGTAAGCGGGATAGAGCACACCGGCCGCAATGGGAATCAGTGCGGTGTTGTACGCAAAGGCCCAGAACAGGTTCTGGCTAATGTTGCCCATGGTGGCTTTTGACAGAGCGATCGCATTGGGGACTGCTTGCAGATTACCGGTCATTAACACGACATCGGCTGCTTCCATGGCAATATCTGTACCAGTACCAACAGCCAGACCGACATCGGCTTGAGCCAGGGCGGGGGCATCATTAATACCATCACCAATAAAAGCTAAGCAACCATGTGTGGCTTGTAAACGCTTCACCGCATCGACCTTGCCGTCGGGCAAGACTTGTGCCACCACTTCATCAATGCCGAGTTGATCGGCAATAGCACGTGCTGTTTTTTCGTTGTCACCGGTAATCATGGCGACTTTGAGGCCAAGCTTGTGCAAGGCATCAATGGCTGCAGGTGTGGTGGGCTTGATAGGATCTGACACCGCAATGAGTGCGGCTAGCTTTCCATCAATGGCCGCATAAAGTGGCGACTTACCTTGTTCGGCCAAGGTATGCGCTTGTGATTCAAACACCTGTGTGTCGATGTTGAGTGAATCCATAAAGTGGCGGGCACCGATTTCGACATGATAGGTTGTATTGGCATCGTGACCATTGCTCAATGACGCTTGTACGGTTGCACGCACGCCTAATCCGGTTAGGGAATTAAAGTCTGTGACCTGAACGTTGGGCACATCTTTGGCTTTGGATGCCTCCACGATGGCGCGTGCAATTGGGTGTTCAGATTGCGCTTCCACACCCGCTACCAAAGTGAGGATATCGAACTCATTAAAATCCGGGGTTAAATGCAGATCCGTGAGTGTTGGCTTGCCTTCAGTCAGGGTGCCGGTTTTATCGACTGCTACGATTTTGGCATCGCGAAGTTGTTGCAATGCCTGGCCTTTACGAAACAAAATGCCTAACTGAGCACCACGTCCGGTTCCAACCATGATTGAGGTCGGTGTGGCCAAACCCATGGCGCAAGGGCAAGCAATAATGAGCACCGCAACACCGTTGACCAGTGCAAACGTGAGTGCAGGTGTGGGCCCAAAAATTAGCCAAACTAAAAAGGTGAGTACAGCAGCGGCCATAACAGCCGGCACAAACCAGAGCGTGATTTTGTCGACCATCGCTTGAATTGGCAGCTTGGTGCCTTGCGCTTGTTCGACCATGCGGATGATTTGCGACAGTACAGTATCTTGACCGACAGCACTGGCACGAATAGTCAATGCACCCTTCTGGTTCACCGTGGCGCCCACAACGTGACTACCCGGTGTTTTCTCAACTGGGATGGGCTCACCCGTGATCATTGATTCGTCAACATAACTAGCGCCTTCGACGACTTCGGCATCGACCGCAATACGTTCACCAGGACGCACAGAAATCAGGTCGCCCGGTTTAACTTCGTCGATCGGTACCTCAATAAACTCGCCATTGCGTGACACACGGGCAGTTCGGGCTTGTAGGCCGATCAGACGTTGAATGGCTTCAGAGGTTCGCCCTTTGGCGCGGGCTTCCATATAACGGCCAAGCAAAATGAGCGTCACAATCACTGCGGCTGCTTCGAAATACACGTTGACCGTACCTTCAGGCAACAGATGTGGGAAGAAGGTCGCCACCACAGAAAACCCATAGGCTGAAAGGGTCCCGACTGCAACCAATGAGTTCATGTCAGGCCCCCCATTCAATAAGGCGGGGAAGCCTTTGGCAAAAAAGACTCGGCCGGGACCCACTAACACCAAAGTGGTTAGTACAAATTGGATTAACCAGTTATTGGTCTGCCCTAGGGTGGCATTCAGCCAATGGTGAAAGGGCGGAATCATGTGCGAACCCATTTCCATGACAAAAACGGGCACAGTGAGAATGAGCGCGATAATGAGATCACGTTGCAACGTGGCTTGTTCTTTGTCACGTTTTTCTTGAGCTTGGCGCTCAGCCGCTTCTCTGGCTTCAGACTGCACCTGTGCCGGAAAACCAATGCGAGTGCTAGCTGCAATGAGTGTCTGGATAGGCGCGCTGCCCGTCACTGTAGCCGTATTAGTTGCCAAATTGACATGGGCTTGCGTCACGCCAGGGATTCTGCTTAAAACGCGCTCGACTCGACCGACACAAGACGCACAGGTCATGCCTTCAATATTGAGGGTGATCGTTTCAGGCCGCACATCAAAACCAAGTTTACGCACTGATTCAACCAAGGCTTCATGCGAGATATCAGCGCTGCCGGCCACTTGGGCTTTTTCTGTTGCAAGGTTGACGGCTACTGAATCCACACCCGGTACGTTTGAAAGTCCGCGTTCCACGCGTTTGACGCAGGATGCACAGGTCATGCCTTCAATCGACAGGGAAAGTTGCGTAACAGGTGGCGTATTGCCAACTGTTGGTGTCACAGTTGGGGTGGCAAGGACTTGAGTCATGATGATTTGATCAAGGATTTGATTTAATGATGACTTAAGGATAAACCTTCCCACGATGGAAAGGTCAAGCGCTGACTAAAAGATTGCATATCAGTGCACGGCTTCAAGTCCCAACAGTCTATAGAATAGTGACTTGATTGGTGTGTTTTGGAACTATGTGCGAGACGCACGGTCTTTATCTCATTACATTTAGAGCTTGGGAGTCACTGTTGGCAGGATTCACAAAATGGGTGTTTCGGCTTTTGCCGACTGTGCTTCTCACGGGTTGCGTGGGTTTGCCTTCAGTCGGACCCGACTATGAAGGGGTTGCTTATCCGGGCGCCAATGAATGGGTGACGGTGAGCTCAATTTATGAGCCAGTTTCGTCCGAGCAGATTGAAACGGTGCTGGCGAGCTGGTGGACGCAGTTGAGTGACCCGCAGCTCGATCAGCTGATTGCCCAAGCGCTTAAAAATAATCAGGACATTGCGCAAGCCCGTGCCCGCTTATTGCAAGCCCGTGCTAGGCGAGATGTGGCCGTGAGCGATTTGTATCCTTCGCTCGGTGCGCGTGGGTCGGTTGCGCCGACGAATTACGGCTCTTCACGACAAGCAGACCGAACACAATTTGATGCAGGATTCGATGCCAGCTGGGAAGTCGATGTGTTTGGCGGCAATCGCCGAGGTCTGCAAGCGGCACAAGCTCAGCAGGAAGGGGCGTTGGCGAGCTTGCACAATGTGCAGGTGACAATTGCCGCCGAAGTGGCACAAAACTATGTGGATTTACGTAATGCCCAACATCGTTTAGGCCTAGTGCGTCGCAATATCCGAATGCAACAAGATGCTTTACAAATCGCACGCTGGCGTTATGAAGCGGGTTTGGTGCGTCAGACAGACGTTGATCAAGCGCGGGCAAATCTTGCACAAACGCAGGCAGGTCTGCCAGATCTTGAAATCAGTGTGGCGCGGGCAGCTAACCGACTTGCAGTCTTGGTGGGTGAAACCCCCGGTACATTACAAAATTTATTGGAAACATCAGGTGCTTTACCGTCGGTACCGGACACAATTGGTACCGCCATTCCGGTCAAGGTACTCACGCAACGCCCTGATGTGCGAGTCGCTGAGCGAGATCTGGCGGCGCAAACAGCACTGATTGGACAGCAACTCGCTCAACGCTATCCGAGTCTTGATTTGAGTGGGTCTTTTAGTTGGGCTGCCTATAGTTTGAGTGGATTGGGCACGATCGATGTGTTTGTGAGCCGTCTGGTGGCTCGTTTAGCGATGGTGTTGTTTGACGCAGGACGTCTTAAAAATCTGGTTGAAGCACAGACTCAGGCGCAACAGGCTGCACTCGCTAACTATGAGTCGGTCATACTCACTGCTTTAGAAGAGGTGGAAAACGCATTGTTAGCGCATGCGCTGTCACGAGAAAAAACACGCGCCTGGCGTCAAGCTGCGGCGGCCTCTTCGAGTGCCGCGACTCAGTCTTTGCAGCTTTATCAGAGTGGTTTGGTCGATTTTGAGCAAGTGTTGTTAACACAACGTACCGAATTGAGTGCACAAGACAGTCTGGCACAAGCCCGGGCTAATGAAGTGACAACACTTATCCAGCTCTATAAAGCCCTGGGTGGTGGCTGGCAGCCAGAAACAGAGAACGAGGCGTCTGCACAAACAAAGCCTGCTGAGACTGTCACGGCCCCGTCTAAGACCAGCACTCAAGCTGCACCGCTGTAAAGGAATGATTGAAAATGACGCAGAATAAAACAACGGCTGAAACAACAAAAACAGAAACAACAAAAACTGATCAGAACACGCAGACACTGAGCACCCACGCTTTGAGTGAAGCACTGAAAGTGGGTGGTTCGCGTCGCGGTGGTTGGCGTAAATGGTTTGCAGCGCTGATTGTGCTTGTGCTCTTGGCTGGCTTATACCTGTGGTGGGCAGGCGATGAGACCGCCAAGGTGAGTTATCTGACACAAACTGTGCAAAGGGGTGAATTGGTCGTCACCGCGACAGCAACAGGTACGTTGCAACCGACACAGTCCGTTGAAGTCGGCTCAGAATTGTCCGGCACGGTTGAAACTGTCTTGGTGCAAGAAAATGATCAAGTGAAGCAAGGTCAGTTGCTAGCAAGCCTTGATACCTCAAAACTGCACGATGCCATCACACGGTCTGAAGCCTCATTAGCCGCTGCACATGCGCAGGTGGCCGTGGCCGCTGCGACGGTTCAAGAAGCACAAGCGACGTACTCTCGCATGGAAGACGTGCATCGTCGTTCTGGTGGCAAAGTACCTGCCGCCACGGAGATGGAAGTGGCTCAGGCGGCATTGGCACGCGCCAAAGCCAATGAACAAGCGGCCAAAGCCAATGTGCAACAAATGGATGCCGAACTTAAAACCAACCAAACTAACCTAGAAAAAGCGCAGATTCGTTCACCCGTGGATGGGGTGGTTCTGAAACGTCAGGTTGAACCGGGTAATACCGTGGTGGCTTCGATGTCGGCACCCGTGCTGTTTATGATTGCTCAGGATCTGGCGCAAATGGAGTTGCAGGTCAATGTGGATGAGGCGGATGTCGCCACGATTGTGCCGGGCTTGGATGCGACTTTTACCGTGTCTGCTTGGGCAGGTCGTGAGTTTGCCGCACAAATTGAACGAGTCGGCTTAGGATCCACGACCACCGATAACGTGGTGACCTATAAAACAATCTTACAAGTCGATAATGAAGATTTGGCCTTACGCCCAGGCATGACGGCTACAGCAACCATTTTCACTGCTCGCGCCCAAGATGCGTTGTTAGTACCCAATGCGGCATTGCGCTACACCCCTCAAGAAGCACCGCAAGCCGCGTCTTCAGGCAGCAGCTTCGTCTCAAGACTGGTGCCTATGCGCATGCCACGCCCTAAAACAGTCTCGCCACGAGAAGAAAAGGGTATGCGTAGTGGACAGGTGTGGGTGCTTGAGCGCGGTGTCCCGGTGGCAGTGCCTGTGCAGATTGGTCTAACCAATGGTCGCTTGACTGAGGTGACCGGCGGTGACTTGAGGGTCGGTGCGGACGTCGTTGTGGGGCAGGAGTTACAGCGATGAGTAGCCAGGCTCAGCAACCCTTGATTCAGCTGCGAGGTGTCACTAAAACATACGGACAGGGTGCACTTGCGTTTGATGCGTTGAAGTCTGTGGACTTAGACATTGGGCAAGGTGAGTTTGTGGCGATCATGGGCCCCAGCGGATCAGGTAAATCGACGGCCATGAACATCATGGGATGCCTCGATGTGGTGAGCCAAGGCGAGTACTTGTTTCAGGGGATTCCAGTTCATTCGTTGGATCGCAATCAGCGGGCCATTCTAAGACGTACCGCACTAGGGTTTGTGTTTCAAGGTTTTAACTTATTGGCGCGTACAAGCGCACTAGAAAACGTCGAGTTGCCTTTGCTATATCGGGGCGAATCCGTCGCACAACGACGCTTGATGGCGCAGCAAGCCCTAGAGAAAGTCGGACTGAAAGGTTGGGAGCGCAACACGCCGGCTGAACTGTCGGGTGGTCAGCAACAGCGGGTGGCGATTGCGCGCGGCATTGTGACCAATCCCCTCGTACTTTTAGCGGATGAACCCACCGGCAATCTGGATACGGCACGCAGTCAAGAAATCATGGCGTTGTTGTCAGATTTGAATTATGAGCGTGGTATCACGGTTTTGATGGTCACACATGAACCTGAAATGGCCGCGTACGCGCATCGGATTGTGACGTTTGTCGATGGTGAAGTGCGCAGTGATGAAATAAATCCTGATGTGATGGTACCAGCGACACGGGAGGTGGATTCCCATGTGGGGTAATGCGCTGCTTTTAGCTTTGCGAGCTATCCGCCGAAATCTACTGCGCTCATTTCTGACGGTGCTGGGCATTGTCATTGGCGTGGGCGCGGTGGTGACCATGGTGACTTTGGGAAATGGCGCAACTTTGATGGTGTCACAAAGTATTTCGAGTTTGGGGAGCAATCTTTTGGTGTTGCGTCCAACCCAGCGCTTGGGGCCGAGCAGTGATTTGGCGGGCTCCAGTGCCTTCAAAATACAGGATGTTCAGGCTTTGGCAGAGCAAGTGCCCAGTTTGAAAGCGGTTGCGCCTTCTGTGAGTCGCACCATTACTTTGGTGGCGAATGGTCAGAACTGGTCTTCGAACGTCGTTGGCAGTGACAATGAATACTTTGTGACTGGGAACTGGTCGTTGGCGGATGGACGCATGTTCACCGATGATGAACTCAATGGTGGCCGTGCGGTTTGCGTGATTGGACAGACCGTACGTCAAGAACTCTTTGGTCAAACCAATCCGATTGGCGATCGGGTTCGAATTCGCAACTTTGATTGTGAAATCATTGGACTACTTGCTCCCAAAGGGCAGGGTGCGATGGGTATGGATCAAGATGACATGGTGCTCTTGCCTTTGGCGACTGCGCAGCGTCGGATTTCAGGTAACACCAATGTGCAGTCAATTTTGTTGTCCATGACCGATACAGCAGATGTCGATATGACGACAAACAATATCAATCAGTTGATGCGTGAACGGCGCAAACTTGCGCCAGGTGAGCCAAACAACTTTAACGTGATGGACACCAAACAGATTGCACAAACATTGTCTGGCACGATTCGGACGATGACAGGATTGTTGGGGGCGGTGGCTGCGGTGAGCTTGCTAGTGGGCGGAATCGGCATTATGAACATTATGTTGGTGTCGGTGACTGAGCGGACCCGGGAAATTGGGATACGTCTGGCTGTCGGTGCGCTTGAGCGTGAAGTGTTGCTGCAGTTTCTAATTGAAGCGGTTGTGTTATCTGCAATTGGTGGCGTGGCTGGTCTTGTGTTTGCGTTATTTGCCTGCCTAGCTGTGACATCGCTGATGGGGATGCCTTTCTTATTTAACCCAGGCATCAACTTACTGGCCTTTGTGTTTTCTGCGGCGATCGGTGTGGTATTTGGGTATTTTCCGGCGCGCCGTGCTGCGCAACTCAACCCGATTGATGCGTTGAGGCATGAATAAACAGGCATTAAAAGATAGCGTGATCGTTCATTCTTTTTAAAACGTATTTGTATGACGAGTCACTTGTACTGCGCGTTAGAATGATCGATTCACTTAACTATTCGATTGAAACAAAAAATAAAATTATCAGGAGTTCAGTATGCAGGACACAGAGTTTCAGGTTGCCTTTAGAGACAGCGCGAAAGACTTAATGGGGCGTCACGACAACATGAATCGTTGTCGTAATAAGGCAGAATCGCCGGCAGTGGATCGTAAAGTCTGGGAAGAAATTGCAGAAGCTGGCTGGTTTGCCGTCCTAGTGCCTGAAGACGATGGTGGTCTGGGCCGAGGCTTGTCTGATATGGCTGTGATTGCACAAGAAGCGGGTGAGCAGCTGTTTGCAGAACCCTATTTGGTCGGTGCAGTTCAAATTATTGAAGCCTTGGTGGCCTGTCCGGCAAGTGAGTTACGTACGCAACTTCTGGACCAAGCCATGGCCGGTCAATTGGTGGCTGGTTTGTCATGGCAGGATCGACTTGGGCAGCTCAGTGCTGAATCACCTTCTGTGAGTGCAGCTGCACAAAGTGATGGTTTTGTGTTGCAGGGACGTCAACGGTTCGTGACGCCTGTGCGCGATGCGGATGGCTGGATTGTGCTGGCGCAAGATTTGAATGCACAACCCTTGTTGGCCTGGGTTCCTGCCAACTCGAAAGGCGTGCGTGTTCAGGAGACACCGTCTGTCGATGGCTCCATGATGGGCGATCTGTGGTTTGAACAAGTGGCGATTAACCAGTCGCAGGTTCTTGTGAGTGGACCCGAAGCGATCAAAATTGTGGATCGTGCCAACGACGCAAGTCGTTTGATGGCGGGTGCCGAATTGCTCGGTGTGATGCGTCGTGCATTGGCAATGACCATCGATTACATGAAAATCCGCAAACAGTTTGGTAAGCCCATCGCGTCGTTTCAGGCTTTAAAACACCGAACTGTGCATGCCTGGGTGTCGATCGAGATTGCGCAAGCTGGTTTATTTGCTGCCTTGGACGATGTGGCACGAGGTGAGTCTTTGGCACGCGCAGCCAGTCGTGTGAAGGCACGTTGTGCTGAAACTGCATTAGCCGTCACAAAAGAATGTATTCAGTTGCATGGTGCGATTGGCTTTACCGATGAATACGACATTGGTTTGTATTTGAAACGCGCCATGGTGTTGGCCACATGGTTGGGTAATGCACCTGCGCATCGTCACCGTTACTTGTCCTTGGCACCGACCTTAAGTCAAGTAGAGTCCAAACCAGTTGATGTGGAAGTTCCAGCTGATAAAGACTGGAATGCCATGTCTGATGAAGATTTCCGTAATATGTTGCGCACGTTCTACCGTCGCAATTATCCTTCCGAGTTGCGTAACATTCAGCGTCGTTTGACCTGGGAAGAGGTTCGTGACTGGACAATGACACTGTCACGCCAGGGTTGGATTGCACCAGGTTGGCCAGCAGAATTTGGTGGCATGGGATTGACACCCGAAAAGTTGTTGGCGTTTGTTGAAGAGCAAGAAAATTACGGCGTTGCCCGCACAATCGACCAAGGTGTCGTGATGGTGGCGCCTTTGTTGATTCAGTTTGGCACGCCTGAGCAACAAGCCCGTTTCTTACCCAAAATGCTCAATGCTGAGCATCGTTGGTGTCAGGGGTATTCTGAGCCCAATGCTGGTTCCGACCTAGCTTCCCTCAAAACCAGTGCGGTGGCCGATGGCGACGACTTTATTGTCAATGGCCAAAAGATCTGGACCACCATGGCGCATTCGTCCAACCATATCTTTACCTTGGTGCGTACTGACAATTCTGCAAAAAAACAAGCAGGTATCAGCTTTCTGTTGATTGATATGGAGACCCCGGGAATCACGGTTCGCCCCATTAAAGACATCACAGGAGACACCGAGTTTTGTGAAGTGTTCTTTAAAGATGTTCGGGTTCCAAAAGAGAATCTCATTGGAGAAATCAATCAAGGCTGGACCATGGCCAAAGCACTGCTTGGTTTTGAACGGATCTTCTTGGGTAGCCCCAAGCAAGTTCGTTACTCCATGAGTCAGCTTGATGCACTGGCTAAAGAACGCGGTTTATTCGATTGCCCGATTTTCCGTGATCGTTATGCACAGCTGTTACTGGATGTGGATGATCAGGCCGCTGCCTATGAGTCGTTTGCCGAACTGATTAAACGTGGTGAACCCATGCCACCAAGCGTTTCCTTACTGAAAATCTGGGGAACCGAAACGTATCAGCGGATTTGTCAGACTTTGATGGATGCTGCACAAGACAGTGGTGCTCTGCATATGGCGTATGACACACAAACATCGTCTTTGAACGTGCCAGCTATTTTGTTTAACTCGATTCCATCGACGATTTACGGTGGTAGTACAGAGATTCAGTGTGAAATTCTGGCCCGTGCCGTCTTGGGTATGGCAGACTAAATTAGCTGAAAATTAGCTAAATCCCGCTCGCTGTATCGCCGGTGAGCGGGTGTTTTTACACCCATTAAAACGCTTGGATTGCACCCAAATACGGTGATTGGCTTTAGTACTTCCGGTACCCTAAACGTCCTAATTATGGTGTTGTCTAAAAATCACGAAACTCAGGCTTAAACTGACACATAGGAATCGAGTTGCAAACGGACAAATGCGTTAGAGTTACTCCATAGTTTCAATAAAGCATGTCTATGCGTACAGCTCCTTCAG
Source organism: Orrella sp. 11846 (assembly GCF_048820935.1). NCBI lineage: Bacteria > Pseudomonadati > Pseudomonadota > Betaproteobacteria > Burkholderiales > Alcaligenaceae > Orrella > Orrella sp. 11846. Next base: position 19,170 of record NZ_JBMERD010000005.1, read on the forward strand.
CATTAAATTCCGAGTTCAAAGCGGTCGAACGACAAAACAACTACAGAGCATGATTGCGTTTAAAGATTGCGGCTAGCTTGGCTGAACCGTGGACTGCCATTGCGCATGATGATGTGATGGCAGAGATGGATACACTGATTAACAATATCGAAGCAGGACAGTCAAAGGCATAACGCTGCCGATTGTTTGAATTGCTTCAGCTCTTGATCGTTGACTGATAATTTTTGTTGATTTGCCTGCTTTTTATAGTGGTATGTCAAAGTTCAGACTAAGTAATCGCAGATATCGTCGAACTCACGGTGTGCGTATCAAAAGTCTTCCCGTCCTGACTGAGCTTGATCTGCACGTTTGGTCATAAAATCTTTGCTGGCAGCGAAAGCATTCTGGAAAACGCTGTCTCGGTGACTTTGTTATCATCATGAAAACCCTCGCCTGTTGTAGCAGGGAGCAGTCTTATACTCCGAGCACGGACGTGTAAGTTCTACGATTCAATCGATGGGTAATTTTTATATAAATATGCGTTACATTGGCCAAAAACAAGCACTTTTTATTGCATCTAAATTAAGAGATGAGCTTATTTTTAATATGGCTCAAGCGGAAGGCAACTCATTAACATTTGCTGAAACAGCGACGGTGATTTCAGGTTATTCGGTTGCGGGCAAGCCAATGTCTGATCTTCATCAAGTAGAAAACATCAGAGATGGCTGGGACTTTGTGATTGAGCATGTGAAAAACAATGCATTTAAGGTTGATAAACAGACCTTCATTGATGTCAATGCGATTGTTGCTCAAGGCGAAAATCCCAGTGTGGGTGGTTTTAGAGACAAAATGGTGGTTATATCAGGAACTGCTTATATGCCGCCACAACCATTTCTGCTGAGTAGCTTATTTAGAGAGATGGTCGAAAAGTTTGAAGCTACCCAAAACGTAGAAGCTAGCTTTGATCTGTTTTTAGATACCGCGAGAAATCAATATTTTGAAGATGGTAATAAGCGCACCGGGCAACTCATGATGAATGGTGTGCTGATTAGCAGAGGTTATGCACCGTTTACATTTGCTCCAAAAGTGGATACTGAGTTTAGAAATCAACTGCTGCGTTTTTATGAAACTATGGAAAAACAAGGCATGATCAATTTTATTCACGAGCAATTAAATGAACCTAGATATTTATTGATGCAGCCCGAATTAGACGTGAATGATCATCCTCTTAAAACATGACGGCAAAGACCAGTGAATCGAGTTAAGTCACTGTATTATCTCTGGTTCTGAATTTACTGATTTTTTGAATGGAACGTTTAAGGGTGTCTCGTTCTGATTGATCTTGACTTGCACGTTCGGTCATAAAATCTTTGCTGGCAGTGAAACCATCCTTGAAAAAGTCGTCCCAAGATTGATCAATAGGCGCGAGAATGCGCTCATTGCCTTTGACTCGTATCTTGACTTGACGCACTCCTTGCGGAAAACGAGCTTCTGTTGGAAGCAACACGACCTGGGTGCTGTTAATCATAAGAACGGTTCCAATCGGCATAGTAGTTTTCATCTAACATATCGAGAAGGTTTGTTAGCGAAGGCTGCCGAAATGGACATTGGCTGCCTTCGCTAGTTGGAGATGATCGTAGAGATCTTAATCCAGTGCAATGCCGAGCTTATCAATCATGGGGTTCCATGTCTCTTGTTCACGCGTGATCAAGGCTTTTAAGTCGTCCGGACCTGTGCCTTCTGGTGTGAAGTAGACGGATTCAAATTGACCAGCAATCTCTGGATCCTTCATGATTTTTGCGACTTCTGTGTGCAAGCGATCGACAATCTCTTTGGGTGTGTCGGCAGGTGCCAACATGGCATTCCATGAAATCGCTTCAAATTCTGGATAACCATTGTCTGCAAGCGTCGGTACGCCAGGTAGAGAATCCACAGGTTTCAGACTGGTGATGGCTAACGCATTGACTTTGTCGGCTTTGACGTGGGGCATGGCAATGGCAGGAACCATGAAACTTGCCTGGATGTCGCCAGCTAAGATGGCGTTCACGATATCTGGGAATCCGGAATAGGGGATGTGTGCGAGTTCACTGCCAGTTTCTTGGTTGAACATTTCCATGGCGAGATGGGAGGCACTACCGGCACCGACTGAACCGTAATTGTATTTGCCAGGCGCTGCTTTCGCAGTATCCACAAATTTTCCGATGGTATCTGCATCCAATTTTTTGGATGTGATGAGTAAATTTGGGCTGGTGGCAATCAGGCTAATGGGAGCCAGATCAGTCAGTGGATCGTAGCCCAAGGTTTTACTGTACAACTTTGGTGCTGTAACCAAAGGACCATTAATGGTGTACAGCAGAGTGTAGCCGTCGGGTTTTGCCTGTGTGGCTTGTCGTGTACCGATATTGCCGCCAGCACCAGCTTTGTTGTCGATCACAATGACTTGGTTTAAGGCTTTGCCCAAAGGATCGCTAATTGCACGTGCCAGAATGTCGGGTGAACTACCAGGCGGGAAGGGCACAATCATTTTGATGGGTTGATCATCAGGCCAGGCTGCAAAAGCCGCTGGGCTCAACATCAGTGTTGTGCAGGCCAGACCAAGTGCTAGGAAACTACGCGCAAAGGCGGGTCGTACGTGAAATGTCTGTTTCATAAAAACTCATTGGGCAAGAACGTTATTAACAGAAACGGGTGTTTTTGTATGGGTAACCATCGCAAGATGTCAGCATAACGGAAATTGCAAGATATGCTTCAAGTCGAGACGTCTATCGCGATAAGAAATGTTAGTTTGGTCGTTCTAATCGTGGTGTAAATGCTGCGACGCAGCACTTTTTGTTCTTCAAGAGGTTCTCTATGGGTAAAATGCGACCATCCGAGGTCGTATTGACCCTAATAAGCGAGATGTACTGAATGCAGCTAAGTAATTTCTCACAAGGCACAAAACGTGCCCGTAGAGCCCGCTGGGAGTTTTTCAGGTTGGGTATTGGCCTGATTTTTATTGTCAGCATCATGATTTATGCCACGTTAGGCATTGGTCTGACGGGTGAGCGTGGTGTTTTACTGGTTGTTGCAGCCATGATTGGCGGCTACATGGCCATGAATATCGGTGCCAATGATGTGGCGAATAATGTGGGTCCTGCGGTGGGGTCCAACGCCATTGGCCTCGCAGGCGCGGTGGTTCTCGCAGCGACTTTTGAGGTGGCGGGTGCTCTGATTGGTGGTGCCGATGTGGTGCAAACCATTCGTGGCGACATTATTGATGAGAGTTTGATCCCCGATGCGGATCATTTTATTTGGATGATGACGGCCAGTTTGCTGGCAGGCGCTTTGTGGCTGAATTTTGCCACTGCGGTGGGTGCGCCGGTCTCCACAACCCATGCCATTGTGGGCGCTGTGTTGGGTGCAGGTTTGGCAGCAGGTGGTCTGGAGGCGGCCAACTGGGATGTCGTTCTAAATATTGTGGTGAGTTGGGTTGTCTCGCCTGTGGCAGGTGGTCTGATTGCAGCTGGGTTTTTGTTTTGGATTAAACGAGCCATTACCTATCAGCAAGATATGGTTCAAGCAGCGCGTAAAACGGTGCCTATTTTGATTGGCTTGATGGGGTTTGCCTTTGCAACTTATTTGATTCTCAAAGGCTTGCATCACATCATGGACTTAACGTTTGCTCTGGCGCTTGTTGCCGGCGTGATCGTGGGATTTATTGTTTGGTATGCCATGCGGTTTGCGATTGCCCGCCAGACTGTTGATATGGAGAACACCAAAGAGTCAATTAACTCTTTGTTTAACTACCCACTTGTTTTTGCGGCTGCTTTGCTGAGTTTTGCGCACGGTGCCAATGATGTGGCTAATGCTATCGGACCCTTGGCAGCGATTGCTGATACGGTGAGTGGGATGGCTGATTCAGGACACGCAAGTATTCCTAGCTGGGTCATGTGGATCGGTGCGTTAGGCATTGCATTGGGGCTCGCTTTATGGGGGCCCAAGTTGATTAAAACAGTGGGTGGTGAAATTACTGACCTTGATCAAATGCGCGCCTTCTGTATCGCGATGTCGGCTGCTTTGACCGTGATTGTGGCGTCACAACTAGGTTTGCCGGTTAGCTCGACCCATATTGCAATTGGAGGGGTGTTGGGTGTTGGTTTCTTGCGTGAATACCTGAAGCTGAATTACACGGGTATGATCGAAGAGATCAAGATGCGCCATGAAGGTAAAAAAGCAGAAGAGATTCAGGCGTATTTAGAGACTTTTGCGGCAGCCTCTGTTGAAGAAAAGCAGACCATGCTTGATCAGCTCAAAGCTAAATCGGCCAGCGTTAAACTGAAGAAAAAAGAAATCAAACGAGTCAAACGCATGTACCGCAAAGAATTGGTGCAGCGTTCGGTCGTGTACAAAATTATTGCTGCCTGGATTATTACCGTGCCTGCGGCGGGTGCGATGGCGGCTGTGATTTATCTGGGTATTGTCTGGGTAGTCCAGTCTTAATCGACTGGTATACCTGGCTTATCTTGTAGGAGATGGTCTGAACTCATGTAACTGAAATCTTGTTGGTTGAATGCGATTTGATGAAAGCGTGTATCTTGCGTTTTCGGTCACTACGTATCTAGTGACGAACAATCTTCAACTAAGAGGTTTTATCATCATGTGCCGATTCAGGCCGTCGGGTTTACGACGCATTCGTCAACGGATAAGCTACGCACTGGCTGGGCTTGCGCTTGTCTTTTCACAAAATGCGTCTGTGGCTTTCGCATCCGCAGCTACATCATTATCTGACTTATCCAATTCTTCGAAAGTGCCTATAAGCGGTGTGGTTGTGCAGCAAGCACCCATGACGGTGAATCGTTTTGTTTTTCAGTTGACGGTTAATTCGGATGGAACCAGTGTCATCGATCGTCAGCGATTAATCACCGCGAATACCGCTAGTGGTGCGCTGCAGTTATCGCAATTTGGTGATCACTACAATCAGTCGAGGGAAACGCTCGACGTGGTTGAAGCTTGGACCGAAAACCCATCGGGTGAGAAATTTCTTGTGGGTGCACATGCCATCCATGATGTGGATGAACACAACGGACAAGACAGTGTTTATAGCGATGAAAAAGCACGGATGGTGATTTTTTCAAACGTAAACGTGGGCTCGAAAGTGTTCTTACATACCAGAGTGACGACACAACAACCACTTTATCCAGATCATGTCATTCACGAAGAAGTCCTAGATCCTCGCATCCCTTTTGAATCGGTTGATTTTGAAGTGATCCATGATGTCACAAAACCCGTGTTTATTCATGCACCGAGAATGACGGGGACAACCCACTTGTCTGCGGATGGGCGTCAACAAATCCACCAATATCATTTTGAGCAGCTAGAAGTCGCTAAGCTTGAAGACGATTCCATTGATTGGCATGATTTATTTACCGGCTTTCAGGTATCAACCGTAGCGAGCGTTCAAGCGCTTGGGCAGTTATATGCACAACATGCACAAGCGCAAGAAGTCGTGACGCCTGAAATTGCCGCTTTAGCAAAAGATCTGACCCAAGGTATTGAAGACCCACTCGAGCAGGTTCAAGCCATTTATCATTGGGTCACCAGCCAAATTCGTTATGTGGGTGTCTATCTGTCCAATGCGGCGGTGGTGCCGCACTCTGCCGGTGAAGTCTTGAAAAATGGGTATGGGGATTGCAAAGACCATAACGCCTTGTTTGTGGCCTTGTTAAAAGCGATTGGCGTGGATGCGCTGGCTGCCTTGGTCAATCAAGGGGATTCCTACACTTTACCGGAAATTGGAATACTGGCTAGGCTCAATCATGTGATGACCTATTTACCAAAATGGGATCTGTTTTTAGACACAACCAGCGGTTTATTACCATTTGGCGTGTTGTCAGACCGCACAGTTGATAAGCCGGTTGTCCTGACCTCTTTAGGCCTGCTGGGACGCACACCCAAAGCCACTACACAGACCAATGTGTTGCACACGATGATGGAGATGTCGATTTCGCCGACCGGCGTGATGCAAGGGATTGTGGAAACAGACATGCAAGGACCCTCTTCTTTAGCCATTCGCAGTTATTTGGCAAGTTATGGGCCTGAGCATGCCACTGAGCAGGCTCAGTCTTTATTGTCTCGATATTTGCATTCGGGCCAAGCATCGCTGTCTTTCGATGGTGTTTGGGAACGTGCAGAAATAATCCGGTATCGGATGGACTATGCGCTGGATCCTGAGAGCAATTTCCCAGGGCCTGGTGCACTGACTCTGCCAGGAGGGTTGTCCCCAGCACATCTGATCAATATTTTGATGCAAGTGCCGCTTCCAACCCGTCAGTATCCGTATGTTTGCCAACCACAACATACAGAAGAGCATTATCGGATCGAATTTCCGAAGAATGTTGTGATTACGAAATTGCCTGATGATGTGCGAATGCAGGAAGCGACCATGCGTTTTGAATCGCATTACGAGCAGCAAGGCAATCAAGTGATTGCGTATCGAAAATTGGAATTAGACCCTGAAGAATCTCAATGTCAACCTGAAGTGAGTGAGCATGGGTGGCGTTTGCGTCAGCACATTTTGCGGGATTTGCGAGGGCAAATTTTTTACGCACCCGCATAATAACTCTCAGAAACAGTTTTATCTATCTGGCAGGGGCCAAGTTTGTACATGGTTTCTGCCATTTCTTTTGGCGTGATAAAGCGCATCATCAGCTTTTGAAAGCAACGAATCAATGTCATAACCTACATCGGTTGAGAAAGCGACACCAATACTGACACTCAGCTTTCCTAGATTGGTATGAGACAGTGCATGGAAACGTTGGCAAATCGATTGGGCAACTTCTAGAGGGAAGCTGGCAGAAGTTTGTTCGATCAATAATGCAAATTCTTCACCCCCAATTCGAGCGTAAATACCATGGTTTGGAACCGCTGCCTTGAGCGTATTGGCGAAAAGAATCAAAACTTGGTTGCCATGTTCGTGCCCAAACTCATCGTTGATCAATTTGAAGTGATCTAAATCACACATGAGTGCGGCCACGGGGTTGCCCGCATGGTTACTTGATTGCAGAAGTTTTTTGGCATCTTCAAAAAAAGCACGCCGATTGGGAATACGTGTGAGCTCATCCTGTAAGGCGGCTTGTTGGAACGCTTTTTCAGTTCGCTTGTGAACCATGAGTAGCAAGCTGTAGTTAAAAACGACGATGAAAAAAGCCTCTTCCATGGCCGTGACCGAAAGGCTAAGCGGTGTCGAAAAGTTGTAGGTTGTATCTTGCAGGAGTATCCGTAAGAGATAAAAAAGGCCGTGCACGGACAGGACGAAATACATCGGTGCCATTTTCCAGATATCTTTGATCTGATATTTCAACAATGTGTTGATCATGGCAAACGAATAGATCGCAATAATCGCAGAAAATAAAATCACGCGAAGGTTAACGTCACTGATAAACGGTTCCCAGAAGCACAATCCGATCCAGACGATCGGCGCGATTAGAACCCAATTCCAACGGGGTCTCTTGCCCGTGTAGACACGAACACTCGATAGCAATAGTGCTGTACTGACGATGAGCATCGGATTAGAAAACCAAACCGCCAGCTCGCCCCAGTAACGTCCGTTTGTGGTTTTTAGTCCGAGTAGAAAGGCGCAACCCCCCAAGATTGCTGAAAATGCCGCGAGTCTGAGCACTTCGCCGTGTTGGCTATTGACGGCGGCAAAGAAGGTCATTGCGCCAACCAGAAAATAGATGAAAGAGACAACAATGATCAGGGTTTGCGTATCAAGAATCAGCATAAGGCGGCTCCACGGTGTGTACTGCCGTTTGCAAACCCTACGAAACAATTAGGGCAATAGATTTCATATTAAACCCTAGTGCGCTGTTATGCGTATTACACGTATGGTGTTTATTTTGGAATGAATCAACAAAAGTGATTGGCTTTGGCATTTTTGATCTCCTGAGCGCTCTGATATATACGTTATCTCAAAATCATATGGCTCAGGTCTATGTTGACACACAGGGCATCATGCTTGCTTTGTTTTCTTATGCGGCTCAAGCGATCTTTTTGCTCGTGGTGGTTTACTTCGCCTTGCACATGGCGCTCGAGTTCCGGGTCTTGCTGATTTCGCGGCGTGTGCATCAGCAGTCAGGAGCAAATGGTCAAACACAGAGTTCTGCTCAAACACAGAGTGTTTGGTCAGATGAAAACTTTGCTCGTGAAGCTTCTGGGACTTTGGATGAGCTGGATGCTTTCCCCACGGTAACGGTGTTTTTACCGGTGCGTGATGAGGCTGCTGTGGTTGGGCGGTTAATTGATGCGGTGAGTTAGATAGATTACCCCCGACAGTTTTTAGAGATTCTGGTGTTAGATGACTCGCGTGATCCAGATTGCATCCGAATGGCGCAGGAACGTGTTGCTCACTATGCGGGGCTGGGAGTTCCGATTCGCCAGGTCCGTCGAGTAAGTCAAAGGGGCTACAAAGCGGGTAATCTGGCGTATGGTATGCGTCAGGCTCAAGGTGAGTTCTTTGTCATTTTTGATGCGGACTTTGTACCACCAGCGGATTTCTTACTTCGAACATTGCCGAGTTTCCAAGATCCGAGTTTAGGTTTTCTGCAAACAGGGATTGGTTTCGAAAACAGAAACTATTCTTTCTTAACTCGTTTCCAAGCGATGGAAATGGGCCATCAACAGTTTGTGACAGAAGGCCTGTATAAAGAAGGGGCCATGGTGTCGTTAAGTGGCAGCTCCTGTGTCTGGCGTCGAACTTGTGTGGAGTCTCTGGGAGGTTGGAATTCATCAACAGTAACGGAAGACGTGGACTTGGGTTACCGGGCACAATTGGGTGAGTGGCGCTATGCATATTTACCGGATGTGGTGTCGATGTCGAGATTGCCTGACACGGTGAGTGCATTTCGTATGCAACGTGAGCGCTGGGAGCGTGGTTTGATTCACAGTGCGTTTAAGCATAGTGGAGAGATGTGGCGTCAACCGATGTCGTTCAAAAAACGTTTACACGCGATTGCCATGATGTTTTCTTCATTGTTGTTGGCTGCGATTTTTATTCTTGTGTTGTTAAGTTTGCCACTGAACTATTTAGTTGATTTTGAGGGGCCTGTGTTTCGTTGGGGTGCCCCCATCTTTTTTGTCTTGGTGACGATTTGGGCGTTGAATAATGCGTTTGGCGCACGTTACGGTTCACAAAAGACATCTGAGAGCGATTCTGATTTGATTGTCTCTGATTCGGCTGTCTTTGATTCAGAGACGTCTGGTTCAGTCGTTTCCGGTGACGAGGATCATCAAAAAGAGCCCGGACTGTTTTTGAGTTTGTGGTACACCTACTTGTATGTGGCCATGTTTTTACCGATGGCTTGGTACTATTTTGCAGGAGGCGTGCGGGCAATGTTTGGGGTGCATGGTGGTTTTCATCCAACGCCTAAAGGGGAGCAGGTTGAGCGATCAGACCTGCCTCGTATTCACCGAGTGCTGGTGATCGGTGAGGTTTTGACATTTTTGTATTCCTGTCTGGCACTGTGGGTGGCGTATCTTGAAGCCAATTATGTTTTGATTCCGTTAAACGTGACAGTGTGCGTAGGGTTTGGCATGGTTTTGTATGGATCCTGGCAAGAAAGGTTGCAGCATGCACGCCGCTGAAAAAGCGGTTGGGGGATCAGAGGTATCGGCTGAACCTGTGCGTATCCTGATCACTGGCGCGACGAGTGCGATTGGTGCAGCCTTGGCACAGGCTTATGCCCGCTCTGACACTGTGTTGTATCTACATGGGCGCAATGGGCAGGTGCTCGAGCAAGTGGCCAAGGTTTGTCAGGCTCAAGGAGCTCAAACCGTTTTGCAGATCCAGGATTTACGAGAGTTTGATGCATGGCGGGATTGGCTCGGTTCTTTGCCTGCTATGGACTTGGTGATTGTCAACGCAGGTCTCAATACGCATGCGATTGCCGTTGGTGAGTCTGAGCCGTGGGTCGATGTGGAAGCGTTGCTGGACGTGAATATCAAAGCCTCGATGCTCACAATACAAAGTGTTTTACCTGCGATGCGTGTACGTAGTCGCGGGCAGATTGCCGTCATGAGCTCCTTGGCAGCTTACTTTGGTTTGCCAGTCACACCCGCTTATTGCGCCAGTAAGGCGGCGATTAAAGCGTATGGAGAAGCGCTTCGAGGTGCAGAGATCGTGAATGGAATTTGGGTCAATGTGGTGATGCCTGGTTATGTGGCTTCACCGATGTGTGACGCCATGCCAGGCCCTAAACTGTTTCTCTGGTCCCCCCAACGTGCCGCCCAAAAGATTCAGCGTGGTTTAGCAAAGAATCAAGCGCGGATTAGTTTTCCGTTTCCACTCAATGTCGGGACTTGGTGTTTGAGTGTCTTACCAGCGAGTGTGTCGATGTATCTCGTTCGGAAATTAGGTTATGTCCGATGCTAACGGATTGGGCCTCGAGTTTGCGTTTTGGTGGGTTCTGTTGTGTGCTGCCATTGGGCTGGTGCTTTCTGTTGTCATTGAGCGTTTTTTACAACCACAACTGACTTGGAAACGTCCAGTTTCAACATGGGCGATTCATGCAGGTTTATGGCTGTTGCTAGATGTCGCTTTCGTCTTGGTGCTGGGTCGTCCTGTGTTTTCAATGGTGATCGTCAGTGCGTTTTTGCTGTTACTGGTGGTGGTGAATAACGCGAAATACAAAGCTTTGCGCGAACCGTTTGTTTTTCAGGATTATGAGTATTTTACGGATGCGATTCGTCACCCACGGCTCTACATTCCATTTATGGGGTGGGGGAAGTTTCTAGCGGCTGTGGTGGGTTTTGTTGTGGCGATCTCAATTGGGCTCGTCGGTGAGCATGTGCCGGAATCGCGTTTTGTGTGGGCAGGGCAGGCAGGTGGTCTTGTATGTCTGGCTTTGTCTGGATTACTTTTACTGTGGTTAGGTCATCGGTTGGCACCGCAGGTGGAATTTATCCCTGAAGCTGATTTACAAAAACTCGGTTTTTTGGCTTATTTGTGGCGCTATGCCATGCATTACCGATCGTTGCCTGAGGTGATTTCACCCTTTGAGGCTGAGCCTAGCGATACGTCAGACCAATTGATCGGGGGAAAATCAGGACAGCCAGATCCGACAGTTTGGCTAGGTCAGTCGGATAGACGCTTACCAGCTAGTTTTTTGTTGCCGAATCTGGTATCCGTTCAGAGTGAATCATTCTTTGATACGCGCAGACTCTGGTCGGGTATTCGACCCGAGGTCCTCAAGACATTTGATGCCGTACGAGGTCAGTCTGTCTTACAGGGGCAATTAACAGTCCCTGCTTGGGGCGCCAATACAGTAAGGACCGAATTCGCGTTTTTGTCTGGACTCGATGAATCTGCGCTGGGGGTTCACCGTTTTAATCCGTATCGGGCCATACTGTCTGGTTTGCAGATGCCTTCTGTGGCGACTTATCTACGAGATCAAGGATATCGGACGATCTGTATTCATCCATATCCAGCTGGTTTTTACCAGTGCAACCGAGTGTTTCCGGTATTGGGATTTGACGAGTTTATCGATATTCGTGCTTTTTCATCTGATGATCGATTTGGTCCGTACGTGGGCGATTTGGCAGTTGGACAAAAAATTACCGAGATTCTGAGCCAGGCAGATCAACCGACATTTATCCATGCGATTACGATGGAAAACCATGGGCCGTTGCATTTAGAACGTGCGCAACCTGAAGAGCTTGAGCACTTTTATCAAAGCGTACTGCCAGAAGGCTGTGATGATCTGACCATCTATCTGCGGCACTTGCGTAATGCAGACAGAATGATGAATAAGTTGACAGGCTTTTTGGCAGATATGTCGATCCCATCGAGTCTTTGCTGGTTTGGTGATCATGTACCGATTTTGCCTCGGGTGTACGATGTCTTTGGTGCACCCAATGGAGAGGTGGATTATTTCGTCTGGTCGAGTGCGAATCAATCCTCAAACACTGAACAACGTAATTTGTCTGTGCATACGCTCGCAGCGCAGTGGTTGAAGATGGTGGGTGTAGGCTAGGGGAGATGGGTTTAAAGGGTCGCCTTAAAACTTCGATTTAAAGTGAGTTTAAGAAGATCACAGATGTGAGCTTTGGAATCAGTGATGGATGTAACGCACTTGGAACATATCGTATATGCGCTGCTAATCCAGCTGGCGATCGGTTTGCCGACTCGCAATTACTGGATCGGTGCGGCCGCTGCGATTGGGTTTTTTCTAGGGCGAGAGCATTCGCAGCGTGAATTTGAAATTTCACGACCACACTTGCTACACGGATATGAAGCGTTTGATATCTGGAATTGGTCACTTGATGCGCAATTTGATTTGTTGGGACCTGTGGTTGTCACCGTATTGGTCGCGCTTTGGATGAATCGCCGCAGACGATAACGTGAAAGTTTTTGTTCTGAACCCAACAATACAGGCGTGATTTTGATGATCGTGATACTGTGACGAAATGATTTCCCACAGTGACAACTTGCTGAGTGAGCGACTGCGTTGCACACGCTGCGACGCAGTCTATGAGCGCCTGAAACTATCGCCAGGACAGCAAGCACGTTGCGTACGTTGTGAAACAGTTCTTGAGTCATTTGGCGCGTTTGGACCCAGTGCTTGGCTTGCTTTGATTTTGACGGCGTTTGTTGCCTTTGTGTTGGCCAATACATTTCCAGTGTTAACGCTTTCATTTGGTGGTAGTCACAACAGCACAACATTTTTGCAGGCTGCTTGGATGGCCTGGGAAGCGGGTTTTCCGGAAGTGATGGTGCTCACCGGTCTTGTAGGGTTTCTCATCCCGTTATTGCATTTGTGTTTATTGCTCTGGGTTTTTGTTCCATTGTCGATGGGACATTTGCCGCTCGGGTTTAAACATGTGATTGCGATGATTGACTGGATTAAACCTTGGAGCATGATTCCAGTTTTTCTGATTGGCGTGTTGGTGACGATCGTCAAGCTACTGGCTTTGGCAGGTGTTGAACTAGGAATTGGTTTGGGCGCAACTGCTGTTTTGGCGGTTTTGATGACTGCGTTTAATCGACTCAATGCAACAAGACTCAAGCGTATGGCGGGTGATCTGGGTTTGATGCACAATCGTGTCGTTTTAGCACCTCCCACAACACGAATGTTGCAGCGAACCTGGGCTTTGGTGATCGCTGCTTTGATTTTGTACATTCCAGCCAATTTCTTACCCATCATGGTGATAGATTCGGTAGGCTCACTGACTCAACACACCATTATGGGTGGCGTGATTGAACTCTGGAATATGGGTTCTTTTGGGGTTGCGCTTGTGGTGTTTGTGGCGAGTTTTCTGGTACCCATGACTAAACTCGTGGCGTTAATTTTGTTATTGATCGGTACACAACGTGCTTATGTAGATCATCTGCGATTGCGTACCCGTCTCTACAATGCAGTCGAAATCATTGGTCAGTGGTCTATGCTGGATGTGTTTGTGGTGATTCTTTTGAGCGCGTTGGCTCGTTTCGGAAATCTACTTAGCATTAAGCCGGCCGTTGGTGCAGCTGCTTTTGGGGGGGTCGTGGTCTTAACAATGATTGCGGCGATGGGGTTTGATCCACGCCTCGCTTGGCGTCGAGCAGGTTATAAGCCTTATTCACGATCGATTTCGTGAGTTTTGAGTCAAAGAGAAGAATGTATGAGTTCTGAAGAATCAGTCCATAAACACGCTCTACCAGTTCCTGTGGTTCGTCAAAAAAAACGACGTTCTCAGGCACTGATCTGGCTGATTCCGGTTCTGGCGGCTTTGATTGGTTTGTCCATTGTTTGGCATGAGATCAGCAATCGGGGCCCAATGATTACGATTTCGTTTCAATCGGCCTCGGGCCTTGAAGAAGGCAAGACACAGATCCGATTTCGGGATGTGGTTGTGGGCTTAGTTGAAAACATCCGGCTCAGTGACGCACGCGATGTTGTGATTGTGGACGCTCGCCTTGATAAAGATGCGCAGGGCTTGGCCAATGAAACGACTTCGTTTTGGGTGGTGCGTCCAACCATTGGTCTAGATGGGGTGTCTGGATTGACGACTTTGTTGTCTGGCTCTTATATCGAAGCCGATACCGATCGTTCTTTTTCGGTGTCGCCGAATCATTATGATTTTGTGGGTTTGGAGTCACCTCCGCCGATTAAAAGTGATCGGCCAGGTAAAGCGTTTCGATTGCGATCGGACTCACTCGGTTCTTTAGTGACCGGTGCACCAATCTATTTCTTACGAATTCCAGTGGGCTTGGTGAGTGGGTTTGAACTCGATCAAAATGGTCATTATGTCGATATCGATATATTTATCGATGCACCTTACGATCAATATGTGCATGGCAATACAAGGTTTTGGAATGCCAGTGGGATTCGTCTCAGTGTGGGCGCAGATGGTGTTCAATTCGACACGGAGTCGTTGGCTTCACTCGTTTCAGGTGGGCTGGCCTTTGCAAACTTTGGGTCTGCGATACCGTTGAATCAGGATGCGCAATTTAAGCTCTATGCGGATCGTACGCAAGCAGAACGCGTGCCGACAGGTCGATCCATTTCTGTTGTGATGCGTTTTGATCAATCTGGGCGTGGTCTAGAGGCAGGTGCGCCTGTTGTGTTTCAGGGGCTTTCGGTCGGGCATGTTGACCAGATTGAACTGCAGTTTGATCCCGACAGTTTCAAACTGTTTACCGTGGTGAAAGCAACGCTCTATCCAAGTTCTTTGGGCGAGAGTTTTGCAAGTTTTATTGGCGCAGATCGATCAATCCCACAGGCGCTTAAAAATCTTCAGGTGTTTGTGGATAAGGGACTCCGAGCTCAAATCAAAACAAACAACTTGTTGTCCGGTTCCAGCCAGATTTCTTTGGGTATCTTCCCTGAGGAAGCGTCCAAACTGCGAGCCGCTGCAGACTTACCGTTTGAAATTCCAACTTTACGCTCTGAAACACTGGATGATATTCAGAAAAAACTCAGCGAGATTGTGAATCGAATCAGCGATTTGCCGCTCGACACCATGGGTGAGCAATTAACGCAGACTTTAAAATCGTTTGAAACGCTTGCACAGACCCTTGATCGTGATGTGACGCCGCAGATTGGTGAAACACTGAAGAAATTAAATCAAACGCTCAAGTCCCTAGAAACGATCTTGAATTCTAGTGGTGCACTGCCTGGGCAAGTGGGCACAACCCTGGATTCATTGAACGGGACGATCCGCGCAACTCGAGCTTTGATCGATGAATTACGCGCTGCGCCCAATTCAGTCATTTTTGGTGTGCCAGAAACGTCGTATTCACGTCAGCATCTAGGCGCTGAGGGGCAATAATCCACACAGTCACGTTGACGCGTTCATGAAGATGTTAAGGGGGCGCTCTCAAAGGGAAAACCCTCTTTAGCCTGTTTGGTCTACTTGGGTAGAATCCATTAGAAGGAACAAGGATTTCGTGAGACTTTCGTATGGGTATGTTTCTGCTTTCGCTCTCGAGGCTTTCAACGCGTTGGATGGGTCCGGATCGTAGCGTTCGTTTCTTTAAACGATGCGGACAATTGGTTCCACGTCGTTCTGCTAAAAAGCTGCCCGCCGCGGTGGTGGCGCAGCATGCGCTTTCTGGATTGGGTTACGTGCCCATGAAAATTGAATGCCTAGAACAAAGTCTCGCTGTTTGGTACAGCCTCAATCGTCATGGCCATCCTGCCGAACTTAAGATTGGCATGCGTTTGACGCCTCTGTCGGGCCATGCTTGGGTCGTCTGTGAGGACACAGTGTTTGTACACACGCCAGGCTTAGAAGACTTTACGGTTGTGGCCAGTTATCCAGCTTGGAACGCAACCGACACTCAACCTGAAAATACCGTTTCCGCACCTTAAATTTCAGCCACTTAATAAAGACAAGCGAGTCTTTATTCAATCAGACCGGCTTGTCGTAAACCCTCCAACAGTTCTTGCAAGTCTTGTGCAATCTCTTCGGCAGGTGCGTCAAACTGTTTTGAGAGTAGGTTGACCGCTTCTTCTACACCGTCTGACAAGCACAGCTTGAGCATGTGCGCCGCGGTTTCATTCAGTCCAAATGAGTCGCCCGTTTTTGTGGAGAACAACACGGTCTTATCGGACACTTCGGTGAGTGTGACGCCAGATGCTAATGTGGGTTTGGAGGTGGGATTGTTTTTCACTTTAGACTCCTAGTGTTTGCTTTGATGATGCCACAGGTTGGCATACAGTCCATTTTTCTTTAGTAATTCTGCGTGGGTGCCTAGTTCAGTCACCTGACCGTCTTCGATGACTGCAATTCGGTCCATGGTTTGTAGGGCTGACAAGCGGTGAGCAATGCTAATCACGGTTTGACCTTGAGTGTGAGCCACTAGGTTCTCCATCACCATTCTTTCAGTTTCTGTATCGAGTGCTGAGGTGGCTTCGTCGAGAATCAGGATATTAGATGATTTCAGTAAAGCCCTGGCTAAAACGACTCGTTGGCGCTGACCACCTGAAAGTAGGCTGCCGCGCTCGCCTGTGTGTGCATCTAACCCGATTCGGTTTTGATCGTCTTTCAGGGTTGCAACGACATCATCGACACAAGCCAAACGCAGAGACTGCCAAAGTAAATCGTCATTGGCGTGCTTTTGTGCGACACGTAAATTGTCTCTGATAGCGCGTTCAAATAAAGCAGTGTCTTGGCTGACGACCGCGATTTGTGCTCTGATGGATTCACCGTGGAGTGTTTGTAGGTCTTGATTGTCGATACAAATTTGTCCTTGGTCAGGATCGAATAAGCAAAGTAAAAGTCCAGTGAGTGTGCTTTTTCCCACACCAGATCGTCCAACGATTCCCAGACGCTCTCCACCCTTGATGTCCAGACTTAATCCGTTGAGTACGGGCTGATTGCCATAACTAAAGTGCACGTCATTGAATGAAATGTGGCCTTGCGTCACTTTGAGGGCGTTCGATGATTGGGTTTGGTCTGTTTGTCGTTCAGGATTGGGGGCAGCAATGAGTTTCATACCTTCGCGAACTTCACCTAGGTTTTGATAAATGCCTGCCACTTCGAAAGCGACCCAACCACCTGTGGATGCGGCTTGCCATACAAGGGGTAAGGCCATGGCCACTGCTTGAGCTTCGATTAGACCTTGTAACCACAGCCAAGCGCCCAGTGCAGCGGTTGTAACGAGTAACCCAGTATTGAGCCAAGTCAGACTGGCAATGAAGGTCGTCATGGCACCCATTTGGTGCTTTTGAGCACGCTCATGACCCCGTAAGACCTGTTGAATACTGGTGTCAGTACTTTGTGTGACCCCAAACAGTTTGACGGTCAGCATGTTGCCATACACGTCAGACAATTGCGCCATGAGTTCTGAGTAGGCTTGGGCATTGCGGTTGGCTAAAGTTCGCATTTTTGGAACGATCCAGCGTAGTAACAGGACATAGCCGACAAACCAGATCAGGAGTGGGAGCGTAAGCTTCCAGTCAGCACTCGCCAATAAAACCAAACTGGTGAGCCCATACATGGCGAGATACCAGACAGCTCGAATGATGGATTCAGCGACTTCACGTATCGCACCTGGAGTTTGCATGACCCAGTGTGCAATTTGCGCGGGTGAGTTTGTCTGAAAAAAAGACCACCTTTGTCTGACCACATGCCAATGGCTAAGCCAACGCATTCGGGTGGTGACAACAGGAATCAAGCGTGTATTACGCCAGTACAGGTCAGCCCAAATTAAACAGGGGCGTAAGACACCGATCACGATGATGAGTGCCAGCAAATGAGGCCATTGGGTATCCCAGGCGGCTGTTCGATTGTTTTGACCGACTAAGCCGACCAGTTCACCAATAAAAACAGCCACCATGGCATCGGCGGCTGCAACTAGAAATCCGAGTAAGAACAACCAAAAAAAGACTTGTTTGTGCTCACTGAGTAAATATCGACAAAACCCGATCAGCGTCTGTGCAAGCGGCTCGACGGTTTTAGGATCATCGAGTTTTGCTTGATGAGTGTGTTTTTTCTGATCAGGCTGATCCATCTTTTGGTCTGAATAACAAAACGAGGACTAAAGAGTCCTCGTAAAGTGTGTGGTAAACAGGATTTATACAACAACGATTTATTTAAAGAATCCAGAATATTTACGACCATCTGTACTGGGTCCGGTACTGTTTGATCTAATCAGACGGATATCGCCCAGTTTTACAAAGACCGGTTTAATGTATTTTGTCATCAGACGCTCCTATTATTTATTGCTTTTAACGCACTGACGATTAAAACGCCAGTTACATCAAGTGTATAGCTCAATAAAACATAGATCAAGAAGAGTTCGTTGATTGTTGATTAGTATTTTCCCGTAAAAATATATATTTATTAATTAAATGATTTCGAAGTGTTCTGATGATTATAAAAATAGATGTTTAAATTAAATTTAGACATAATGGTTTTATATTTGATTACTTAATCGATATTCAAACTTCCATTAGAATCGTATGGTAATTGCAAAGATTTGATCAAAATGCGGCGTTTGCTGCGTTTGCATTCACGCTTTGGCAAAGTGTGGGTGTGGCAGTGATTATGGGCAACCTATGAATAAAACTAATCTGCTATGAATGATGTTCACGTCAACACAGAACGCACAGACTCGCTCACAAGTCCCGTAAACTCGACTTGCTCAACACAGCGTTGGCGTGATGGCACGGTTTTTGTGGAAGGAATTATTCAGCGTGTGGGCGATCTCACGGGTCTACAGGCACGTGAGGCGTTGATACAAGTCTTGGATCGAGATGGGCCTAGCGGACTGGCGCAGGTGCAGGGTGATTTTGTGGCCATTATTGAAACGGCCCATGAAATCTATGCGTATAAGAGTCTGACGTCACAATTTCAGATTTTTTATCGTGAACGTGATCGCGTAGTTGCCAATCGGCTCTACACGTTTTGGGATGAGGATTCTGTTTGGAATCAGGACTATTTCGCTAGACATTGTTTCATCGTGCCAGGTCATCAGTGTTTATCGGTTGAAACACCATTGGTTGATGTTCAACGTGTGTTGCCAGGTGAGTTGGTGACATTCCGGTCAGATCGAGTGACGCGACAGCAACTGGTCCAGCGTCAGTACCGATATAACCTTGATCGCAATCAGTCACGTGAAGAGATGGCGCCTGAAATTCTAAGGTTGTTGCGCGATTCGGTTGAAACCCGGTTACAAGCACGACCTGATGCAGAAATCTGTGTTGAGATCTCAGGCGGGCTCGATTCCTCGTTTATTGCTTGTTTGTTAGGTGAGCATCCAAAGCGTCCCATTCGGGGCGTGATGTTTTCTCAACCAGATATTCCCTCTCATGCGGTGAGTGAACAATATGCGCGCGAGGTTGCGCATCGCTATGACATTGATTTAACCGTTCTGCCACCCGAGGCATTGCCAAGAGGGATGCCTGAATCACCAAGCTACAGCGATGAGCCGAGTGATTTTTTTTGGTATGGCGATATTTTTTCTCGAGCGGTGGCAGAGATTGCTGCACCCGGCTCTTATATCTTCACAGGCTATGGGGCAGATCAGCTTTTTTTGCGTTCCCCCGCTTTTTTACCGTACCTGCTAGAACATGGTGAATATTCGCTTTGGAAGCAGACCTTACCGGGTGTGAGTCGACTACTTTCGCGTGGACAATTGAATCTGAGTTGGCAGTGTTTATTGTCACTGATACCGGCTGCTTGGCATAGAGCATTACTTAACACACCGGGCTTATCACAGCTCAGCGCCTGGGATATCAGCGATGTGAATATGGATAGGATGCTGACCAATGAAGTGTCTTGGCTGCGAGCTGGGAAAGGCCTTAATGTTTACTCGCAAGAGCGCCGTCAAGCCGAAGCAGATTTGTTTAGCCAAGGCATTATTTGTGATGATTGGGGCTATTTTTCTGCACCACGTACGGTGTGTCAGGCGCATTTTGATGCGAAAGGGCTGGTAGACGCATCACCATTTTGTGATCTTGCGCTCTTAGACTACATCTACAACGAAGTGAGCGCTTTTTTGATTCATGATTTTGAAGTGCCCTACAAATCATTGCTACGCCAAGCTCAGGCTGGCGTTGTGCCCGAGTCTTTACGCCAGCGCAAAAGTGATACGTTTGTCTTTAACTCGTTTCAATTGCGGTACATTGAGGATTGTCGGGCGCAATTTGATGAGTTACTGCAGGAAGCGAGCTCAGACTGGATTGATCTACAAAAGGTTCAACTATCACTCGAACAACTATCGTTTGGCATGGCAACAAGTGATACAAGATCAGTAGTTGCCTTACTCGGTTATCTGCAATGGCAAAAGAACTTCATGATGCTGGCACCTACATTGCAAAAGCAACCTGAAGCTGAATTTCATCGTGCTGAGTTGCGGCATTAATTTGCTGCACTGAGTTGTGATACTGCGTTACGACACTGCGAGGTTGCGATGAGTTGTTGCACCGAGTCAGAAATCAACGGTATAAGTGACGTTGCAAACAGCCTAAACGAAAGGGGAGAGTGCGAGGCAAGAGTTGGTAGACGAATATGTAAAACTTATTCGACTCAAGGCACAGCGTGTCGCACGTAAATTTTGATGAAAAAACAATGGAAATGGATTGCAATGTTCGTTGGCGCGGCTGCTCTGGCTGGTTGCGCTGGGGGGCAGGACGTGCATTATTACACCTTGTCACCAACGGTGACCGTGAAGCAATCTGTTGCATCGTCAGACGCTTGGATAAAGCCTTATCGTGTGACGGTTGCAGGTTTGTCTGGGCAGATGAATGACACCCCAATCGTGGTTAGACAATCTGATAATCGTTTGATGGTTTTGACGTATGACCGCTGGGGCTCACCCTTACAAGAACAGGTTCAGCAATCTCTCACACAGGCTCTCACAAATGAACTGGGTGTACCTCCCATACAAGGAATGCCGGGTGACAATGCCGCAGATGTCGTTAAAGTGAACGTGCAGATCCAGGGGTTTGAGTTAGAACCGGCTAAACAAGCGGTATTGGAAACGGTTTGGCAAGTGACTTCTGTCAAACCTGCCAAGCAATTAATCTGCCATAGCGTTAGCCGTCAGGCCAGCGAACCTGGTGTGGCACCGTTGGTGCAGGCACAGCAGTTGAATGTTCAGGATTTAGCCAAGCAGATTGCCCAAACACTGCGCACAAACAAGGCACCAACAGGTGTTCAGTGCACAAAGCGCTAGAAAATTCTCAAGCCAGAAATCAAAGCGAACCGAAATACAGAATAAAAGTCGCCCGCTTGTTTGAGCACCGCCATTGCGTGCGAGCTTCAATACAATGTTTAAGCACAGGTCTAGTCTCTAACTCCTGAAAAGGTAGTATTGCTGGTAAGTGATTGTGGTGTTGTTCCGGATGCCAAGTCGGTGCGATATCCTTCATGATGCAAAAAGGTTATTTTGGCGACACGTTTTCAGCTTATGTCGCTGACAACGACATGTCAGCAACTCATGTTCTCGATTTGGCGAAATGGCGACATGTTTTTGGGACATGTCGTTTTTAACGACATGATCTAAAGAAACGTCGAGAGCCTCGTTTTCGATGACACGGTGGTCGCTTATCCTAGGTGACAGTGAATTAGCCAACACCTTCTCTGTCAAGTGCTTTGAAGCCGTAGCCTTAGGTAGAGGTGTTAATAACAATTAAACTGAAAATCCTATGAGCTGTGATTGCGTCAGTGCAGTGTGATGAAGGTAGTTCATTTCAGCAGAATTTGTGCTTCCTTAAACACTCACGTTTGTAGTTTGTGAAATGGGATTTCTGGACTGCCCCTTACATCTCACTTTTTGGTGATATTTAAGAGTGTGAGTAAACAAAGCGTGGCAGACTGCATGCAGCCAAGCTTTATCATATTTTCAATATCTCGCTGATGTGAAACATGGCAATTACATCGTATTGTTGCAAGCCTTATCCGGGATGGTTATCTTGGATACGTTCGAAACGACTCACTTTTTTTAAGAATCTAGGTTGGCGGCCAGACATAGAGAGCTCACCGAAAACTAAAATATATCCAGTCTGGCTTTCGTGGGCAGTGAGTGCAATGGCATATTGCGCCGCATTCAAGGATGTTTTGGCGCGAATGCTTTCCCCGGTTTCAGAATCCAGAAGCAAAAGCACGACCTCACCTTCACGGCGACCAGATTCATTAAGTTCGCCTAACAATTGCTCCACACTTCCGACAAACATGTCTGTTTTGTGTGTGCTGTGTCTGCGTAATTCCTGCCGTACTTCTTCAATCACTGGGAAGTATGCCTTCCGAATCAGAACAGGTGTTTGTCGTGTTTGATCAACTGGGTGTTTCAATGCCCAATCAAAACGTAGTTCGACATCATTATTCAGTTGGGCGTCATGGAGACGCGTTAGCCCTTCACAAAAGTTAGAAGAAATGGTTGGTTGTTCAAGGTTTTTTTCTGAAACTAACCATGAGTCAATATCGTCGATCTCGATCGCTTGAACTAAGCTGGATGTTGCCTGATGGATTCCCAGCATAGCTTCTCGTACAAAGGTATTGTTTGTTTCAAGCGCAGAGGGCATAGCTCCCATTGCATCAATGTCGCATGACACGCGGACCACAAAGCTTCCACGCTCAGTGTGATCAAATCGGCTTAGTTGGATGAATTCTTGTGCCTCTGATCTGCCCATTCTAAGATGGTGTAGGCTGGGCGCCACCACGTTGCAAGCCGCAGCTCGGAGAATCTGCTCAGTGGCTGTCAAAACCTGTTTTGCGAATGTTAAGGGAATGCTGGAATTGTTTGTCGTGCCGCCCAATAAACGATACTGCACGGAATCGCTACGTACGCGTGCCAATTTGGAAATGATCGTTGGCACGGTTAAATTGTGGAGTGACGCCAGCGTTTCGATGGCTTCAAGTTTGCAGTCCTCTGCATCACTATATGTAGCATCAGTGGGTATTCGTATTTGCCTATAGGGAAATTCTTGATGTGCAAGTAAAAAAAACCGAAGACTAGAGGCAGTTCCCTCAATCTGTTTCCAGCCTAAAGATTTGGTGAGATCACGTAGATCAGACGGTTGAATTGTCATTTCAAATTTCATCGTAGTGCAATGGATCGTTACATGCGATTCTTTCCATCAGTATTTTTAAGCTGTGAACGGTAAAAATGTTTTGATGTGGCAATTGAATCGTGACCCCCGCGTTGTTGATCGTTTCTGGCGCGCCATTCAGACTGCGCCAATAAGCACACTTTCTAAGCATCAAATGCTCAGGTGTCTGCTCGATCCATAAATCTTCCTGTGCAGGCAAGAACAGTACAACAAGAATTCTTGGAATCATGAGTGTGGCAGAGCGAAGGGCGTTGTACTGAGAAATACCTTTCAAAAAGTAGGATAAACCTTACTTGGATTCAGGTGGTTTTAATGTGGTCGCCTTCAACTGTATGGATAGCTTGACCTCAGTGAGGATGGAGTTCGGAAACTGTCCCCAGGCGGTTATCGTGGCATCAACGCCCGCATTGTCTTGGTGACGAGTGGATACAGCGCAATCCATTCCTGCGTATGCAGTAACAGCATGGAGGTATGCATAACTTAACTCGGACTCTCGGTTCTGGATTGAAAGTGGGTGAGTCAAGGCGATTCTCCGATGGCTAAAGAGCTGCGATTCAAACAATTAATCAAAATGGCAATTTTGTGGAAGGATGGATTTGGCCTGCCTTGGAATGATTTTGATACGCTGATGATGTGATGGTGTATCCCATGGCATTAAAGGCTGTTTTGGCATCAGCATGCATATCGGTTACAAAGTTGTGCGATGAGGTTCGAGTCTTGTTGGACTTTGCCAATAGAGGTAGATGCAAGAGGCAATGACAGATAAACCAGTGAATAAAAATTCAATTGATGATAGTCATTTAGTTTTAAGTGATTACGAAATAAAGCCATCACGAGACCTTGATTCTGAAATTCGGGAGTATTTCAATCAAGGCTTTGTGGCGCTTGGTCGAGCTGATTTGCCACCCTACAAGATCACCTTTCCAATGGATTGGAGTCTTGATCCGTATCACGATCGAAACTGGGTATTTCAGTTACATGCGTGGCAAATGCTGGACCCATTTCTTGCTCGCTTTTCGAATGCTGATATTGAATACATTGCAAAAGTCATAACAAGTTGGTTTGATTATGAAAAAACCAATCGAAATCCAGAGATCGAAGAATGGCTTTGGTATGACATGGCGGTCGGGTTGCGTGCACTCAAAATTGCCTATTTTGTGTTGCGCTGTAAAAAACTGAATGTTGAAAACCCTATAGAAAACGTTGATCAACTTGTTGTCAAACATCTGAAAAGGTTAATGAATCTGGAGGAGCTGAGTTCTGGAAATCACGGTATTTTTCAGCTAAACGGGCTGATGTCACTTGCCTGGGTGCTTCAATCTAAAGTTGAATGGAAGCGTTTGTCATTGCTACGTAAAGCGAGTCGGTATGCACGGGAGCAAATAAAAATAATGCTAGGCAGACAATTGGGTCAATTTGGTGTGCATACTGAAGACTCGCCTGATTACCATTTTTTTGCAGTTCAAAAAATCACGACTTTATTGAAGGCACCATGGTGGCAAGATGCTGAAATGACGCATATACGCCAATTGCTTGCTCAAGCTGAGATTGCGAAGTGCTGGCTTGTGACACCGGCTTTTGAGTGTGTGCCGATCGGTGACTCTGACAAAGGACAGAAACGTTCAACGATTAAAAAGGATTTGATTGAACTCTGGCCGCATGAAAGTACGGAAACAGAAATGGGTGCTCAGATTGATGGCTATGCCGTCATTCGATCGAAGCCTGAGATCCCAGTGAGCGCCAGCCGTTTTGTTTTTTTCCAGGGTTCGTTCTACACTGATGTTCACAAACATGCCGATGATTTGTCATTTATCTGGCAGGAAGGGGAAACTACATTCTGATCGACCCCGGTAAATACGGCTATCAGTCAGATCGTTTTCGGGACTATTTCCTAAGTAGTCAGGCTCACAATACGGTGACTGTAGACGGTATCAGCCCCTCTAGAACATCTGAACAGGCCTATGGTTCGGCTATTTCACTTGCGCCGACCAACCTATCTGGTTATTGGATTGTGATCGGAGAGGTTAAGAATAAGGAACAGTCTTTTACCCATACCAGAGCGTTGATTTATCGGCCTGGTGATGTGTTGTATGTAATTGACTCAGTTAAGAGCTTGGAGGAACAGCTCCCTAGTCGTCAAGTGCGAATTGCTTGGCATTTTGATGAGTCTTATCACATCACAAAACGATCTGAACATGAGCTGATTGGGTACAGTGAAACATCGTCTCCATTGAAAGTTCAAACCAATTCTCAAGCGGGAGAAATAACAACGAATGTCGTCAAAGGATTGAACGAAGACGGTGAGTTGCTAGGCTGGGTGTCTCATGATTATTTAAGCTATGAGCCAACGACGGCTGTCACAATCGATGGAACATTGACGACAGAGAATATGTTTTTAACCTCTTTTCACTTGTCAGAATGTGACTCAGCACCCCTAGTGGAACTAAAAAACAATAGCCTGACTATTCATGATGCGCAGATTTTAAATGTCATCCAAATAGCCTTAGCAGATTCAGATTCGCAAAACGTTAGGAGCCCTGAAACCGGTCATCGTAAACAACGCCGATCTGAATCTTTACTGAGCACTGCCTTAAGTAAGTCGTTACAAACCCTTAGAAAGCTTATTTGATCAGTGTGTGAGACCTCGGGAGGTAGGGGGCCTAAGGGGTTGGTGTGTAGGATCGCTTAAACGAGTTGTGTTTATTGGGATGGGCGGGGAATGTTACAATTTTAGAGACTAGAATTTTGGTACTCACGGTACTTGAATGTAGGTATGGATTGCTCTTTGGAATTTACTGCATGTAAGTTGAAAGACATACATCCATGCACGATCAGCGCGAGTAATAACACGATGAGGATATAACATGAAACTCAAACGCATCGCGCTAACGAATTATCGACGCTTTGAAAATTTTGCAATTGACTTTGACCCTGAACTTACTGTCATTGCTGCGCGTAATGGGCAAGGGAAAACTACAGTCTTAGAAGCTGTTGCTGCTTCTTTAGGCCCGTTTGTTGGTGCTTTTGACTATGGGCGGTCTGAACATATTCGCCCTACCGATGCTCGATATACAGTCGAAAGTGATGGGTTTCAAAACATCCAGAATTTTCCTGTCATTATTTGCGCCGAAATCAATGAGCCGACTACTATTCAATGGCAGCGTGCCTTGAAGAGCATAAAAGGTCGTACAACAACCAAAGATGCCGCACCTTTGGCGGATTGGGGGAAACAACTCCAAGAAAGTCTACGTACAGTTGCAGATGTTTCTTTACCGATAATGCGTTATTACAGCTCTAAACGTTTATGGGTTAGTCATAAAAACGTGAGTAGCAAGGCTATCTTGACCCAAAGCCGTACGGCAGGGTATGAGGATTGCCTGTCATCGCTGTCTAGCTTTGTGCAATTGCAAGAGTGGACAAAAAAAGCGACTCATGCTGTTCATCAACAGCGTGAAATACCCGGTTATGAGAAATCTAACTTAGGACCACGACTTCAAGGTATGCAACAGGCCGTGGATACGGTTATGCGTGATGAAGGATGGCACAATTTTCACTACAGCTTTGTTTTTGATGAGTTGGCAATGGTGCATCCTGATCATGGTGCTTTGCCTATCAGTATGCTCAGCGATGGTGTTAGAGCCATGATTTCCCTAGCAGCAGACTTGGCTCTGCGCTGTGTACGTCTTAATGGTTATTTGGGAGAGATGGCACCTCAGAAAAGCACGGGGATTGTGCTGATTGATGAGGTTGATCTACATCTGCATCCAGCATGGCAACAGCGTGTATTAGAAGCTTTGCGTCGAGCTTTTCCTAAATTGCAATTCATTGTCAGCAGCCATAGCCCACAGGTGCTCTCGACTGTGGCACGCCGTCATGTTCGAGTTTTGTTTAAAGATACAGAAGGTCAATGGCAGGCAAAAACACCTTCTCAAGAAGTCTTAGGTCTGGAAAGTGCCATTGCACTAAATGATGTAATGGGTGTTAATCCAATTCCGCCAGTTGAGGAAGCGCGGCTGATTTCAAGCTATATAACCTTAATTGAAAATGGTTTGCAAGATCAGGCTGAAGGTCAATCATTACGTCAAAAACTAATTGATATTTATGGTGCAGAACATTCTGTTTTACTAGATGCGGATCGTTTGATTCGCTTTCAGAGTTACAAGCTTCGTCAAGCAGACAGATAAAAGGATCGTGGTTAATGCATAAGCTTGAGCGTTCTAATGCATCTACTCCAAATTGTTTAGTTGAATATGATTATCAGTCACAAAACTGGGATGATTTAGGTAATCAATGTAAGCGGGAGATACGATCTTCATTAGTACAAATGCAGGGTGTAGCTCTGAATCCAACAGAGCAATTAAATAAAGATTACGTGCGTTGTGCATATTGTGAAGGTCGGATTTATGCAGGTGGACACATAGAACATTTTCGCAGAAAGGGCTCAGCTTTTTATCCTGAATTGACCTTTGTTTGGGAGAATTTGTTTCTGGCTTGTGACTCAAATCAACATTGCGGGCATTATAAAGATCGCAAGGATGGGCCTGAATATGATCCTGATCAGCTCATTAAACCAGACGAGCATAATCCAGAATTTTATTTGCATTTTCATGTGTCGGGGCAAGTGCATGTAAGATTAGGTTTGGATGCTAAGGATATTCAAAGAGCAGAAGAAACTATTCGAGTGTTTGGACTGAATAGTGGAGCTTTAGTTGGTGCGCGTGCCAATGCTTTGAAAATATATAAAGACAAACTTTTAGCGGATCTTGACGAATTGGCTACCTGGCCACCTGAAGATCGGCAAGCTTATTTGACAGAAGAGATTGAACAAACCAGTCATGAGGCATACGCTACAACGATTGCACATTTTTTAAAAAAGTAGTGTATGACTGAAACGAATCCCTTGAGTTGATCTGTTTTTAGTGAGTTTTGCTTGCTTATATCTTCTTGTTTTAAGTTGCTGAGGTGGTGTTTGGCGTCGATCAGCCGATCATACGACCGGACTGATCAGAGGTAGGCGTGTTGCTTAGTTTTCCAGCAGATCACGTAAAACGAATGGCAAGATGCCACCGTTTAAGTAGTAATCTACTTCAATGGGCGTATCAATCCGCAGTAAGACTGGCACACGATCGGTTTGGCCGTTTTTACGGTGTATCACCAGCGTGACATCTTGTTGCGGTTTGATCGGTTGATCGAGGCCTTCAATATCAAAGGTTTCTGTACCCGTGATCTGCAAGCTGTCGACACCGTCATTGCCTTTGAATTGCAAAGGTAAAACGCCCATACCCACCAAGTTGCTGCGGTGGATGCGCTCAAAACTTCTGGCAATGACTGCTTTGACGCCTAGGAGCAGGGTGCCTTTAGCCGCCCAGTCACGTGATGAGCCAGTGCCGTATTCCTCACCACCAAAGACAACGGTTGGAATATTGGCTGCCTGGTAGGCCATTGCCGCATCATAAATTGACATTTGTTTGCCAGAGGGTTGATACAAGGTATCGCCGCCTTCGAAGCGACTGCCATCGGGCAAGGCCGGAATCATCAGGTTTTTAATGCGAACGTTTGCAAATGTGCCACGCATCATGACCTCATGGTTGCCACGACGTGAGCCGTAGCTGTTGAAGTCGGTTTTTCGAACGCCATTTTCAAGCAACCATTGACCAGCAGGTGACGTGTCTTTGATGGAGCCAGCCGGTGAAATATGGTCCGTGGTCACCGAGTCCCCAAAGATCCCAAGTGCCCGAGCGCCTTTGACGGTTGGTATGGTTGGAAGCTCAAACGTAAAGTCATTAAAGAAAGGTGGTTGAGCGATGTAAGTGGATTCGGGCCAGTCGTACAACTCGCCTGTCACACCCTGGATGCTTTCCCAGAGTGCGCCTGGGTTGTTTTTGACATTGTCATAGTTGTCCCGATACGCTTTGGGATCCATGGCGTATTCAAGTAATGAATTGACTTCTTCGGGTGTGGGCCAGAGGTCTTTTAGATACACCGGTTGACCATCCGAACCTGTACCAATGGGCTCTACCTCAAGATTCTTATTGATAGTTCCTGCCAGCGCGTAAGCAACGACCAACGGTGGTGAAGCTAAGAAGTTGGCTTTGACGTTGGCATGAATGCGCGCTTCAAAGTTTCGGTTACCTGAGAGTACTGCAGCACAGACTAGATCGTTGTCGATGATGGCTGCGTTGACATCGGCAGGCAGATCACCGGCGTTTCCAATACAGCTGGTGCACCCGTAGGCAGCGACATCAAACCCTAAGGCATCTAGACTGTCGAGTAGATCTGTTTTCTGGAGATAGTCGGTGACCACTCGAGATCCGGGTGCCAATGAGGTTTTGACATGACTGGGCACTTTGAGGCCGGCTTGATGTGCTTTTTTAGCGACTAGGCCAGCTGCCAGCATGACGCTGGGGTTAGACGTGTTGGTGCAGGATGTGATAGCTGCAATTAGAATGTCACCATTGCGGATCGGGCCAGATTCTGGTGTTTGAATGACTTCTTCAAACTTTGCTTCTGGCTGGTTGAATCCATCTTGTGCGGTTGACTGGCTATAAAGGCGACGGAATGTGTCTTTCACATCACCCAGTTCAATGCGATCTTGTGGGCGCTTAGGACCCGCTAATGACGGTGTGACTGTATCAAGATCTAGCGTGAGTAACTGGCTGTACTGGATGTCGCTGGCGTTGGGTACGCCAAACATGTCTTGTGCTTTGAAATACGCTTCAAACGCATCGATTTCTTCAGCAGTACGACCTGTACCTCGGAAGTATTCCAAGGTGCGATCATCGACCGGGAAAAAGCCCATGGTTGCGCCGTATTCGGGTGCCATGTTGCCGAGGGTGGCGCGGTCTGTGACGGACAAGCTAGCCGTACCAGCACCACAGAACTCAACGAATTTGCCAACCACTTTTTCTTTACGCAGCATTTCTGTAATGGTTAAAACCAAGTCGGTGGCAGTCACACCTGGACGCAACGCGCCTTTCAATTCAACGCCCACCACATCTGGGGTGAGGAAGTAGACGGGCTGGCCCAGCATGCCAGCTTCTGCCTCAATTCCACCCACGCCCCAACCCACCACACCAATCCCGTTAATCATGGTGGTGTGACTGTCGGTGCCAACTAGCGTATCCGGGTAGTACATAGCGGTTTTTGCATCATGGTGTACACCGCGGGCTAAATATTCCAGATTGATCTGATGCACAATGCCAAAGCCTGGTGGTACTACACCAAATGTGTTGAATGCTTGCATACCCCACTTCAGGAACTGGTAACGTTCTTTGTTGCGTTCGAATTCAATTTTCATATTGAGATCGAGCGCATCCGGTGTTCCAAAATAGTCAATCATGACGGAATGATCGACGACAAGGTCGACGGGGACTAAGGGTTCGATGGCAGTGGCGGATTTGCCTTTGTCGTGTGCGACAGAGCGCATCGCGGCTAAGTCAGCCAGTAAAGGCACGCCAGTGAAGTCTTGCAGTACAACGCGTGAAACAATAAATGGAATTTCGGAGGTGCGTTGCGCGTTGGGTTGCCAGTTGGCAAGCTCGCGTACGTGTTGTTGAGTGACCTTGCGATCATCACAGTTGCGTAAGACCGATTCCAGCACGACGCGAATAGACAGCGGCAGCTTAGAAATGTCGACACCTAACGATTGTCCGAGTGCGGGTAGTGAATGAAACTTGCCATCTTTCGTTCCAATTTTGAAAGATGACAAGGTGTTAAATGTGTTGTGAACCATAAAAAATCTCCAGTCAATCGATGCCGCTAGCATATCGTATGCAGCCAAAGACATAAACCATCTTGCGGTATTAAAGAAAGCGTAAAAATCTGATGAGGTTTGGTTGAAAAACTTGTGATTAAACCGTGTCGATTTTTAGGTGGTTAGCAATGAGGCTGAATTTAAAAAAATAGCCCCTGCTGAAGAATCAAACAGGGGCCAGTGCTTGAAGATCAATTGCACGATTGAAGATCAGTCGCGCAACTTGTTTCAGGCTTAGTCTTCAATCAGATCGGCGACATCTTTATAGTCAGGAATCTGATCAAAGTTGAGGTAGCGATAGACTTCATCGCCGCTCTCATTAATGACACCAATATCGGCCATGTATTCTTCACGGGTTGGGATGCGTCCCAGACGTGAACAAATGGCTGCCAGTTCGGCTGAGCCGAGGTACACGTTGGTGTTCTTGCCCAGACGGTTGGGGAAGTTACGTGTACTGGTGGACATGACAGTTGCGCCTTCGCGAACCTGAGCTTGGTTCCCCATGCACAGTGAGCAGCCGGGCATTTCGGTGCGAGCACCTGCAGTGCCAAAGACACCGTAGTGACCTTCTTCCGTGAGTTGTTGCTCATCCATCTTGGTGGGTGGTGCAACCCACAGACGCACAGGAATGTCACGCTTGCCTTCGAGAAGCTTAGATGCCGCACGGAAGTGACCGATGTTGGTCATGCAGCTACCGATAAACACTTCGTCGATTTTTTCACCGGCCACGTCGGACAAGGTTTTGACGTCATCTGGATCGTTGGGGCAAGCGACGATCGGTTCGATGATTTCATCCATGTCGATTTCGATGACAGCGGCGTATTCTGCATCGGGGTCTGCTTTCAGAAGCTGTGGGTTTTCTAACCAAGCTTCCATAGCTTTAACGCGACGCATGATACTGCGCTCATCTTCGTAGCCGTTGGCGATCATCCACTTGAGCATCACGATGTTGCTGCGCAGGTATTCGATGACGGGCTCTTTGTTCAGTGCGACAGTACAACCACCGGCAGAACGTTCTGCGGTTGCGTCAGCCAGTTCAAAGGCTTGCTCTACCTTCAGATCGGGCAGACCTTCGATTTCAATCACGCGACCGGAGAAGACGTTTTTCTTGCCTTCTTTGGCGACTGTCAACAGACCATTTTTGATGGCGTAGAACGGAATGGCGTTGACCAGATCACGCAAGGTGACACCTGGCTGCATCTTGCCTTTAAAGCGAACCAGAACGGACTCAGGCATATCCAGTGGCATCACACCGGTGGCTGCCGCAAAGGCAACCAGACCACTACCGGCTGGGAAGCTGATTCCGATTGGGAAGCGTGTGTGTGAGTCTGCACCGGTACCGACGGTGTCAGGCAACAACATGCGATTCAACCAAGAGTGAATCACACCGTCACCAGGACGCAAGGAAATACCACCACGTGTGCTGATGAAATCAGGCAGTGTGTGGTGTGTTTTGACGTCAACAGGTTTTGGATAGGCCGCTGTGTGGCAGAAAGACTGCATCACGAGGTCTGCAGAAAAGCCCAAACAAGCCAAATCTTTCAGTTCATCGCGGGTCATTGGGCCGGTGGTGTCTTGGCTACCGACTGAAGTCATGCGAGGTTCACAGTAGGTTCCAGGACGAACGCCCTTACCTTCAGGTAAGCCACAAGCACGACCAACCATTTTCTGAGCCAGAGTGTAGCCTTTGCCGCTATCGGCAGGATCTTTAGGCAGACGGAATGCGGTTGAGTGACCCAGACCCAGTGCTTCACGTGCACGGGTGGTCAAACCACGACCGATGATCAGGGGAATACGGCCACCAGCTTGCACTTCATCAAACAGCACGTCGGATTTGATTTCAAATTCTGAAATGACTTCACCGTTTTTCAGAACTTTCCCTTCGTAGGGACGCAATTCAATGACGTCGCCCATATTCATTTGGGTCACATCGAGTTCGATGGGCAGTGCGCCAGCATCTTCCATGGTGTTGTAGAAGATTGGGGCAATTTTGCCACCCAAACAAAAGCCACCAAAGCGCTTGTTGGGAACGTAGGGGATGTCTTGACCAAAGTGCCAGAGCACGGAGTTGGTTGCAGACTTACGTGAAGAGCCGGTTCCGACCACGTCGCCGACGTAAGCAATGGTATGGCCTTTTTCTTTGAGCTCTTCAATAAAGCGCATGGGGCCGGTCACACCAGGCTCGTCTGGCGTAATGCCGTCACGAGGGTTTTTGAGCATGGCCAAAGCGTGCAGCGGAATGTCTGGACGTGTCCAAGCATCAGGCGCGGGTGATAGATCGTCGGTATTGGTTTCGCCACTGACTTTAAAGACCGTCAGTGTGATGCTTTCAGGCAGTGCAGGGCGTTTGGTGAACCATTCGGCGTCTGCCCAGCTTTGTAAGACAGCTTTGGCGTTGGCGCTACCTTTGTCTGCGGCTTCTTTGACGTCGTGGAATGCATCAAACATCAACAAAGTATCTTTAAGGCCGTTGACGGCGATCTGACCCACAACGGGGTCGTCGATCAGCTCGACCAATGCGGAGATGTTGTAACCACCCAGCATGGTGCCCAGGAGTTCTGTGGCGTGTTCGCGTGAAATCACAGGGCACTGTTCTGTGCCGTGTGCGACCGCAGCCAAATAAGAGGCTTTGACTTTAGCCGCATTATCCACACCAGCGGGAACGCGATGTGTAAAGAGATCCAGCAAGAACTCACCTTCACCAGCAGGTGGAGACTTCAGCAGTTCGATCAGATCAGCAGTCTGTTCGGCGCTGAGGGGGAGTGCAGGAATGCCGAGTTCGGCACGTTCTGCGACGTGTTGACGATATGTTTCTAGCATAAATATGAACCTTGATAATCAGAGGAACGGTTAAGCATTCAGAAGGGATTGGTATTCGGGGTGACGTTCGATATAAACAGCGACATAAGAGCAAGCTGGTATCACACGCCAGTCCTGAGCTTTCGCATGATCAAGCGCGAATTTTGTGATCTGGGCAGCTAAGCCGCGACCACCGACCGCCGAAGGTACACCCGTATGGGTCACCGTCATTGTATTGCCATTAAGCTGATAATCGAGGACACATTGGTGTCCATCCACCATCATGGAAAATTGCTGTTGCTGGCGATCGTGTTCGATGTTGTTCATGCCAATTCCTTTGGGTTGTGTAAAAGTCGGGATGATGCGATTGTCAGCGTATCTGGTCTCACATCAGCCCAACACTAAAAGATTTACTTGCGATCTTCGATAGCGACGAATTCGAGATTTTCCGGTCCGATATAGTTTGCGGTCGGACGGATGATCTTGTTGTCGGCACGCTGCTCCAGAATGTGTGCAGCCCATCCAGCGGTTCTTGCGATCACAAAGAGCGGTGTGAACATCGCGGTTGGAACGCCCATCATGTGATAGGACACGGCTGAGAACCAGTCCAAGTTGGGGAACATTTTCTTGGCATCCCACATGACGCTTTCAAGACGCTCGGCAATGTCATACATTTTGGTATTGCCAGCATTGTCAGACAAACGTTTTGCAACGTTTTTGATGACTTCGTTGCGGGGGTCGGAGATCGTGTAGACAGGATGACCAAAACCAATCACCACTTCCTTGTTCGCAACACGTTCGCGAATGTCAGCTTCGGCTTCATCGGGTGTTTCGTAACGTTTTTGAATTTCGAAAGCGACTTCATTGGCACCGCCGTGCTTAGGACCACGCAACGCACCAATACCGCCGGTGATGGCGGAGTACATGTCGGAACCTGTGCCAGCAATGACGCGGCAGGTAAATGTCGACGCGTTGAATTCATGCTCTGCATACAGGATGAGTGAGGTGTGCATGGCGCGTACCCAGTCTTCACTAGGCTCTTTACCGTGCAACAGGTGTAAGAAATGTCCACCAATGCTGTCATCATCAGTTTGTACATCGATGACACGACCGTTGTGACTAAATTGATACCAGTACAGCAGGGCAGATCCCAAGCATGCCATGAGGCGGTCGGCGATGTCACGCGCATCGGGTGCGTTGTGATCATCTTTCTCAGGCAGGACACAGCCCAGAACAGATGTGGCAGTGCGCATTACATCCATTGGATGGCTGGCAGCTGGCAGTGCTTCGAGTGCTTCTTGCACTTGCATGGGTAAGCCACGCAGTGCACGCAGTTTTTCTTTGTATGCGGCGAGCTCGACTTTGTTGGGCAATTTGCCGTGAATCAGCAAGTGAGCAATTTCTTCAAATTCGCTGACATCGGCAAAGTCCAAGATGTCATAGCCGCGATAGTGCAGATCATTCCCGGTGCGACCCACTGTACACAGTGCGGTGTTACCAGCAACAACGCCGGATAACGCGACTGATTTTTTTGGTTTTGGCTTGACCGCAGTGTCTGCGGCAGTTTCGTTTGATGTTGTCATAGCAACAACCTCCAATAAGTCGATTTAGGATTTTTTCTGTGCGAACAAAGCATCCAGCTTTTGTTCATAATCGTGATAGCCGATTCGGTCGTAGAGTTCTTCGCGGGTTTGCATCATGTCTACGACATTGCGCTGATGACCGTCGCGGCGAATGGCTTCATAAACCGCCTCAGCTGCTTTGTTCATGGCGCGAAACGCGGACAGCGGATAGAGCACAATGCCCACACCCGATTGAGCCAATTCTTCTACTGAGAAGAGTGGGGTTTGACCAAATTCAGTGATATTTGCCAGCAAAGGCACATCGATGGCTGCAGAAAACTTGGCAAATGTCTCTAAGTCGTAAGCGGCTTCTGCAAAAATGCCATCGGCACCGGCTTCTACGCAGGCTTGTGCGCGCTCAATGGCAGCATCGACACCGTCCACTGCAATAGCGTCGGTTCTGGCAATAATAAAAAAGTCGTCATCGGTACGGGCATCGGTCGCTGCTTTGACGCGGTCGGCCATTTCTTGCGTGGAAACAATCTCTTTGCCCGGACGGTGACCACAACGCTTGGCACCCACTTGGTCTTCGATATGGCAAGCGCCAGCGCCAAATTTAATCAGGCTTTTAACGGTACGAGCGATGTTGAATGCGGAAGGGCCAAGACCGGTGTCAATGTCGACCATCAGGGGTAAATCACAGACATCGGTAATACGGCGCACATCGGTGAGCACATCATCTAAGGTGTTAATGCCCAGATCAGGCAGACCGAGTGAACCCGCCGCCACACCACCACCAGAGAGGTAGATTGCTTTAAATCCTGCGCGTTGCGCTAAAAGGGCGTGGTTAGCGTTGATCGCGCCGATCACCTGCAAAGGACTTTCTGCGGCGAGTGCAGCACGAAACCGAGCGCCAGCGGATTTTTGCGTAGTCATGTTCTTTGTTCTCCAGTCGGGTGTTTTTGATATAAAAGTAAAGCGCGCCTAAAAGTAGCAACCATAAACAGGCTCGCGGCTTTCAGGTGCGCTAGAACGGACAGTTTTATTTCAGCAGATCGGCCACGCCGTCACGTTCTTCTAATAACTCATTGAGTGTGTGATCCATACGTTCACGTGAGAAAGCATCGATTTCGAGGCCTTCGACGCGGACATATTCACCGTTTTCGCAGATCACGGGCACGCCGTACATAATTTCTTCAGGAATACCGTAGGAACCATCAGAAGGCACACCCATCGTGACCCAGCGACCATCGCTACCCAGCACCCAGTCACGGATGTGGTCGATTGCAGCGTTTGCTGCTGAAGCGGCTGAAGACAAGCCACGTGCCTCGATGATGGCAGCGCCACGTTTACCGACGGTGGGAATAAAGACATCGCGGTTCCAAGCGTCGTCATTGATCAATGTCGCGACTGATTGACCGTTGACCGTCGCAAAGCGGTAGTCAGGGTACATCGTGGGTGAGTGGTTACCCCAGACTGCCAGCTTCTCAATGTCGGCAACAGGGCAATCAAGTTTGGTTGCAAGCTGTGACAAAGCACGGTTGTGGTCCAGACGCAGCATCGCAGTGAAGTTTTTCGCGGGCAGATCCGGTGCGGACTTCATGGCAATGTAGGCGTTGGTGTTGGCTGGGTTGCCGACGACTAGCACTCGCACATCACGGCTGGCAACTTCATTGAGTGCGCGACCTTGAACGGTAAAGATCTGTGCGTTAACGGTCAGCAGGTCTTTACGCTCCATGCCAGGCCCACGGGGACGTGAGCCAACTAAGAGGGCAACGTCTGCGTCCTTAAAGGCTTCTTTGGGATCACTATGTGCGCTCATCGATTGCAGCAATGGAAATGCGCAATCATCGAGTTCCATCATCACGCCCTTGAGGGCTTTTTGCGCTTTTTCATCAGGGATTTCCAAGAGCTGCAAGATGACAGGCTGGTCTTTACCGAGCATTTCACCTGAAGCAATACGGAACAGAAGCGCGTAACCAATCTGACCGGCAGCTCCGGTAACTGCGACGCGCATGGCGGGTTTGGACATACAGAGTTCTCCAATTTTTGGTGGCAATAAGGACATAAAAACTGTTCACTTTTCAGTTTAGCCCTGTTGCGGATAATCGCGGACGGATTTTGATGTCCACGATGTGATTGAGTTGATATCTATATGGTTCTGTATCGTAGCTTGCTTTGACAATAGCGTCAATAATCTTATATCTTATATAAGACATAGGACAGTGGTTTTTGTGCCATCTTTATGACACAATTGCAGCACTGTGAATTAAAACAACACCTGATGCTTTAAAGGCAACAGGCATGATCTCAAGGAGAATTCGTGACCAAAGGCAAGAGCAAAGCGGGTGTGCAGCTCGGTGCTGCGGCATATAGTCCGCTGTATCGTCAGATTCGAGATTTGCTTTTGCAAGCGCTGGATGCTGGCGAATGGAGGCCGGGCGATATGATTCCTAGTGAGGTTGAACTGGCTGCGCGTTACTCTGTGAGTCAAGGCACTGTCCGTAAGGCGATTGATGAATTGGCTGCTGAGCACATCGTGATTCGTCGTCAGGGTAGGGGTACATTTGTTGCGACCCACCAAGAAGATCACATTCGATTTCGCTTTTTACGTTTGACGCCAGATGATGGTGAGCGCGTTGCGCCCACAAGTCAGATTTTGTTTTGTCGACGTGTGCGAGCGACTGCTGAAATAGCCAACGCCTTGCAGTTGACAACAGGTGCGCCTTTGGTTTTTATTCGTCGCGTGTTGAGTTTTGAACAGAAACCAACACTCGTTGATGATATTTATTTACCAGGTGCATTGTTCAAAGATATGAGCATCAAGCTTCTTAAAGACAAGCCTGGCCCGCTTTATTGGCTCTTTGAGGATCACTTTGAAGTGAGCATGGTGCGGGCCGAAGAAAAGCTACGCGCACAGCGTGTTGATGCGGAAATTGCAACGCTTCTTGAGCTTGAGCCAGATCAACCAGTGTTAAAGGTTGAGCGAACATCTTATACTTACGGAGATCGCGCGGTAGAATTACGCATCGGTTACTACAACACTGAACGGTATTATTACCACAACTCATTGATTTGACCGATTTACATGAGCGATTTGAATCTATTCATCAGATCGTGGAAAATAGGTAGGTTAAATTCGTATGACCAGTCCGTTTGTGACTGAGCAACGTTTACCCGTTTTAAATAACTTAGCCAGAGGCCATCACATGTCAGATAGTGCTGCCAAACGACGCCCCGAATTTCGGAATGTGAGCGTCGGACAGATCCTTACGTACCGCATGCCCGCAGCCGGATATGCGTCCATTTTGCATCGTATTAGCGGTGCGATTCTCTTTTTGGCGTTGCCGCTCATTCTCGTCCCGCTGTTTGCGATGAGTGTGGCCTCAGAAGCTGGCTTTACGGCATTGGCCATCGTGGCAGACATGCTGATTGTGAAGCTGATTCTGCTGGTATTGATGTGGGGTTATTTGCATCACTTCTGTGCAGGCATTCGCTATCTGACACTCGATTTACATATCGGTATGGATAAAGTGAGTGCTCAGAAAAGTGCGATGGCAGTGTTTGGCGTGAGCTTGTCATTGACTGTTTTGTTTGGCTTGAAACTGTTCGGAGCTTGGTAATCATGACGACTCAGGAAAAGATCGGCGCAAAACGCTTGACCGTTGGTGCGCATTACGGCTGGAAAGACTTCCTAGTGCAGCGTATGACGGCTGTCATCATGGCGGTTTACACCATCGTTTTATTTGTCGGCATCTTGATGATGTCCGGATTTACCTACGAAGGCTGGAAAGCCCTGTTTACGTTTACACTGGGCGCCTTCCCAATGGGTCAGGTGCTGGCAACGCTGGCATTTTTGTCGCTCGCATGGCATGCCTGGATTGGTGTGCGTGATATTTGGATGGACTACATCAAGTCCGCAGGATTGCGTTTGTTCCTGCAGGTTCTGACCGTCCTGTGGCTGCTGGCCTCAATCTTCTATTTTGTTAAAATTCTCTGGAGTATCTAACCGTGACTGCTGTCAAGAAATCATTGCCTCGACGCAAGTTTGATGTCGTCGTCGTAGGAGCCGGCGGCTCCGGTCTGCGTTGCTCCCTTCAATTGGCTAATGCAGGTTTATCTGTGGCCGTGTTGTCCAAAGTGTTTCCGACGCGTTCGCACACAGTGGCCGCCCAGGGTGGCATTAGTGCCTCACTGGGTAACATGAGTGAAGACGATTGGTACTGGCACATGTACGATACCGTGAAGGGATCGGACTGGCTGGGTGACCAAGACGCGATTGAGTTCATGTGCCGCGAAGCACCGCATGCGGTGTACGAACTTGAGCATTTTGGTATGCCTTTTGACCGTAACCCAGATGGCACAATTTATCAGCGTCCATTTGGTGGTCACACAGCGAACTTTGGTGAAAAGCCTGTTCAACGCGCCTGTGCAGCCGCTGACCGGACTGGTCATGCTTTGTTACATACGCTTTACCAGCGAAATGTGGCTTCTCGCACACAATTCTTTGTCGAATGGATGGCGCTGGATCTGTTGCGCAACTCAGAAGGCGATGTGGTTGGTGTCACTGCACTAGAAATGGAAACTGGTGAGATTTACGTCCTTGAAGCCAAAGCGACTGTGTTAGCTACAGGTGGTGCGGGTCGTGTGTGGGCTGCATCAACAAATGCCTTTATTAACACCGGTGACGGCCAAGGTATGGCCGCTCGTGCTGGTATCGCTTTGCAAGACATGGAGTTCTGGCAGTTCCACCCTACCGGTGTGGCTGGCGCAGGCGTGCTGATCACTGAAGGTGTGCGTGGTGAGGGCGGTATCTTGCTGAATAAAGACGGTGAGCGCTTCATGGAGCGTTATGCACCGAACCTGAAAGACTTGGCGCCGCGTGACTTTGTGTCCCGTTCAATGGACCAAGAAATTAAAGAAGGTCGTGGATGTGGTCCCAATGCTGATCACGTGCTGTTGAAGCTGGATCACCTGGGTGCGGATGTCATTCAGAAGCGTCTGCCTTCCATTCGTGAAATTGCGATCAAGTTTGCCAACGTGGATCCTATTCGCGATCCGATCCCAGTGGTGCCCACCATTCACTATCAGATGGGTGGCGTGCCTGCCAACTATCGTGGTCAGGTGATGGATTGGGATTGGGAAAAACAAGAGTCCAAGATCGTGAACGGTTTGTATGCGATCGGTGAAGTGTCTTCAGTGTCCGTGCACGGTGCAAACCGTCTGGGTACGAACTCTCTGCTGGATCTGGTGGTGTTTGGTCGTGCTGCCGGTGATCACATCGTTGAGCAGCACTTGGAGCGTCAACACACTTGGGAAGCTGCGCCTGAACATGCTATCGAAGCTTCGTTGGATCGTGTGAATCGCCTTGAGCAACGCAAGGGTGGTTTGAACACTCAAGAAGTGGCTGACGAGATTCGCGAAACCATGCAAAAACACTGCGGTGTGTTCCGTACGGTTGAAACACTGGAAAAAGGTCGCGATGCGATTGATGCATTGGTGGCCAAAGTGGATAACGTGTCGTTTAACGACAAGTCCAAAGTGTTCAATACCGCACGGGTTGAAGCACTGGAGCTGGAAAATATTATTGAAGTGGCTCGTGCAACTATCCATTCAGCTGCTGCACGCAAAGAAAGTCGTGGTGCACACGCGTTGGATGACTTCCCAGAACGGGATGATGAAAACTGGATGGCACACACGATGTGGCACACCGA
Organism: Orrella sp. 11846; assembly: GCF_048820935.1. Classification (NCBI taxonomy): domain Bacteria; kingdom Pseudomonadati; phylum Pseudomonadota; class Betaproteobacteria; order Burkholderiales; family Alcaligenaceae; genus Orrella; species Orrella sp. 11846. The sequence continues at coordinate 59,992 of NZ_JBMERD010000005.1, forward strand.
TGGCAACAGATTGCAATACAAGCCTGTTGTCAGTAAGCCTGAAACGGCTGAAGGCTTCCCGCCACAACCCCGTACTTTCTGATCGAATTTTGGGAATCTGAACATGACTGCTAAGCGCATTGTTAAATTCGAAATCTACCGCTACGATCCCGACAAGGATGATCGTCCGTACATGCAAAAACTCGAGGTTGAGCTTCGTCCAACCGATAAGATGTTGCTAGACGCATTGGTTCGTATTAAGAACGACGTTGATGACAGTTTGTCGATCCGTCGCTCCTGTCGCGAAGGTGTGTGTGGCTCCGATGCCATGAACATCAACGGCAAGAATGGTTTGGCATGTACGACCAACCTGTTGGAGCTCAAAGAGCCCATCGTCCTGCGTCCATTGCCAGGGTTGCCTGTGATCCGTGACTTGATTGTGGATATGACCCACTTCTTCGATCAATATCACTCAATCAAGCCTTATCTGATTAACGACACACCACCACCTGAGCGTGAGCGTCTGCAATCACCGGAAGCACGTGAAGAGCTCGATGGTTTGTATGAATGCATTCTGTGTGCATGCTGCTCGACGGCTTGCCCTTCCTTCTGGTGGAACCCAGATAAATACGTGGGCCCAGCCGGATTGTTGCAGGCTTATCGATTTATTGCCGATAGTCGCGATCTGGCCACGAGCGAACGCTTGGATAACCTGGAAGATCCTTACAGACTTTTCCGTTGCCACACCATCATGAACTGTACCGATGTGTGTCCGAAGGGTCTAAACCCTGCGAAGGCAATTGGCAAAATCAAGGAAATGCTGGTTAGACGCGGTATTTAAGGGCGACCTATATGGGTACCGAAACTTTAGATGCACACGATCGAGCACGCCTACGTTGGCGTGCTCGACGAGGTTTGCTAGAAAACGACCTTCTCTTGACGCGTTATTTGGATGCGAATGAGAAGACGATGACGGACGCGGATGTTTTTGGACTGAAGTGTCTACTAGAACTGGGCGACAACGATCTGATGGACTTGTTGCTCGGTCGCACGCAATTGTCTGGGGCGTTGGATCGTCCCGAGGTCAGGCATGTGCTTGACCAAGTACGTGTGGCCTAACTTACTGCCAAATAAAGGAAACTGCTGATGAAACTGTCCGACAATAAAGCAACGCTATCATTTTCGAATGGTGCACCCTCCATGGAGTTACCGGTTTATTCCGGTACGCTGGGGCCTGATGTGATCGATATCCGTAAACTGTATGGCCAAACCGACATGTTTACGTACGATCCGGGCTTTTTGTCGACAGCTTCATGTCAGTCCTCCATTACCTATATCGATGGTGACAAAGGTGAGTTGCTCTATCGTGGCTACCCAATTGAAGAGTTGGCGCAAAAGAAAGACTACCTGGATGTTTGCTATCTGATTTTGAACGGTGAATTGCCTGATGCCGCACAAAAGGCAGATTTTGATCTGCAAGTGAACCGTCACAATATGGTGCACGAACAGATGCACTTTTTCTTGCGTGGTTTCCGTCGCGATGCACACCCAATGGCCATTCTGACCGGTCTGGTCGGTGCGATGTCTGCGTTCTACCATGACTCCACAGACATCACGGATCCAACACATCGTCACATTTCTGCGATCCGTTTGATTGCAAAAATGCCCACGATGGTCGCCATGGCCTACAAATACACGAAGGGTCAACCATTCATCTATCCACGTAACGATCTGAGTTACGCAGGCAACTTTTTGCGCATGATGTTTGCCACACCTTGCGAAGATTATGAAGTGAACCCAGTGCTTGAGCGTGCAATGGATCGCATCTTTACATTGCATGCAGATCATGAGCAAAATGCTTCAACATCAACCGTTCGTTTGTGTGGTTCATCCGGCACGAACCCATTTGCAGCCATTGCTGCGGGTGTCGCCTGCTTGTGGGGACCCGCACACGGTGGTGCCAACGAAGCTTGCTTGCACATGCTGGAAGATCTGCAAGCCAACGGTGGTGTAGCCAAAGTCGGCGAGTTTATGGAGAAAGTCAAAGACAGGAACTCAGGCGTGCGTTTGATGGGCTTTGGTCACCGTGTCTATAAGAACTACGATCCACGTGCTAAGCTGATGCAAGAAACCACCAAAGAAGTATTGGCCGCTCTGGGTCTGGAAAATGATCCACTCTTTAAGCTGGCCATGGAACTTGAGCGTATTGCGCTTGAAGACCAGTATTTTGTGGATCGCAAGCTATATCCGAACGTTGATTTCTACTCCGGTATCGTGCAGCGTGCAATTGGTGTTCCAAACGAATTGTTTACAGCCATCTTTGCATTGGCACGTACAGTCGGTTGGATTGCACAGTGGAACGAAATGATTTCCGATCCTGAATACAAGATTGGTCGTCCACGTCAGTTGTACGTCGGTGAAGGTGTTCGTCATATCAAGTGATCTAATTCATTTTTGAGATGACATAAAGCAATGGGGCGGTACAGTCTAATCTGTACCGCCCCATTGCTTTTTAAGACCCCTAAAGAGCAGGGGTCTTAAAAAGGTTAGTCCTCAGCCGAGTTGGCTTCTTGCTCCAGCATTTGTGCCTGTACCACAGCAATCGCGGTCATGTTAATGATGCGACGAGCTGTTGAGCTGTTCGTCAGAATGTGCACGGGTTTAGCCGCACCCAGCAAGATCGGACCCACAGCAACACCATGACTTCCCGTCATTTTGAGGAAGTTGTAGGTGATGTTGCCAGTGTCTAAGTTGGGTGTGATAAAGAGATTGGCCTCGCCACTGAGTGTTGTTTCTGGTAAGGCGTTTTTGCGGATCTCTTCTGACAATGCAGCGTCCGCTTGCATTTCACCGTCAAGCTCTAGATCGGGTGCAACATGTGCCAAAATGTCTCTGGCATACGCCATTTTCTGCGCAGAAGCCGTGCGTCGGCTGCCGAAGTTGGAATGAGAAAGTAGTGCGATTTTAGGTGTGATCCCAAAACGTTTCACTTCTTCTGCGGCCAACAAGGTCATATCGGCGATTTGCTGAGCGGTCGGGTCTTCATTGACGTGCGTGTCGCAAATGAACAAGGTTTGTTCAGGCAATAGAAGCACATTAAGGGCCGCATAGGTACCAGCACCTGGTGCCATACCGATCACTTCGTCAATGTATTCGAGCTGATTGTCGAATTGGCTACCAATGCCGCACAGCATGGCGTCGGCGTCACCGCGTTCAATCAGCAAGGCGCCAATCAACGTATTGTGCTTGCGCACAACTGCTTTTGCGATCTGAGGCGTGATGCCATCGCGGGCGCGCAGTCGATGGTACGTCTGCCAGGCTTCATAAAATCGATCGTCATTGTCCGGGTCGACAATTTCTACGTTCACGCCAGGTTGAATGCGGCGTAGATTTTGTTTTTCAATCCGCATTTTGATGACGCTGGGGCGACCAATCAGAATGAGTTCTGCAATGCGTTCGTCCAAAATTGCTTGAGCGGCTCGTAAAACAACTTCTTCTTCGGCGTTGGCCAGCACGACACGTTTGGGGTTCGCGCGAGCCAGTTCAAAGACGGGGCGCATGATATGGCCGGAATGGTAAACCTGATCAGAAAGGCTGCGTTCATAAACCTTCATATCCTGAATGGGTCGTGTCGCCACACCAGAGTCGGCGGCCGCTTGGGCAACAGCTGGGGCGATCTTGGAAATTAAGCGAGGATCAAAAGGTTTGGGGATAATGAACTCTGGGCCGAAGCTGATGTCGTGGCCTTGGTAGGCTTGAGTCATTTCATCGCTTTGTTCAATTTGAGCGAGCTCAGCAATGGCATGTACGGCCGCCATTTTCATTTCTTCAGTGATGCTGGTGGCACCTGCGTCTAACGCACCTCGGAAGATGTATGGGAAGCATAAGACGTTGTTGACCTGGTTCGGGTAGTCCGAACGACCTGTTGCGATGATGCAATCTGGACGGGCAGCCTTGGCAACTTCGGGAAGAATTTCAGGATCTGGGTTGGCTAGGGCAAGCAGAATCGGATCGCGTGCCATGGGTTTGATCATGTCGCCTGTGAGGAGATCTTTGGTGGAGCAACCTAAAAAGACATCAGCACCGACCAATGCTTCGGCCATGGTTCGCATGTCTGTATTTTGTGCATACAAAGCCTTGTTGGCTTCCATGTTTTCATCACGGCCTTGCCAGATGAGACCACGTGAGTCGCACACATAAATGTTGTCGCGAGAAAGCCCTAGCGTCACGAATAAGTTCAGGCAAGCGATGGCTGCAGCACCGGCGCCCGAGCACACCAGTTTAATCTCCTCTAAGGGTTTATCAACGAGCTTCAAACCATTGATTAGAGCGGCTGAGGCGATAATCGCAGTCCCATGTTGGTCATCATGAAAAACGGGGATTTTCATGCGTTCGCGTAATTTTTGCTCGATGTAAAAGCACTCGGGTGCCTTGATGTCCTCAAGGTTCACGCCACCTAGCGTAGGCTCTAGGGCAGCAATGATGTCAATCAGTTTGTCGGGATCTTGCTCATTGAGCTCAATGTCAAAAACATCAATGCCCGCAAACTTCTTAAAAAGACATCCTTTACCTTCCATCACCGGTTTGGCCGCGGCAGGACCAATGTTGCCTAAACCCAACACAGCAGACCCGTTGGTGATGACACCAACAAGATTGGCGCGTGACGTATATTGCGCTGCAAGTGATTCATCACGATAGATTTCCATGCAGGCAGCAGCAACGCCAGGTGAATAGGCGAGTGATAAGTCAAACTGATTAGAAAGAGGTTTAGTCGGTGTGACAGAAATCTTTCCCGGCTTGGGGAGTGCGTGATATTCCAACGCGAGTTGATTGAAATCGTGAGTCATATGCAAAAACCTTGAAAAAGAATCAATCAGACACAAATCTGCTGTGCGCTTAGTGATAATAGTACTCATCTGGAAAAAGCTTGCTTGACTTTTTGTGCTGCGATGCAGCAAAACAGAGAGGTTTGAGTCAGTGATGACTTTTTGGTGGGGTCGCAAGGTTATGCGCCATTTTGCGCGCGCATGCGTTAAACTTTGTCCATGGCTTAAATCAGGCTATCCACGTGCCTTCTGCCCCGCTATCCGCAGACCGGTTAGACCGTGAAAGCGGAAGGTTTCCTGCATCAATTCGGGTGAAGCACCCGGCAAGGTGAAGCGTAAAAATGTCATTACAAAACGATCTTCAGCAAAACGCCTATCTCTATGGTGGTAACGCACCCTACGTTGAGGAGCTGTACGAGATTTATCTCGACAACCCATCAGCTGTTCCTGAGAACTGGCGAGAATATTTTGATCAGTTGCAAAACGCACCTGCTGTGGATGGGCAAACCCAGACTCGCGACCAGCGTCATGCACCGATCATCGAAGCATTTGCACAACGTGCCCGTCAAGGCTTTGCCGCCGGCGCACAAGTGGCCGATCAGGCCGTTGCTTCTAAGCAGTTACAAATTCAATCATTAATCGCAGCTTACCGTTATCTGGGTAATCGCTGGGCAGATCTGGATCCGCTCAAGCGCCATGCACGACCCGATATTCCTGAGTTGACTCCAGCGTTCTATGGTCTGACTGATGTCGACATGGATCAGGAGTTTTCTGCGACTAATACGTATTTCACAACAGCCAGCACCATGACGCTGCGTGAAATTATCGAAGCACTGAAGCAAACTTATTGCACCACGGTCGGTGCAGAGTACATGCACGTCTCAGATCCAAACGTGAAGCGTTGGATTCAAGAGCGCCTCGAAACAACCCGTAGCACCGCTAATTTGGGTGCACAAGCTAAGCGCAACGTGTTGCAGCAGCTTACCGAAGCTGAAGGGCTTGAGCGTTACCTGCATACGAAATATGTGGGTCAGAAGCGTTTCTCACTAGAAGGTGGTGAAAGCTTTATTGCGTGCATGGACGAAATGGTTAACCACGCCGGTGACAATGGTGTTCAGGAACTCGTGGTTGGGATGGCTCACCGTGGTCGTCTGAACATGCTCGTCAATATCATGGGCAAAATGCCGAGTGATTTGTTTGCAGAGTTTGAAGGCAAACACGCTGACGGTTTGACCGATGGCGACGTGAAATACCACAACGGTTATTCAAGTGACCTGTCAACCCGGGGTGGTCCAGTGCATTTGTCATTGGCCTTTAACCCGTCTCACCTTGAAATTGTGAACCCAGTGGTTGAAGGTAGCGTGCGCGCTCGTCAGGAGCGTCGTGGTCTGGAGAAGGGCTTTAAACAAGTGTTGCCAGTGCTGGTGCACGGTGACGCAGCCTTTGCCGGTCAGGGTGTGGTGATGGAAACGCTGAACATGGCGCTGACCCGTGGTTACGGTACAGGCGGTACTGTCCATGTCGTGATTAACAACCAAATTGGCTTTACAACGTCAGATCCTCGTGATGCGCGTTCGACGACGTATTGCACTGACGTTGCCAAAATGATTGAAGCCCCGGTCTTCCATGTCAATGGTGATGATCCGGAAGCCGTGGTTTTTGTGACGCGTTTGGCACTGGATTTCCGTAATACATTTGGTCGTGATGTGGTGATCGATATTGTGTGTTTCCGTAAGTTGGGTCACAACGAGCAAGACACACCAGCGATGACGCAGCCACTCATGTACAAGAGCATTGGCCAGCACCCAGGTACACGTAAGCGTTATGCCGACAAGTTGGTCGCACAAGGCATCTTGAAAGAGAATGAGCCTGACGATATGGTCAAGGCTTATCGCAAATACATGGAAGACGCACAGGGCACGATTGAACCTGTGTTGACTGATTACAAGAGCAAGTACGCGACAGACTGGACGCCGTACCTGAATGCCAAATGGACCGATCATGCTGATACCGGTTTGCCAATGGCGGAGCTTCATCGTTTGGCCGAACGCATTACAACGGTGCCTGAAGGCTTTAGCGTCCACCCGCTGGTGACACGTTTGCTGAACGATCGACGTGCCATGGGTAAAGGTGAAGTTGATCTGGATTGGGGGATGGGTGAGCATCTGGCTTTTGCGAGCTTGGTCAACGCCGGTTATCCAATCCGGATTTCTGGCCAAGACTCAGGTCGGGGCACGTTTACTCACCGCCATGCTGTGTTGCATGATCAAAAGCGTGAGCGTTGGGATGATGGTACTTACATTCCTTTGCAGCACGTCTCTGAAGATCAAGCACCTTTTGTGGTCATTGACTCCGTGTTGTCTGAAGAAGCCGTTCTTGGTTTTGAGTATGGTTATGCCACTGCAGAGGCCAACACCCTGACCATCTGGGAAGGACAGTTTGGTGACTTTGCAAACGGTGCGCAAGTTGTGATTGACCAGTTTATTGTTTCAGGTGAGGCGAAATGGGGTCGTCATTGCGGTCTGACGCTAATGTTGCCACATGGCTATGAAGGTCAGGGTCCTGAGCACTCTTCAGCTCGCATTGAACGTTTCTTACAGCTGTGTGCGGACAACAATATCCAGGTCGTGCAGCCTACAACGTCGGCTCAGATTTTCCACTTGCTGCGTCGCCAGATGATCCGACAGTTCCGCAAGCCACTGATCATCATGACACCCAAGTCTTTGCTGCGTAACAAAGATGCGGGATCACCCTTGGAAGCACTGTCGGTTGGGCACCATTTCCAACCTGTGATCAGCGAGTGCGATGACAGCATCAAACCGAACAGCGTCAAGCGTGTGTTGGTTTGCTCTGGTAAGGTGTACTATGACCTTGTGAATGCGCGTAAAGAACGCAATGAGAAAAACGTTGCGATCGTGCGTATTGAACAGTTGTATCCATTTGCTCATAAGCTGTTTGAAGAAGAGTTGGCTAAATATCCTAAAGCGACAGAAATCGTTTGGGTTCAAGATGAGCCGAAAAACCAAGGTCCTTGGTTCTACATTGGTCACCACTTGTATGAGCACATGAAGAAAGGTCAAAAACTGGCCTATGCAGGTCGTGCGGCGTCTGCTTCACCTGCGGTTGGTTATCTGGCCAAGCACGTTGAGCAACAGAAGGCATTGATTGAGCAAGCATTTGGTAAGTTTAAAACGCATGCTTTGGTTAAATAACGCGGGTTGAAGCGTCAAAAGAACATTCACAGATCAATATCATTACGGAAAATTTCTTATGTCAATTAAAGAAGTCCTGGTCCCTGAACTCTCTGAATCGGTGTCAGAAGCGACACTGATGGTCTGGAAAAAACGTCCTGGTGAGGCCGTTGAAGCAGACGAGATTCTCATTGAAGTTGAGACCGATAAAGTGGTTTTGGAGGTCCCCGCACCTGCATCAGGTGTGTTGACCGAAATCATCACGGATGACGGTGCGACCGTGACATCCGGCGAAGTGATGGCCAAAATTGATACCGCAGCCACAGCCAGTGCTGCACCCGCTGAAGCCGCACCTGCCGAAGCCGCAGCGCCTGCTGCAGCGGCACCCGCACCCGCGGCCGCAGCACCCGCCAGCACAGCCGCAGCTGGCATTGCCTCACCAGCCGCAAGCAAGATTCTGTCTGAAAAAGGCGTGTCTGCTGATGCCGTAACCGGCACCGGTCGTGATGGTCGTGTGACTAAAGCTGATGCCATGGCTGCATCTGCGCCTGCAGCGCCAGTGGCCATTGCCCGTTCGCTCGATGGTCGTCCAGAACAGCGCGTGCCGATGAGCCGTCTGCGTGCACGTATTGCAGAACGCTTGTTGCACTCACAGCAAGAAAACGCCATTCTGACCACGTTCAATGAAGTGAACATGCAAGCCGTCATTGATCTGCGTAAACAATACAAAGATCAGTTCGAAAAAGAACACGGTGTGAAGCTGGGCTTTATGTCGTTCTTTGTGAAAGCGGCTGTGGCAGCTCTCAAGCGCTATCCAGTTTTGAACGCCTCGGTGGATGGCACTGACATCGTCTATCACGGTTACTTTGACGTCGGTATTGCGGTGGGGACACCACGTGGTTTGGTTGTGCCTATTTTGCGTGACGCAGATCAGATGTCGATTGCTGACATTGAAAAAACCATTGCAGACTTTGGTCGTCGTGCCAGCGAAGGCAAGTTGACGCTTGAAGAAATGACTGGTGGTACGTTCTCGATTTCAAACGGTGGTGTGTTTGGCTCGATGTTGTCAACACCTATTATTAACCCACCGCAATCCGCCATTTTGGGTGTGCATGCCACCAAAGATCGCGCTGTTGTGGAGAACGGTCAAATCGTCATTCGTCCGATGAACTATCTGGCGATGTCTTACGACCACCGCATTATTGACGGTCGTGAAGCCGTATTGGGCCTGGTTGCAATGAAAGAAGCACTGGAAGATCCACAGCGTTTGTTGCTTGAAGTCTGATTAGGTAGATAATTCATGGCGAATCAATTTGATGTCGTAGTTATTGGCGCAGGCCCTGGAGGCTATATTGCAGCCATTCGTGCAGCCCAGCTGGGTATGAAAGTTGCGTGCGTGGATGCCGCTTCCAATGCAAAGGGTGATCCTGCGCTTGGTGGGACTTGCACCAACGTGGGTTGTATTCCTTCCAAAGCGTTGTTGCAGTCTTCTGAGCATTTTGAGCAAGCATCACACCATCTCGGTGAGCATGGTGTTGAAGTTCAGGGTGTGAAGCTCAATCTGGCCCAACTGATTGGACGCAAAGATACCGTTGTTAAACAAAACAACGACGGTATTTTGTATCTGTTCAAGAAAAACAAAGTGGAGTTTTTCCATGGCGTTGGCTCATTTGCAGGTAAAGATGGTGACAACTGGCAAATCGAAGTGGCTGGTAAGAAAGCGGCCACATTGAATGCCAAGCACGTCATTGTGGCAACAGGTAGCGCACCGCGCGCATTGCCTGGCCTGAACTTTGATGAAAAACAGATTTTGTCCAATGACGGTGCACTGAGTCTTGAATCTGTGCCTAAGCGTTTAGGTGTGATTGGTGCGGGTGTGATTGGTCTGGAGCTAGGCAGTGTTTGGCGTCGTCTGGGTTCGGAAGTGACCGTGCTGGAAGCCATGCCGACCTTCCTGGGCGCTGTGGATCAGCAGGCTGCGAAAGAAGCGCACAAATCGTTCGTGAAGCAGGGTCTGAATATTCATGTGGGTGCCAAGATCGGTGAGGTCAAGCAGACCGCCCGTCAAGTCACCATTCCATGGACTGATTCAGCTGGTCAAGAACAGAAACTGGTCGTTGACAAGCTCATTGTATCGATTGGACGTGTGCCGTACACCGGTGGTTTGGAAGCCGCCAAAGTAGGTCTGGCGCTGGACGATCGTGGTTTTGTGACGGTTGATGATCAGTGTCGCACAAGCCTGCCCAATGTTTGGGCGGTGGGTGACGTGGTTCGTGGTCCGATGCTGGCACATAAAGCTGAAGAAGAAGGTGTGGCTGTGGCTGAGCGCATTGCTGGTCAGCATGGTCATGTCAACTTTGACACCATTCCGTGGGTGATCTACACCTCGCCAGAAATTGCTTGGGTGGGTAAAACCGAAGAGCAGTTGAAAGCGGACGGTCGCGCTTATCGCAGCGGTAGCTTCCCCTTTATGGCCAATGGTCGAGCCCGTGCATTGGGTGATACCACCGGGTTTGTGAAGGTGTTGGCCGATGCAACAACTGATGAAGTGTTGGGTGTCCACATTGTGGGTCCGATGGCGTCTGAATTGATTGCGGAAGCCGTGACTATCATGGAATTCCGTGGTGCATCTGAAGATATCGCACGGATTTGCCATGCACACCCCACGTTGTCAGAGGCAATGAAAGAAGCCGCACTGGCCGTTGATAAGCGCACGCTTAACTTCTAAGCAGCGATGATTGAACCGACACACCCGAGTTTGGGTGTGTCGGTTCTGTGACAAAGGCACCGGTTCAAGGTGCCTTTCCTATTTTAAAGAAACATGAACGTTACTCAGTCCTACGAGCTTGCGCTCCAGAAGAATGGTTTTCAGGCGGATGCTGCACAAAAAAAGGCCGTTGAACGGCTGCAGCAATTCTACGATGAATGGCAAGCTTATCAACGAGCGCGCAGTAATCCATTGAGACGGCTACTTTCTCGAACCGAACCCCCTCGTGGGGTTTATTTATGGGGTGGTGTCGGACGTGGAAAAAGCTTTTTGATGGACGCGTTCTACGACACGGTGGAAGATTCACGTAAAGCCCGTTTGCACTTTCATGAATTTATGCGTAGTGTCCATCGGGCGATGGATAAGGTTAAAGGTCGGCAAGATCCATTGGAAGAAGTCGCACGTGAAATTGCTTCTAAGTATCAATTGATTTGCTTTGATGAGTTTCATGTCTCAGACGTTGCAGATGCCATGATTCTGCATAACTTGCTCTTTGCGCTCTTTGAGCGGGGTGTGGCATTTATTATGACGTCGAACTATGAGCCGTCCACACTCTATCCCGAGGGTCTACATCGAGATCGGATATTGCCAGCGATTCAACTGATTTATGAACGCATGGATGTCTTAAACGTGGACAGTGGGGTGGATTACAGACGCCGTTCACTGGAGCAAGTTGAAGCCTACCATTACCCATTGGATGCGGGCGCGCAAGTTGCCATGGAAACCGCGTTCGAGACGTTTTCTGAATCAGAACGATTGAAGCCGGAAATCGAACTTGAACATCGCCTTATCCCTGCGGTTGCACGATCAGAAAATGTGATTTGGTTTGATTTTGAAACCCTGTGTGAAGGGCCTCGTTCACAGAATGATTATCTAGAATTGGCAAATCAGTATCAGGTGGTCCTGCTCTCGGATGTACCTAAAATGACAGCGAGACAATCATCAGCGGCTCGACGCTTTACGTGGCTGGTTGACGTTCTGTATGATCATCGAGTTAAGTTGATTATCTCGGCAGACTGTGAACCAGAAGCCCTCTACACTGAGGGGCCCATGTCTAATGAGTTTCATCGAACGGTGTCGAGACTGCTGGAAATGCAATCACTGGAATATTTGGAATCAGAGGCACGTGTTGCCGCTGAACTATAAATTTTGTTTTAAAGAAAAATCTTATGAAAACTCGTGTGCTGACTGGGATCACAACGACAGGGATTCCTCATTTAGGTAATTATGTAGGCGCCATTCGTCCTGCCATTCGTGCCAGTCAGGCCGATGATGTCGATGCTTTTTTCTTTTTGGCAGACTACCACGCATTAGTTAAATGTGATGAGCCGCAAAGAATTGCCGAATCTAGATTGGCCATTGCGGCGACTTGGTTGGCTGCAGGTTTGGATACGAATAAAGTCACGTTTTATCGTCAATCTGATATTCCGGAAATCCCGCAATTGAGCTGGATGCTCACCTGCGTCACAGCAAAGGGATTGATGAATCGTGCCCATGCCTATAAAGGCAGTGTCGATCAAAACCGTGAAAAAGGTCTGGAAGACGATGATGGAATCACGATGGGCTTATTCTCTTATCCCATCCTGATGGCCGCCGACATCTTGATGTTCAACGCGAACAAAGTTCCAGTCGGTCGAGACCAGGTACAGCATTTGGAGATGGCGCGAGACATCGCGCAACGTTTCAATTATTTGTATGCTAGCGAGTCTAAACCGCTCTTTGTACTGCCCGAAGCCGTGGTGGATGAGGCGGTCGCGATTTTGCCGGGCTTAGATGGCCGCAAGATGTCGAAGAGTTATGGCAACACTATTCCTTTGTTCGAAGGTGGTTCGCGCCGTTTACAAGAAACGGTGTCTCAAATTGTGACTGACTCTCGTTTGCCTGGGGAACCTAAAGATGCACATGATACGCATATGTTCCCGATTTTTCAGGCGTTTGCAACTGAAGAAGAGACGGCACAATTTGTGCAAGATTTGAAAGAAGGTTTGGGTTGGGGTGAGGCCAAGAAACGTCTGGTACAGGTCGTAGAGCGTGAGATTGAACCCTTACGGGTTGAGTATGAAAGTTTGATGACGCGTCCTGATGATTTGGAAGATATTTTGCAGGCCGGGGCTGCTAAAGCTCGAGAAATTAGTGCGCCGATGATTGAGGCTGCGCGTGAGGCAGTTGGACTGTGTGGAGTCAGTGCGCCTGTTGTGTCAGTTAAAAAAACCAAACAAAAGGCAAAGCTAGCCCGTTTGGTGACCTATCGCGACGAAGATGGACAGTTCCGTTTGAAACTGTTTTCTGCGACGGATGAAACACTGGCAATCTCTTTACCAGTAGCCAATCCACGCGATTTAGGTGCCGTGACCCAGCAGTTAAAACAACCTTCGGTTGAGATCTGTGTGGATCCAACGGATGAGAAAGCCTATCAGGTGATGAACGGATCCGAAGTCCTTGCGCAAGGGATGGCAAGTGACAGCGTACAAACGCGCGATGTGCTGATGGCTGCAACCCAAGTCGCCATTGTGCAGCTGCAGGACTAATCTCATTGGATAATTCTTTGCACACTGCGTTGAGTCAGGATCTGAAAGATGAGATTGACTCGATTTTTGGGCAAACGGGGCGTTTGCAGCAGGCGTTTGAACACTATATTTCCCGTCAAGCGCAAGTTGACCTTGCAGGTGAAATTGCGCAGACCATTGAAGAATCCTCATGCCTGATTGCGGAAGCGGGAACTGGGATTGGTAAAACGTGGGCCTATTTGGTGCCTGCCTTGTTGCGTTCAGAAAAAACGTTGATTTCAACAGGAACCAAGACCTTACAGGATCAGCTTTTTGAAAAAGACCTGCCTCAAGTCTCTAAAGCTTTGGGGCTTAGTGTCAACACAGCCGTTCTAAAAGGGCGCGCAAACTATGTGTGCCACTATCACTTAAAAAGAGCGAACGAAGAAGAGGGTGCTTTAACGCATCGTAAACAAGTCGTCTGGTTGCGAGATATTACGAGATTTGCGGCAAGCTCAAATACGGGTGATAAGGCGCAGCTGGAAACGGTGCCGGAAGATGCCGATATCTGGCGCATTGTCACCTCAACGCGTGAAACGTGTTTAGGACAAGAATGCCCACACCTGTCAGACTGTTTTGTTTATAAAGCCCGACGTCAGGCGCAGCAAGCGGATTTGGTGGTGATCAATCACGCCTTGTTTATGGCTGATGCTGCCCTGCGTGATGAGGGTGTATCAGAGCTTTTACCGCAGGCTGATTTGGTGGTGTTCGATGAAGCGCATCAGTTGCCTGATGTGGCGACCCGTTTTTTAGCACAATCCATCTCAACAGCTCAAATCACGGATTGGGCGCGCCAAGTCGAAGTGTCTGGTTTGGCTTATGCACGTGAAACAGTCCGGTGGCGTGACTTGTGCGCAACGCTCACACAAAGCATGAAAGATTTGCGCTTAGTCTGCGACTGGGTGTCAGCGTTGAACGGGCAGCGCGTCATGCGTGACCAGTTTGAGCGAAACGAAGAGAGTATGGAACTCTTTGCGAAGCTTTGTCAGGCGGTTGATGCGATCGTTGAACCACTCAAAGCACAAGCTGAGCGTCACATTGACCTAGAAATGCTCATGAATCAAGGGGTCGGTTTTCAGGAGAAATTACAGCACTGGCGACCCGATGCTTTAGAAAACCCTGTCGGCCAAACGTCCGATGCGATCAATGCCAATTTGGCCCAAGTGGATTGGGTGGACTGGGTGGAGTTGTTCTCAGCCCATGTACGCTTTAACAGTGCGCCTCTGTCGGTCGCCCAAGCTTTCTCAAAAGAGCGTCAAGCACAACAGGCTTGGGTGTTTCTGTCGGCCACTTTGTCTGTAAAGGGTGATTTTCAGTACTTTACGTCTCGCCTTGGGCTTGAAGATGCAAAAACAGTGCGCTTTGCATCGCCGTTTGATTATGGACAGCAGGCCTTATTGTGTGTACCCGAGACATTACCTCAAGTGAATGATCCAACGTTTAATGAACGTTTCGTGGAGTATTTGCTACCGCTCATCCAATTGAACGATGGTGGATGTTTAATTTTATGCACAACGTTAAGAGCCATTGAGACGATTGGGGCAGCCTTAGAACACAAACTCAAGGATCTGGGCATTGAATGGCCTGTGCTGCGTCAGGGGCAGCAGTCGAGGGCTGTGTTGCTATCGCAATTTCGTCGTGAACCCAAAGCCATTCTGATTGGAAGCGCGAGCTTTCGGGAAGGTGTGGATTTAGCGGGTGAACATTTAACGCTGCTGGCAATCGATAAACTGCCATTTGCACCACCCGATGACCCTGTATTGCAAGCGCGCATCCGTCAGTGCGAAGCACGTCGTGGCAGCCCGTTTATGGAGTTGCAGATCCCTGAGGCTGCAATTGCTTTAAAGCAAGGTGCAGGGCGCTTAATCCGAACAGAAAAAGATTGGGGTGTGCTGGTGATTGGTGACCGACGCTTGGTCGAAAAATCATATGGTCGCAGGCTTTGGCAAGGCTTGCCACCTTTTCAGCGAACGCGTGAACAAGACGTTGCTTTGTCGTTTATTCGAGAAAAGCGCAACACGAATAAAGACGCGTAAAAAGCATACAGAAAGAAGAAAGCCTGTTCGCATGACTGAGTAGATAGTCGGGCGAACAGGCTTTAATTCAATAGAGCTTAATCAGAAGAGATAACGCATAGGATTCCACCAGCTGTATTCAGCATTGGGGAAGCCTTTTTCGATCAGCTCGGTATCGGGGAAGTTGGCCAATAAGACACGCTCACTGTCGGCAGCCATGTCAGGCAACTCCAGTTTCTGATACGACAGCATCATGATGTAGAGAGCTTGCTCAGACGCCGGGACACCTTCAAACTCAGTCAGAACACGTTGCGCACGGTTAATTGCCGCGACGTAACCCTGACGGTCGTAATAGAAACGCGCGGTGTGTAGTTCATGCTCAGCCATGATGTTGACCAGCCAGTTCATCCGTTTGCGAGCATCATCGGCGTAACGACTTTGTGGGAATCGGTGGACCAGCTCATCAAACGCAGCGTAAGACTCTTGCATGGCTTTAGGATCGCGTTCTGCAGGATCTTGTAGGGTGACCGATGAAAACACAGCGCTAGGCGGTGTAAACAGGATCAGGCCACGTAGAAAGAGCATGTAGTCAGTCCCAGGGTGATTGGGATACTGCTGCAAGAAACGGTTAATTGTTGCCAGTGCCATTTCAGGTTCCTGATCTTTCCACTGGACGTAAGCCAGATTGATCAGCGATTGCTGTGCGTAAGGCCCAAATGGAAAGCGTGCTTCAACGCTGGTGAAGCGACGTTGTGCGGCTTTCCAGTTGCCTGAGTTCATTTCGGCTGTCCCGTCTTGGAACAAGCGTTCAACCGACCAATTGGCTGTTTCGTCGGTTTCCTGCCCACTGGAGGAACAACCGCCTAACAGGGCGAGGCTCAGGAGAAGACTGAGGATAAGAATAAGTTTCTGAGGCCCATAATCACGAAAATTTGATTTGGCCAGCATCGGAATGGAGATCACGCAACTTTTCCTAGTGTTAGCATTCAGACTGAATTATAGAACCTTAACATCACATGGATGCAAGTAACGAAGAAGAGATTCACGGTGCACAGATTATGCATCAGTTTATAGTGCCTTCCCCTTTGGGGCGTGAACGTCTAGACAAAGTGATGGCCGCTATGTTGCCACAATTTTCTCGTGCCCGTTTACAAAACTGGGTGCAGGCAGGTCATGTGTCGGTCAATGACCAGATTCAGACTAAACCCAGAATGATGCTTAAAGTGGGTGATGCGATCCAAGTTCAGGTGCAGCCTGATGAGTCTGAGTCTTTCATGACAGCGCAACCAGTGAACTTTGATGTAATTTCAGAGTCTAAACAATGGTTAGTGGTCAATAAGCCGGCAGGTTTGGTTGTTCATCCTGGCGCAGGCAACTGGTCGCACACTTTGCTCAACGGTTTGTTATATCGTTTTGAAGCGCTTAAAGACGTCGAGCGAGCTGGCTTGGTGCACCGTTTGGATAAAGATACTTCAGGTCTGATGGTGGTTGCACGGACAGCACTAGCCCGTGAAGAACTGATTCGGCAATTGCAAGCACGGACTGTGAAGCGTGAGTATATTGCTCTGGTTCAGGGGCACGTTCAAGCGCAGCAGGGAACTATAGAGCGATCGATTGGACGCGACCCTAGGGTTGCTGTCCGTATGAGCGTTGTGCGCCCGATTGCAGCCAAAGAAGCCCGAACTGATTATCAGGTTGTACGCCGTGGGATGTTGAAAGGTTCTCCGGTGAGCGAAGTGATTTGCCAACTACATACGGGTCGTACGCATCAGATTCGTGTTCACATGGCCAGTGAAGGTCATCCACTGGTTGGTGACACTTTATATGGTGCTGCGCGCTCCGAGTGGGCACCTCGACAGATGTTACATGCGCGCGCATTGGCATTTGAAGATCCACAAACACAGGCTCGTATGGCCTTTGAGTGTGCATTGCCAGAGGATATGGCGTATTTGCTTGATGAAATGCAAGCGATTACGTAATGTGAATATTTGATTCATTCGATTCAGAATATTTCGGAGGACCGCTTGAACCAACCATTCAAAACATCAAACAGTGTGTTGTCGGTACAAGGGTTAAGTCCGAACGTTTGTGTGCTGAGCACCACACGCTATGGCGGCGTGAGCCAATCACCTTTCGAAAGTTTAAATCTAGGCATGCATGTGGGGGATGATCCACAGGCCGTGCAAGAAAACCGCGACCGCCTAATCAAACTTTTACCAGCCGAACCACTTTGGCTAGATCAGGTGCACGGGTGTGACGTTGTGGATGCGGATGCGTCACGCACAGATGTGCCGCAGGCAGATGCGGCTGTAACCACTCAACCTCAACGGGTGCTCGCCATCATGACGGCAGATTGCCTGCCTGTGGTTTTGTATTCAGAAAAACATTCTGTGCTTGGCATGGCGCATGCGGGTTGGCGTGGATTGGCACAAGGTGTGCTTCGAGCCGTTGTGGATGAAATGGTCGCCAAAGGTTGTCCTGTCGATGCCATCTCAGCTTGGATTGGGCCTTGCATTGGTCCGAGCGCCTACCAGGTGGATGCGAGTGTTCGGGATGCGTTTTTGAATTTAAGCGCTACGTTCGCGGACTGCTTTGTTGAAGATGTGAGCGCATCTGAGAAATGGGTGGCTAATTTACCCAAAATTGCCATCAAACAATTATATGACTTGGGTGTAAAGCAGGCTGTTTGGAGTGGATATTGCACAGTCCAAGATGAGGCGAAGCGTTTTTACAGTTATCGCAAAGAAGGTCAAACCGGTCGAATGGCGACTTTGGCTTGGATCACGAACCCATAAATCTGAGCTGTCGTTTGAATTGAGCCAAAGCCCAATATTTTAACCTGAAAATCTTATATCTTTATATATAACTATCATCGGGTAAAAAGCGGGTTGACAAGATATCGATGTTAAAGCAGATTAACATTATGGTGATGAGTTTAAGTGATGAGAGAAGGGGGGACTGTGGCGAATGACTTTATGAAACTCTGGGGCAAAACTCCCATGTTTAATAGCGAAGCGTTAAAGCAAATGCAAGAGCAGTTTATGAATAACTGGCAGCAACTTGCAACGTCGGCAACTCAGAATGAATTACCTGAAATTAAAGACAGACGCTTTAGAAATGAGGCTTGGCAGCAAAGTCCTGCGCATCTAATGATGGCGCATATGTATTTAATGTCGAGTCAAGCCATGAAAGACATGGTTCAAAAAGCGGCCGTGCCAGAGGAAATCAAGGAGCAGCTCGATTTCTCGGTCAATCAATGGGTCGATGCCATGTCGCCGGCAAACTTTCTGGCCACTAACCCTGAAGCACAAAAAATGCTGATCGAAACACGCGGTCAGTCTTTGCAGCAAGGCGTGCAGAACTTTTTAAGTGATTTGGCCAAGGGTCGGATTTCGCAAAGTGACGAAAGCAAGTTTGCAGTGGGTGAAAATCTGGCTATCACCCCAGGCTCTGTAGTTTTTCGAAATAAATATTTTGAACTGATTCAATACAAGCCACAAACTGAAGAAGTTTATCAGCGCCCCATTTTATTGGTGCCACCTTGTATTAATAAATACTACATTCTGGATTTGCAGCAAGATAATTCATTTGTGAAATATCTGGTCTCGCAAGGGTTCACCGTATTTTTAACGTCATGGCGTAATCCATTACCAACCGATACGGATGGTATTGAAACAGCGACCTGGGATGATTACATCGAAGACGGTGTTTTGACGGCGATTGATCTGGTTCGAGATATCTCTAAAGTCCCCAAAATCAACGTGCTGGGATTTTGTGTTGGCGGCACGATGCTCTCGACGGCATTGGCTGTGGCTGCAAGTCGTCGTCAAAGCCGTGTTCAATCGCTAACCTTGCTCGCGACAATGCTGGATTTTTGCGATACCGGTCAGCTTGGTTTGTTTGCCACTGAAGCGCACACACGTCTTCGTGAACAGCAAATCGGTCAGGGAGGTCTGATGACTGCCCGTGAATTGTCGACAACGTTTTCGTTTTTACGCCCCAATGAGTTAGTCTGGAACTATGTGGTCTCGAATTATCTGAAAGGCGAGACACCCATGCCGTTTGACCTGTTGTTTTGGAATAGCGACAGCACGAACTTAGCTGGACCTTTCTTCGCATGCTATTTCCGAAACATGTATCGCGAGAATCTCTTGGCAACGCCGAATGCGATCAAAGTCTGTGGCAAGCCAGTTGATTTGCGCAAAATTACGGTGCCGACTTATTTATTGGGTTCGAAAGAAGACCACATCGTGCCGTGGAAGACCGCCTACGTGTCTTCACGTCTGATGTCTGGTGACAATCGTTTTGTGCTGGCTGCATCTGGGCATATTGCGGGTGTGATTAACCCAGTTTCAAAGAACCGTCGTAGTTACTGGGTGAACGAAACGCAGGATACGGATGTCCCTGCCGATGAGTGGTTTGAAAACTCCCAAGAGTTGCCCGGCAGCTGGTGGACGGATTATGTGCAGTGGCTTGCTAAACAGTCTGGCAAGAAAAAAGCCGCACTGACACAAGAAGGTTCCGAGACGCATCCTGTGCTGGAGGCAGCACCAGGTTCATACGTCAAAGTACGTGCAGTTTGAAAAGGTTTGCTTTATTACTTGATGGATCCAGATAAGGAGAATTGTTTATGACGACGAAAGTGGCTTATGTAACAGGCGGTATGGGCGGCATTGGAACGGCAATTTGCCAGCGTCTTGCCAAAGATGGTTTTAAAGTCATTGCAGGTTGTAGCCCTAATCGCGATCCGTCAGAGTGGCTTGCAGAACAAAAAGCATTGGGCTTTGAATTTGAAGCCTCTGCTGCAGATGTGGGTAACTGGGATTCAACCGTGGCTGCTTTTGAGAAAGTGGGCCAGGTTGATGTGTTGGTGAATAACGCTGGTATTACGCGTGATGGCACTTTCCGCAAAATGAAGCCTGAAGACTGGCATGCCGTGATGGATACCAACCTGAATAGCGTTTTTAACGTGACCAAACAAGTGATTGAAGGCATGGTAGAACGTGGTTTTGGTCGCATCATCAATATCAGCTCCGTCAATGGCCAGAAAGGTCAGTTTGGTCAGACGAACTATTCGGCTGCAAAAGCAGGCTTGCACGGCTTTACGATGGCGTTGGCACAAGAAGTCGCTGGCCGTGGTGTGACAGTAAACACCGTTTCACCGGGTTACATTGGTACCGACATGGTTCGTGCCGTCAGACCCGATGTGTTGGAGAAAATTATTGCAATGATCCCAGTCAAGCGTCTGGGTGAGCCGGAAGAAATTGCTTCGATGGTGTCTTGGTTGGCATCTGATGAAGCAGGTTTTTCAACAGGCGGTGACTTTTCCGTCAATGGCGGTATGCACATGGGTTAAGCTGCTCGGGGCGCCGCTCATGTGGGCAGCGCCCGTTTGTAGTTAGGAAAAGTACATGACAGACACAGTAGTGAAGGACGTTCGTCTTATTAAGAAGTATCCGAATCGGCGTCTTTATGACACCAGAACCAGCAGCTATATCACCGTCGGTGATGTGAAAGAATTGGTTCTCGGACATGAGAAGTTTCAGGTGGTTGATGCCAAAACCGGCGATGACATTACGCGCAGTGTTTTGTTGCAGATTATTCTGGAAGAAGAAACAGGTGGACTCCCGATGTTTTCTTCTGAAATGCTTTCTCAGATTATTCGTTTTTATGGCCATGCCATGCAAGGTATTATGGGTGCGTATTTAGAAAAGAATATGCAAGCTTTTCAGGAAATCCAGGATCGCATTGGCGAAAAATCTCAAGGTATGCAGTTTGGACCTGAGGCCTGGACGCAATTCATGAATATGCAATCGCCCGTTTTACAAAACATCATGAACAACTATGTTGAGCAGAGTAAAAACATGTTTGTTCAGATGCAGGATCAGATGCAAGATCAAACGCGTGCCATGTTTGGTGGTTTTCCGTTTACGACCAAAGATCCACTCAAAGAAACTGATGAGTCCTGAGCGATCATCTGCGCGGCTCCGTGAGTTCGCGCAGATCTAATCGCAATGATCATCGGGTGAGTGATCGTTCAGGATTTCACCATGAAGATTGCAGGATTGACGCGCGCATCGTTTAAGCTGACATTCCAGTGCAGGTGAGGGCCTGTGGCGCGACCCGTGGCGCCGACCTTACCCAGCACATCGCCTGTGCGGATGACGTCACCTGGCAGGCGATCGATTTCAGATAAATGACAAAACATGCTGATAACGCCCTTGCCATGGTCCACAAAGACGGTCATGCCGTTAAAAAAGTAGTCTCCCACTAAGATCACAGTGCCATCAGCAGGCGCTCGTACGGGTGTGCCTTTGGGTGCAGCTAGATCAAGTCCGGAGTGTGGTCGTCTGGGTTCACCATTAAAAAACCGCTGAAATCCAAATGGACTGGAAACTCGTCCTTTGACAGGCGCTTCAAATCGTAGGGTTTCGGGCGTTTTGGGGGTAAAGGTTCTATAAGCTTCGAGTTGTAGGTCGAGCTCAGTTTTAATCCGATCGAGCGTGGCTTGTGGTGGGGAAACGTATTTGTTGTCTTTGAGCGTGATGTGTTGTTTGGCATAGGATTTGTCACGGATTTCAAACGGGCGATCTGTGGTTGTGCCTTGCTCAGTGACTTGTAAAGTTTTTAAACCCACGGGTGTGTCTATGGGTAAACCCACGACTGCCCACCATTGTTGGCTGGGTGGATCTTGAATCACCAAAACAGACCGACCGTCAAAGCGAGCCTCAGGAGCTTGCGGCTCAGTGCCTAACGGCAGTAAAGCGACACCGCCGGGATAAGCATGATTTTTTAAATGCTGTAAAGAAATAGGAACGTGTGCTGTGGTCGCTGAATTCGTTGATTTTTTTGCGAATGCCGTGATTGGCAAGCAAGGGACAAACAGTCCGGTGAGCAGAATTTGTAGACTGCGTCGTCTGGAAACTAGAGATAATTTGCAAGCGGGCTGACGTATGAACTTTGGCATGAATCTCAATCAAAGGTTGGATCGTGTTGTGGGGAACACTTAAGCTTAGCGCAGACTGTAATTGAATTCCCCGGTTTGTAAAAGAAAGGGTGCACCAGAGTGAACGACCGCTTGCATCCCAAAACAAATCGCTTCACCCATTGATGCTGCACGACGATATTCTGACAGGACATCCGTGATGCCAGGTTCACGCATAGCGGTCCAAGGATCAATCTCAGGGATCTGGCATCGTGTACAAGGGCGAATGACTTCTAAAACAAGCGTTTCGTCACCACGAGTAAAGGTCAGATGTTTCATTTGATCTTCGGCATGGGCGGGTACATCACTGAGTACCAGGTTAGGTCGGAAGCGTTCGATCCCAATCGTTTCGAGCCCATTCTCTTGTAAACGTTCGTTTAAGTGATCGACAGAGGCTTGGGATAGAATATTGACACTATAAGCATCTGTAAATGGATGGTAGCGGGGTTGGAACTGCGGATTAAAGTCTGCACCCAACCAGATGGTGTCACAGAGTCGGGGATGTTCCGGATTAAACTGAACTAGCCTGAAATGGCGTCCTGGAATTTGTAGATAATTGTCGAGCCACTGTACGACTTCATCGCCAAGATCAAAAGCGCTTACTCGATCGTTCCAAATGGTGATGCGAGATGAGGTCGAGTGTTCAGTTGCCAGCGGGATAGTTAGATTCGGTTGGCTAGGTGCTGAGAGTGTCAGACTTTGCTCGGATAGCGCAGTTTGTATCCACACCAGATGGGGGATTTGTCGCTGCGTCTGAAAGCGGCCTGAATCGTCGACGATGACCCAATGACGATCCCGTTCTAACCCCAACGCAGTCACTTCGACCTGTGTGAGCGATTGCCCTGCACAGGATTTGATGGGATAGCGAAACATGGTCGAAAGCGTGGCGGTGTGTGTGCTCATGATGCGTTTGTCGTCTATGCTCGTTGCAAATTGAACGGCTGAACGTTGTTCTGAATTGGACAGCCTTCAGCATAGGATATACCTATGACACAGTGCAGCGGTCAATTTACAGCTGTCGGTGAATATTTTATTGATAAGGAGAGTTTTTATGCCGTCATTTGATGCGGTCTCAGAAGTGGATAAACATGAATTGACCAATGCGGTGGATCAAGCTAATCGAGAGCTATCTACGCGTTTTGATTTCAAAGGTACACAAGCCAACTTTGAGCTCGATAAAGAAGGGTCTGTGATCAATCTCACAGCGCCCAGTGCGTTTCAGATTAAACAAATGGTGGATGTGTTGCGTGGTCGTTTGAGTGCTCGCAATATTGATACTCGTTGCCTAGAGTTTGCTGATGTGATTGAAAACCTCGGGGGTGCTCGTCAGGCGGTCACAGTTCGTCAGGGGTTAGATCAGCCAACCGCAAAAAAACTGATCGCCACGATTAAAAGCGCAAAAATCAAAGTGGATACGCAAATTCAAGGTGAAAAGCTTCGTGTCACCGGAAAAAAACGAGATGATCTGCAAGCGGCGATTGCGCTCTTAAAAGAAACTGATGTCGATAGACCGTTGCAGTTCAACAACTTTCGGGATTGATTGCATTCGGGCTTTCTCTGTACGACGCCCTAGGATGTCTGGTTTCCTCAGCACTTTAAGTAATGTTTTGTAAATTGCAGCCTGATTTTTACGCAATAAAGTCGTTAAATCTGCTATAAGGGTAAACCCTAGTCTACTATTTGCTGCAGTTGCACAAAATTAAGAGACTGATGATGTACCAGAACCGATCAGTATTGATTTTGATCAAATATATCTGGTGCATCAGATGTCATTGCAGTACGCTTAATGTTGCAGTGCCGTGAAAGACGGTGACTGTTATTTTGTTATTTCGGAGTGTGTGGACATGAATTGGACTTCGCTGATTTCAACCAGTGTGGTTGTGGGCATGGTATTGCTCAGTGGAAATGTGGCTGCTGAGCAGTCCAAAAAGGTCGTGGCCGTCGAAAGCCCGAAAGAAACGGTAGCTGCTGAGGCAAAAAAAACTGCTCAAACTCGTGAAATTAAAGAACCTGTTGGCCTTGTTTCAATCGAAGAGACACAGTTTGGATTGATTATTGGTGGCAGCTTCGGTGGTGGTATTTTGACGTTTGATGGCAAGTCATATGACTTTGAGCTGGGTGGCTTGAGCTTGGGCGCCAATATCGGTGCATCGCGCATGGCAGCTGTTGGTGAGGTGTATGACCTGACCACGCTGGATGACTTTCCAGGGACGTACGTTCGTGTAGAAGGGAGTGTGGCGCTCGGTGGTGGTGTCGGCGGTATGACCTTGAAAAATGAGCATGGCGTTCTAATGCGTTTGAAAGGTACGACACAGGGCTTACAGTTGAATGTGGGTGCCTCTGGTGTTTCTATTAAGTTTGCAGCTGCAGAGAAAAAAGCGATTGCCGAAGACAAAGAGCAAGCTCAGGCGTTAGAAAAAGCGAAAGCGGCCGCACAAGATGCAGAAAACAAAGTTGAATCGGCAACTGATGCGACGGTTCAAGAAACAAAATCTGTGTCAGAGAAAATTGCCGATCAGGCTGGTGAGCTGACTGACAAAGCCGACAAAATGCTTGACTCAGCCATTGACGCTGCTGCCGATGCCGCTGAAAAAGCATCAGAGAACATCGAAGCAGCGGTCAATAAAGCGAAGTCGAAGTAATCAATCGTTGACTGGTTCGGGGGGTTACACCACGCTGGCGATAGCACCCCCGTCCATGTTGATATTCACACCCGTTAAGTAGCTTGCCTGAGGTGATGCTAAAAAGACCACGGTCTGGGCAATTTCCTCAGGTTCAGCTAAACGACCAAGCGCAATGCGTTGAGTCGCTTTTGCCAACGCTGTCTCCATATCAATCCCTTCTAACTTGCAGCTGGCTTGCAAGCCTTGTTCGAGTCGTTCAGTGTGTGTGGCACCTGGATTGACACCAAGAACCCGAATGCCTTGTCTACCATAAGCCGTGGCGAGTCCCGCAGTAGCCAACATCAATGCCGCATTGGCACTTCCACCCGCTAGGTGAACTGGACTGGCGGTCTTACCACCGGCACCAATGACATTGACGATGACCCCTTGCTCGCGTTGTGCCATGCGTTTAATGGTGGGGTCAATCATGTTGATGTAAGTGAAAAACTTGGCATCCATGGCCTTGCGCCAATGATCGGGTGAGAGTTCTGGCGCCGGCGTGCGAATTGCCGCACCAGCAGAGTTCACAAGCACATCGATAGGGCCTAGGGCGAGCTCTGCACCTTCCAAGGCTTGTGCTGCCTGTGCGGCGTCTTGTAAATCCGCTGCTTCAATGTGTATATGTTGACTAGACTGCGGTATTTCTTTTGCCAGTGCTTGCTGGGCGGCTTCAAGCGTTTGTCGATTTCTGGCAACGAGTGTGACTTTGGCTCCTTCCTGTAGAAACAGCTTAGCGCAGGCCAGACCGATTCCTTTGCTGCCGCCAGTGATCATCACGTGCTTTTGAGTAAGATTGAGATCCATGTCGATCCTTTTGAGTGTTGGCTGATGAGTTTAAGTGCATTTGTAATGATTTATAGCGCAGGCGCGCGCTTTGATGTGTGCTTTCAGAGTGATCTTTCCGGGTTAGCGCAGAGGTTGATTGTCAAGGTCATTGTGTGTGCAGACTAGGGATAGCGCTCAGATTGTGGGCGCTCTGTGCCACAATCACCCCATATTGCGGTTTTTACCGTTCAGCAGATGAGGACGTACATGAGTGATTTGGATGATAAGCAGCCGTTGGTTTCGGCACGGATTCGTGAGCGAATTCAGGCGGCCGGAAAGCGGTTCCATGCCAATGACAATATTTCGCAGTTTATTGAGCCGGGCGAACTTGAAGCTTTGCTCGATGAAGTCGAAGACAAAATGCAGGGCGTTTTGGAAAGTTTGGTGATTGATACAGACAACGATCACAATACGCAGGAAACAGCCCGACGAGTGGCCAAGATGTACCTACAAGAAGTGTTTGGCGGTCGCTACCAGACAGAACCACCTGTGACGAGCTTTCCGAACGTTGAACGCTTAAATGAATTGATGATTGTGGGTCCGGTGACAGTCCGTAGTGCGTGTAGTCACCACTTTTGTCCGGTGATTGGTCAAGTCTGGATTGGCATCATGCCCAATGAGCACAGTAGCCTGATTGGTTTGTCTAAATACGTTCGTTTGGCTGAATGGATTATGACACGTCCGCAAATCCAAGAAGAAGCAGTTGTACAGCTGGCTGATCTGATTGAAACTAAAATGCAGCCTGATGGCGTGGCTGTCGTCATGAATGCGACGCACTATTGCATGGCGTGGCGTGGGGTACGGGACATGGGTAGCCGCATGATTAACTCGGTCATGCGGGGATCATTTCACAGTGACTCTGTTTTAAGACGTGAGTTTTTGGCTTTACTCCCAAAAGACGAACGATAAACGTCTGAAACCAATCTAGTTAACTTTCCATAGAGGTTTGTGTGAGGTGAGTGTGAGGTGATTGCTCGATCAGACAGGTCTTCTGTGATACGTTGAGTTTTTACGTCGTTCATGATGTTTAGAAAGGATCATGCAATGTCACAAAAATCGAATGCACAAGCGCTTGGTTCGCAAAAAGCCTCGGACAGTACCTCGGACTGGCCGTTAAGTATTCGCTTATTACTCAACTTAGGCCATGCGATCGATCACATGTTTTTGTTGATCTTTGCAGCTGCTGTGGGTGTGATTGCGGTGGAGTTTCAGTACGACCACTGGGAAGATTTGATGCCTTATGGCGTTGGTGCCTTTGTCATGTTTGGTTTATGTGCCATGCCGGCAGGGCGTTTGGGCGACTTATGGGGTCGACGCCAGATGATGCTGGTGTTTTTCTTTGGTATGGCAGGTGCGACCTTATTGGCTGCGATGTCGAGTTCATCGGTTCAGATTGCGATTTCGTTGACCTTGGTCGGTGTCTTTGCGTCCATCTATCATCCGGTTGGTATTCCGATGCTGGTGCAGCGTTCTTTGCGCCCCGGTATGACGATTGGCATTAATGGGCTTTGGGGCAATATGGGTGTGGCTGTGGCCGCACTCTTGACCGGCTTTTTGGTGAAGTGGTTCGGGTGGCGTGCGGCGTTCGCAGTACCTGCATTATTGTCGTTTATCTGTGGAGTCCTGTTTCTCGTTTTATGTCCTAAAGAGACTGAGCCACCCTCCAAACGTGCAAGCAAGGCCAGTGTGCAATTGCCCCGTAAATTGCTGGCGCGAGCTTTATTGGTCATGACGATTGCGTCTGCATCGGGTAACTTGCTCTATAACTTCACCACAAACGGTAATGGTCAGTTACTGATTGAACGCTTTGAAGGGATTATTGACGATCCGGCAGTGTTAGGAACTTTGTTGGCCATCGTGTATGCGATTGCTGCCTTTGCTCAAGTGGTTGTTGGCAAGTTGCTGGACCGTTTTGAAGTGAAGCCTTTGTTTGTCGGCATTGTCCTTTCGCAAATTCCTTTGTTGCTTCTGATTTCGTATGCCGAAGGTTGGTTGATGTACGCCGCCTTGTTGGCTGCCATGGTGTTTATTTTTGGGGCGATTCCGTTTACGGATGTGATGATTGTTCGTTATGTGGATGATCGTATGCGCTCCAGGGTCGCGGGGATCCGATTTACGATTTCGCTAGGATTTAGTGCCCTGGCTGTCTGGGCTTTGGGTCCTTTTGTGAAGTCCTCTGGGTTCTCTAATTTGTTTTTGTTGATGGCTCTGATTTCCTTGTGCACGCTCTCCGTTGTTTCACTGCTTCCCAGTGAGCGCAAAGTCGCTAGCATGCGCCTGAACATGGATGATCAGGCGGTCGGTGCAGATTGACTAGCGTTACACAAAGCGTACTTAAATATGTCGGCGTAGAGCTTCAAAAAACAATGTGGACTGTTGTCTTTCACCGTGCATCTGCTGGCTGACCTTGTCGGCCAGTTCTGGTGCGACGGGTTTTAACGGTAGACCTGTCGAGCGAGCAAGAACCTCTGCCTCACAGGCGCGTTCCAGAAAATATAAATCATCGTACGCGTAATCAATGCGTTCGGCACAGACGACGACTCCATGATTTCCAAGAAATGCAATATCGGCTTTTTTCAGACTTTGCGCAATACGTGCACCTTCTGAATCATCGAGTGCGAGTCCGTCGTAATCATCATCGGCAACTGTTCGATTGTGAAACCGCATGGCGTTTTGTGACAAGGTTGTGTCGAGCATCCGAGCCCCTGTCAGCGTGAGTGCTGTGGCATAAGGCATGTGCGTGTGTAAAACACAGTTCTTGCCGGCAAGCGTGTGGATTGCGGCATGGATAAACATGGCGGTTGGTTCAATTTCGTGACGGCCCGCAAGGCGGTTACCTTGTGCATCCACCAATACAATGTCGCGTGCCTGAATTTCTTGCCACATTAAACCTTGAGGATTGAGCAAAAAACGACCGCTTTGGTCTTCGAGTGCAATGCTGAAGTGATTACAAACGCCTTCAGAAAAGCCGTGATAGGCCGCTGCTCGTAACGCCAATGCAAGATTCTCACGTAACGCAAGCACGGGTGCGCTGTGATAATCCTTTTCGTGTTGAACAGCGCTCAGGCTGGTGGTATTCGTTGCATCAAGCTGGGTAGGGGAGGCAGACATATCGATCCTTTACGAACAAATCATGAATGATCTTGATGATAGCGTGTCGACTCTCTCCTGCCCAGTTTAGAAGCGTTCTATTGTGGATTGGCGCAATGGCCGCCTAGAATGATTTGACCAGATCCCAGTGCAATGGCAGGAGGCTCTTTGCGAAGATCTGGCTTAGGTGAAGCTTGCCAATCCCAGATCAGAAACAGTGCAAATATGATCCAGAATGACAGGCTTAACAAACGGCGATTGACCGAAGTGTGTTGAATTGGCATGAACTGTCTCCTCAGATCCGGTAGTGACGACGAATGCGTACACCTAGCATCGTGCCAGCAAAAGCCAATGCAATCCAAAGCCAGCCGTGTAGACTGCCGGTCGATACACCACTGAGCATGGCACCGATATTGCAGCCAAATGCCAGACGTGAGCTGTATCCCATCACAAAGCCCGCAATCAG
Organism: Orrella sp. 11846; assembly: GCF_048820935.1. NCBI lineage: Bacteria > Pseudomonadati > Pseudomonadota > Betaproteobacteria > Burkholderiales > Alcaligenaceae > Orrella > Orrella sp. 11846. Next base: position 89,345 of record NZ_JBMERD010000005.1, read on the forward strand.
AACAATGACCCATTGTTGCGTTGTCATCGGTTTGCTAGACGGTTGGGTTTTTGTGCTCACCCAAAGTGCACCCGCCAGAATACCAATGTTGGTAATGGAAGTGACATCCAAAAACAGGCTTTCAGCCAAACGCTCGCCATGACCTGCCTGACCCCAGAAAGGGTTGCTAGCAGGATCAAACAGTGAGGTAGCTTGTGCAACTTTAGCGGCCCAGAGTCCAAATCCGTAGACAATTCCCCAGGGCTGTCCGGCAATCACCAGATTTAAGGTGGCCAGTGCGGCTAGCAAGACACCACCCCAAATCCATTTGTGATCAAACCAATGACGGTTGGGGCCGACCCATAAACGCACAACCACAAGAATGACAGCGAGTCCGGCTAAGGTCAGCAATAATGCTTGGGATGCACCAAATTCTTCAATCAGACCGACGGGTTGCGTTTGACCCAGGGAGAGCCAGTGGTGCAAATGAACGGAACCTAAAAAACTGCCAATTGCGAATAAGGGCAAGATGGCCATATTCATGGGAATGCCCAAACCCGCTTTGTAGAGCGTGCCTGAACCACAACCATCGGCAATTTGCATCGTCAGACCAAAGATAAATGCACCCACGATCAAGCTGATGCTTGGGGGACCTAGAGCGGCACTGAGTTCGGTGTAGGTTGCAATCAATGGGATGGCAATGAGTGCGGCCAGACCCAGTAATAGGACTTGCCCCGCCACGCCACTTGGATCACGTTTTTCAATGAGATTGCGCCAGCCTGTCGTAAAACCAAAACGGGCTGCAGCGAGGGTGGCGCCCATCCCAAGGCCAACAATAAAGAGAAACGATTGTCGCACCGAGACTTCGAGCAACAGGAAAATATAAAACACAACAATTAACGCTGTGATCGCATAGCGGTTCATTCAACTTCCTCGGCGTTACAGACTAGAAAACCAATCTTTGGTTTGACGCCATAGTGTGGTCACTCGGCTCGGCGCGTTTTGAACGGGCAAAGCTTCATCAGCTTGCGTCCAATCCACCATCGAGCCCGCGTAGAGCTTTACATCCGGTTGCTCGAGAACTTCTGAAAGCACAAACCAGTTGGTGGCGGCCCAGTGTCCTGTGTTGCAGAAAGACACAATTTCTTGATCGGGTTTAAGCAAACCGTGTGATTGGGCAATGGCTCGGATTTCGTCTTTGGATTGCAGCTCACCACCTGATTTAAACCAGAGTGCATGCGAAAGATTTTCAGCACCTTCCAGTGTGCCAGCGACTTTGGCGCCAGGATGGCTGGTTTCACCTTCATAAAAGGCGGCAGGACGGGCGTCAATTAAACGAGATGATGTGGCTGTATTGCGACTAGCCAGTGCTTCTCGTGTCACGTTAACGCTTGCGTTTTCCGTTGGCGTGTAGTCACTCGGTTGTACCGTGACGGGCTGGTTGGATACATCTAACCCCTGTTGTTGCCAAGTTTGCATGCCACCGTGAAGAATTGAGAGATCGGACAAGCCAGCCAGACGTAACGTCCAGTAGACGCGGGCTGCGGAACCAAAGTCGGTGTCACTGTTTCCACTGGAAATGACGACTGCATGTGTTTCAGGTGTGAGACCAAGATTCTGAATGACTTTAGTCAGTTCAGTGAGTGCGGGTGTCTGGCCAGGGTTTTCTGCGGGACCGCGCCAGACTGCGTAAGGGGCGTTTACGGCGCCCGGAATATGTCCTTCTTGATAAGCCTGTGGATCACGAATATCGATGACGCGGATCTCGGCGTTGCTTAGGACTTCAGAGAGTTCTGTTGGTGTCAGCAGCGGTTGGGCGGCCACGGTGAATGCGGCGGCACTCAGTGACAAAGCAAAAATGTAGTGTTTCATGAGCGTGTTTTCCAGAATAGAACAAGGCAAGGACTCTATTCTGGACAGGTGCGTTCAATATTGGAAATAATCATATGTGGTTTGTTTATAGCTTTTGGTTATAACGATGATTCGCACTCACCCGCTAAATGCTCAAAACTAGTGAGCCAAGCGACAGGTCATTTCAATGGTTGGTTGGAGTAGTGAAGGCTGATCAGTCTGTACTAAGAGTTTGATAGATATTTGGCAAAACAATATAATTTTTTACAATTTCAGTTGCATTTTTGTCATGAAAACCAACCTACATACCCATTAGCCTATCTTTCATCGTCCAGAGGTAGCGAAAAGATATATTGAATATCTGTTGCATCAAAAAGCAGCCGAATCGGGCACGTTTTTAGCAGCACCACGTAGAACAGGAAAATCGACTTTTTTGCGTGAAGATTTGAAACCTGCATTTGAAAAGCTTGGCATTGAAGTTATTTACGTCGATCTGTGGGAGGATCTATATGAGTTACCAGAAAATGCGTTGATAAAGGCTATTCAGAAAAAATTGAAAGCGAAAAAGGCATTAAGGCTTCATTGCGTGACATGGTTAAATGTCTACGATTGTCTGCTGAATTTGCGAACGTCAGTCTCGATCTCGAGACCACACACAAGGAGAAAAGTGTGACGGTCGCACAGGTTTTGGGTCAACTACCCCTCCCTAAAGGAAGGGGCTTGTGAAAGCAAGCCAGGTTGACCAGGGTCAGCGGTTTCGCACCGCTACGTTTGCAACAGGTCGCTAAGACCCACTCCGAGATGCTTCCTCAGTCCCGGACACTGGAAGGTTTGGATCATGCTGGCGAAAGGTAAAGCGCCGAAGGTTCTCACTGCAGTACGTTGTACTGGAGCCGGTTACCAACATTCCCGAGGGGAGATAGGGAGCAAGCCCTGCGTGACTAGACCCGTAAGGGTTTTGTTTTGAAAGGAGTCTCATCATCGCGGTTTATGTATTGGATAAGCGAGGCAAACCATTGATGCCCTGCACCGAGAAACGGGCCAGGTTGCTACTGGAGCGTGGGCGTGCGCGGGTACACCGAAGGGTTCCTTTTGTGATTCGGATGATTGACCGAACACAAGAGGACAGTGTGTTGCAGCCACTACGCTTAAAAATTGACCACGGTAGCAAACGAACCGGCATGGCACTGGTGCAAGATAAAGAAACCATCGATACCGGCACCGGCGAGATCACCCGTCACGCCAAGGTACTGAACCTGATGGAGCTGCAACACCGGGGCAATCACATCAGCGAGAACCTAGAGCAACGCCGGGCCAAGCGTCGGCGTCGGCGCACCGCCAATCTGCGGCACAGAGCACCTCGGTTTAATAATCGCACCAAGCCCAAGGGCTGGGTGGCACCGAGCCTGCAGCACCGAGTCGATACGACCATGGCCTGGGTCAAGCGCCTTCAGCGCTGGGCACCACTCACGGCTTTGTCGTATGAGCAAGTACGCTTTGACATGCAAAAGCTACAGAATCCCGCAATCACAGGGATTGAATACCAACAGGGTACATTGTTCGGATACGAAGTGCGCGAATATCTGTTAGAAAAATGGAAGCGCTCATGCGCCTACTGCAAGGCGGTCGATGTACCACTGGAAATCGAGCACATCCAGCCCAAATCAAAAGGCGGCAGTGATCGTGTATCCAACCTGACGCTTGCGTGCCGTTGTTGCAATCAGCAGAAAGGCAACCAACCCATCGAGCAGTTTTTGGCGAATAGGCCGGATGTGCTCGAGCGCATACTGGCTCAAGCCAAGGCACCCCTACGAGATGCAGCCGCTGTAAATACCACCCGCAATGCACTGGCTGATGTGCTCACACGCACCTGCCTGCCGCTAGAACTGACTACAGGCGGACAAACTAAATTTAACCGCCGCAAGCTGGGCATCGCCAAAACTCATGCGCTGGATGCGGCTTGTGTCGGTACGGTCTCTGCTGTCACCCATATTCACCGACCAACTCTGCTCATTCAATGCACGGGCCGAGGCAGCTATCAAACAACTCGATTGACTCGGCACGGCTTTCCTCGTGGCTACCTAATGCGTCAGAAGCAGGTACACGGCTTTCAGACCGGTGATCGAGTCAGGGCTGTTGTACCTTCGGGCAAAAAAGCCGGAACTCACATTGGCCGTGTTGCTGTCCGGCAAACCGGCAACTTCAATATCCAGACACAGGCCGGTATCATTCAAGGCATTAGTCACAAATACTGCCAGTTGCTCCAACGGAGTGATGGTTATGGTTACCATCTGATAGCACAACACAAAACGGAGGAAGCGAGAGACAGGGTGGCCTAACGACCACGCGCTATCCCTCCAGACACTAAAGTACCGGGTTTCTCGCGCAAAATTGATGAAGTGGGAAAGCCTGAGATTTTAGCAACTCTTGAGGATTGGGGATTGCTTGATGCGGACACCGCACGTTTATGCCGTAAGAGCTTGCATACTTAAGCTTTTATAAACAAAATCTGAATACGCGATACTTCATGGAAGTTCAGGCCTGTTGCCTAGATCTGGAGATCGCGATCAGATAGATGATGACTCTGAGAGTTGTGTTAATTTCAGATTGGCCATCCATGATTTGCTGCCACGAGTCAGTAGAAATTATTAAACGAAGTAATCAGAATATTTTAGGTAAAAAATGCTTCTGAATAAATTAAAAACACTGGATGCTTCTGCGGTTGCGCCTGCCAACTTTGGTCTTGTGATGGCCACGGGGATCATATCTATTGCCGCGCATTTTTTAAACGTGCAATGGCTTGCAAGATTTTTATTTGACGTCAATATTGTTTTCTTTGTCGTTCTTTGGGTTTTGACGATAGTCGTCATCATCAATGACTACAAATCATTTGTAGGCCAGCTATCTGACTATCTTGGGGGGCCTGGTTTTTTTAGTGTTGTTGCAGCCACCAATGTTTTAGGCAGCCAGTTTGTTATTTTGGATGGTGACTATACATTAGCAAGTTATTTATGGATGTTTTCTTGCATCTTATGGGTGATCCTGACATACGTGTTTTTTACAGCAATCACCATACAGCCGCAAAAACCAACGTTAGAAACGGGGCTTAATGGCAGTTGGCTGTTAATTGTTGTGGCAACTCAGTCTGTAACGGTCTTAGGAAGTTTTTTAATACACCAAAACGCTTTATTCAATGCAGCGTTTCTGGAGTTTTTTATTTTAATTATGTGGTTTGCTGGCGCGGCGCTTTATTTTTTAATCATGACGATGATTTTTTATCGTTATTTGTTTAGAGATTTTGCGCCAAAAGATCTCTCGCCGTCGTATTGGATCAACATGGGAGGCATGGCGATATCCACATTGGCAGGCGCACGGTTAATTGTTATTTCCCCAGAATCTGAGCTGCTTTTAAGCATGCTCCCTTTCTTGAAGGGGCTGACTTTGTTTTTCTGGTCTGCTGGAACCTGGTGGATTCCATTTTTGATTTTGTTGGAAATCTGGCGACAAATCTATAAGCATTACCCAATCAATTACAATCCCATCTATTGGGGACTGATTTTTCCGCTTGGCATGTATGCTGCCAGCACGTATGAAATCATTGAGATTTTTGATCTTGGTTTTATTCGATCTGTCCCTCATGTTTTTCTCTACGCAGCAGCGATCTTATGGCTTGCCACTTGCGGCGGACTGATCCATAAGATCTTGAAGTCAATATCGGTTTCTATCAGAAAATAGAGAAGTAGGGTTTTTATAACGGTGGAGTATTTCTTTTCAAATTACGAGGCAGTTTTTTTGCCCGTCGCTCTAAAGCGCGCTGATCTTTTTTGTATTTGTCACACCACTGCGAGATTTGACAGATTTCACACCGAGGCTTGCGCGCGACACAGACATAGCGTCCATGCAAGATCAGCCAGTGATGGGCGTAAAGCATAAACTCGGCAGGAATGTGTTTTTCTAATCCCTTTTCGACCGCCAGAACGGTTTTGCCAGGCGCGAGTCCCGTACGGTTTGATACCCGAAAAATGTGCGTATCCACCGCAATTGTTGGCTCACCAAAAGCGACGTTTAAAACCACATTGGCGGTTTTTCGGCCCACACCCGGTAGGGCTTCCAATGAAGCACGGTCACGTGGGACTTCGCCTTGATGTTGATCGATCAGGATCTGACAGGTTTGAATAACGTGTTTTGCTTTTGTGCGATATAAGCCGATGGTACGAATATAGGATTCGACGCCTTCAACGCCGAGCGCTAGCATTTTTTCTGGGGTGCCGTGATCACGGAATAAATCTTCTGTCGCCAGATTCACCGAACGATCCGTGGCCTGCGCGGACAATAAAACTGCAATAAGCAGCTGAAAGCTGTCTGCATAATTCAGCTCTGTTTCTGGATGCGGATTGTTTTCACGAAACAGCTCGAAGATTTTCTGTCGGTTTTCTCGGTTCATGGCTTTTAGAAAAAACGTGAGGCCGCAAGTGGCCAAAGTTAAGGCTTAGCTTTTTGCAGCCAAACGTTGCTGGCGCGCTTTAGCTAGGGCGGCGGCGATGACATCGGCTTTGCTGGCGGGTTCGCCTGAAGGTGTGCTCAGATGCTTGGTGACTTCAGGGGCTTTGAGTGCTTGTTCACTTTGTTGCTCGCGTCGTGTTTTCAGGCGCTGGTGGCGTATACGTGAAATTTGTGCTCTTTCAGGTGACCATTGTAGTTGTGGATCAGTGACCGGCACCATCTCAATACAATCGACCGGACAGGGGGCAACGCACAGTTCACAACCTGTACACCAGTCTGGCAAAATGGTATGCATGCGCTTATTGGCACCGACGATGGCATCGACTGGACAGGCTTTAATACACAACGCACAGCCAATACAGTGAGACTCATCAATCACGGCAACCATGAGGGGTTTGGTTTGTCCACACTCGGGATTTAACGGCTTAACCGGCGCACCCACAAGCGCAGACAAAGCCCGAATGGTTTCATCACCACCGGGCGGGCAGCGATTGATGTCAGCTTCACCTTGCGCAATGGCTTGTGCATAGGGTAAACAGCCGTCATAACCGCACTGCGTGCATTGTGTCTGAGGCAGTAAGGCATCAATGGTCTGAGCGTTAAGCGGCTTAGTCATCGCAACTTAGAACACTTACCAGTAGTTCTCAACGGCGAGGTTACCGAGATTGCCGCGTCGGCCCGCTGCAAATCCTTTCTCAGACAACATTTTTCTGACCTCGGTCACCATCTCTGGATTGCCGCACAACATGACGCATGATTTTTCAGGGTCAAGTGAGTGGCCCGCTGCTTTTTCAAGTGTGCCGTTTTCAATGGCTGTCGTGATGCGACTGCTAGCCACCGATTGGTTAGGTGCCGGCCATGGTTGGCGCGAAGTCACGGGCAAATAAATCAGGGTGCCTGAATGGTTTTCTGTGGCATTGGTCTGGTATTGTGCAATCTCTTCACGGTAGGCTAGTTCGTCGCTGGTGCGGACGCCATGGACCAGAATGACAGTTCCAAATTTATCCCATGTTTCCTGATCGCTGAGCATGGGTAAATAGGCTGATAGACCGGTTCCTGTTCCTAATAACCAAAGGGTATTGCTGTACCCAAAACGCTCTAGCGTCAGAAATCCAAAAGGATTGCGTTCAATCCAGAGTGGATCACCGGGTTGGAGTGCAGCGAGTCTCGGACTGAATTCACCTTCTGGGACAGTCACACTGTAGAACTCGAGCTCAGATTGTTGATCAGGATGTGTGACCATCGAATAGGCACGCCAGATCTCCGGCGTATCGCTTTCGTCTGAGGTCGGCAATCCAATCCGAGCAAACTGCCCCGGACGAAACTGAAAACCTTCAGGTCGTGTGACACGCACAGAACATAAGCTTGGATGATCCCACGTACGAACCTCAAGGATGGTCTGTCGTGTGTACTTCTCGGTTGAGTCAGTTGATTCTTGGCTCAAAAGAAAATCCTCGTTTGATTTAACGCTCCATATACTTCAGCTTATCGGCCACACCGTTCCACTCATCGGCGTCCGGTAACGGATCTTTCGCGCGACTGAGGGTCGGGTATAACGGGCTGAGTTCAGCGTTGATTTCAATAAATTTCACCTGATCCGCGGGCAAATCCTCTTCAGCGAAGATGGCGTTTGCTGGACATTCAGGGATGCAGACGGCACAGTCGATGCACTCATCGGGATCGATTACCAAAAAGTTCGGTCCCTCTTTGAAGCAATCGACAGGGCAGACGTCCACACAATCGGTAAATTTGCATTTAATGCAGTTTTCTGTAACAACGTGAGTCATAGTCGTATTCGATGAAAATTGCCACTAATGTGGCGACGGTTTGACTTAAACCACTCGGCTACATGCGACCACTGAGCCGAACTCAAAAAGTCGGGCTAGATTGGGTCAGCACAGTAACCACTTGATTGAATTTTAACGGATATAGCTGCTGCGGCATCAGGAATACCCTGAAGATCATGGCGCTATAGGGACGATAGGGTAAAAATACCCAATGGGGTCCTTCGTGCCTAAATGCTAAAGGATAGCCCAGTCTGAGGCGTTGTCGCTCAATTTCGCTGGCTTTGCTATCAAGAATTGGTGACTTCTGCCATAATGCTAAAAATTATTTGAGATTTGTTTTGATGATGACTTCGCTTCTGGATACGGACCTCTACAAGTTCACGATGATGCAACTGGTTCTACATCATTATCCAGGTGCGCATGTTCGCTATCAGTTTTATTGTCGTACACCAGAGGCTGATTTTAGAGGTTTGGAAACACAAATTGACTCGGGTGTGCGAGCGCTTAGTCAGTTGCGTTTTAGCGAGGCGGAACTCACGTATTTACGCTCACTGCCTTATTTGAGTGAAGACTTTGTTAGCTTTTTGACATCGTTTCAATTGCCTGAGCAAGCTGTGCAGCTTGAGGTCTGTGAGCAAACGGGTCAATTAAAGCTGCAGATTCAAGGGTTGTGGTGGCAGACGATTTTGTTTGAAGTGCCTGTGCTGGCACTGATCAATGAGATTTATTTTGCGCGCAAACGAAGCCAGGCGGATTTGGACACTGGCCGCATTCGTCTTCAGAAAAAGATCGAGGCTATTCAAGCGGCGCAAGATCTGACGGGTTTTCGTTTAGTTGAATATGGCACACGGCGTCGATATAGCGGCGCATGGCAAGATGAAGTCGTCTCGACGCTTAAAGCACAGCTGGGTCTGAAGTTGGCCGGCACAAGCAATGTACTGCTCGCAAAACGTCATCAGTTAAAGCCTATTGGCACCATGGGGCATGAGTATTTACAGGCTTGCCAAGTCTTGGGCACTGGGCCTGTGCAATCACAACGCTTTGCGCTGGATTTGTGGGCACGCGAGTTTCGTGGCGAGGTGTCGATTGCTTTGACGGATTTATATACGCTGACACCGTTTTTGCGCGATTTTGATCGCTACTTTTGTAAGTTGTACGATGGCGTGCGCCACGACTCGGGTGATCCACTCGTGTGGGCCGAACGAATGCTTGCGCACTACCATCAGCACCGGATTGATGCGAAACAGAAAACTTTTGTGTTTTCTGATGGTCTGACTATTCAACGCGCGTTAGAAATCGAACGTTATATCGATGGGCGGGCGGGGACGTTTTATGGCATCGGGACACAACTGACCAATGACGTGGGGCATGAGCCACTACAAATTGTCATCAAAATGACACATTGTGAAGGTTATCCTGTGGCCAAATTGTCTGAGAATCCGGCTAAAGCCGTTTGTGAAGATCCGCATTATTTGGCCTACCTTAGACAGAGTCTGGCAGTCTGATTCGTCTGAAAGGGATTGGCTTGGGCTATCCTAGCGACTTAGTTGTAGGCATGTGTTGCGAATGCGTGTTTTTGGAGAGAGGACAAGATGGTCTCAGATGTGAGTCAATGGCCAGAGCAGACATTATTAGATGCATGGATGCAAGGCTTACCTGAACAAGGTCGGGCAGATGTGGCCAAGGCCGTGCAATGGGTGCAGACTCACTATGTGGCAAACGTCACACTTTCAGGGGAGCCTTTACTTGATCATGTGTCTGGTGCGGCTCAGACCTTGGCGACCCTCAACACCGATGCCGCCACACGCGTGGCTGCAATTCTAATGTGCGTGCCACCCCATCAGGGACAGACACTAGATCCAATTCAGAAGCAATTTGGCCCCGATGTTATGAAATTGATGCAGGGCACGAGAGCCCTGCTCAAACTGCGCGAATTAACTTTAAAGATCACGCGCCAGAAAGACAATTCTGAGAGCCGTGCAGATCAAAAAGAGATGCTGCGCAAAATGCTCCTAGCAATGGCTGCTGATTTGCGTATTGTGTTGATTCGCTTGGCTTCCCGATTGCAAACTTTGCGTTGGGCAGCTCGTACGAAAGCACCTTGTGATCCTGCCTTGGTGCGCGAAACACTGGATTTGTATGCGCCATTAGCGAACCGCCTTGGAATCTGGCAGCTGAAATGGGAAATGGAAGACCTCGCGTTTCGCTTTTTAGAGCCAGAACGTTATCGAGACATTGCGCGCCGACTAGAAGCGACTCGTGGTGAGCGTGAAGCATTTATCGAAGAGACGGTTGCCCGCATGAAAAACCTCATGCAAGAGGCAGGCATTGATGCCAGGATTTACGGTCGACCTAAGCATATTTACAGCATCTGGAACAAGATGCGCAATAAAGAAGTGGATTTCAGTCGTTTGTATGACTTGCGAGCGTTACGTGTCATCGTGCCCGAAGAGCGTGACTGCTATGGTGTTTTGAGTATTGTGCACAGTCATTGGCATCCGATTACAGAAGAGTTTGACGATTACATTGCTAGACCCAAACCCAATGGTTACCGTTCTTTGCATACCGTGGTTGAAGACGAGTCGGGCCGTGCCTTTGAAATCCAGATCCGTACCCAAGCGATGCATGAGTTTGCTGAGTATGGGATGGCGGCTCACTGGCGTTATAAAGAATCTGGAACCAGAGGAGGGCAAACCACAGCAGGCGATGCCTATTCACGTCAGCTCGCTTGGATGCGTCAGCTTGTGCAATGGCAAACAGATGCGGATCGAGAAACGGGTGCAGAAGTCCAGTCGGACGCAACGAGCACAGTCTCTGATCGTATCTATGTTCTATCGCCACATGCACGGGTGATTGAACTGCCACGTGGGGCGACTCCCGTTGATTTTGCGTATTACCTCCATACAGACTTAGGACATCGTTGCCGGGGTGCCAAGGTGGAAGGACAGATGGTCCCGCTCAATACGCCATTGGAAACGGGACAAACGGTTGAAATTATGACCACCAAAGCGGGTGGTCCGTCGCGTGACTGGCTAAACCCGCAGTTGGGTTATCTGGTCAGTCCGAGATCCAGAGCCAAAGTCCGTTCCTGGTTTAATGCGGTTGAGTTACAGCAACGTATTGTGCAAGGGCATACGTTGGTGGACAAAGAACTTGCACGTCTGGGTAAAACGGCTGTTAATCACGAGCAATTGTCACAAAAACTTGGATTCGCACGCGCCGATGACCTGTATGTGGCCGTTGCTAAAGATGATTTCAGTCTTAAGAATATTGAAACGGCTGTTAAGCCAGCGACCCCGGAGTCAACAGAAAAAGACGACAATCTCCTTGAGCAAGTGATGCGTCAACCCCCCAAAGAGCGTGCTGTTAGTGAGTCTGGTGTCTTGGTGCAGGGGGTCGGTTCTTTACTGACGCAACTGGCTCGTTGCTGTCGCCCAGCACCGCCGGATCCGATTGGCGGCTTTGTCACCCGTGGGCGGGGTGTATCTATTCATCGTCAGAACTGCCCAAGTTTTCAGCAGCTGTTGCAAACGCAGCCGCAACGGGTGATTGATGTTAGTTGGGATACCTATAGTGGAGCCAGCTATCCGGTTGATATTGTGATTCGTGCCAAAGAGCGCACCACCTTGCTTCGCGACTTGTCTGAAGCGTTTGCCCGTTTGCGTTTGAATGTCGTGGGTGTAAATACACATAGCCGCAGTTCATTAGCGCATATGGTCTTTACGGTCGAAGTCACAGATGGTGAAGTGCTGACTAAAGCACTGGCCACTTTGAACCAAGTGCCAGGCGTGGTTGAAGCAGAAAGGCGTTAAGAGCAGTCGATTGTGGGTCTAGTTGCATCAGGCTGGTAAAATCAACGTTTTATTCTGCTGGCATGGAGGCATACGCCTTGAAACCCTATGAATTTCCAGATGCGGCGGGCCACTTTGGTCCTTATGGTGGCGTCTATGTTGCTGAAACATTGATGCAAGCACTTGCGCAGTTGCAAGAAGCTTATGACAAATACCATCAGGATCCAGAGTTCCTCGCACAATATCATTACGAGCTTAAACATTTTGTGGGACGCCCAACGCCTGTCTACTACGCAAAACGTTGGTCTGAGCAATTAGGTGGCGCACAAATTTGGTTTAAGCGCGAAGATCTGAATCATACGGGCGCCCATAAAATTAACAACAGTCTCGGACAAGCCTTGTTGGCACATCGGATGGGTAAAAAGCGCATCATTGCTGAAACCGGTGCTGGTCAACACGGTGTGGCCACGGCAACTGTCTGTGCACGCTTTGGGATGGAGTGCGTGGTGTACATGGGAAGCGAGGACGTTAAGCGTCAAGCTCCGAACGTATATCGCATGAAATTGTTGGGTGCAACCGTTGTGCCTGTTGAGGCCGGTTCTAAAACCCTCAAAGACGCCTTAAATGAAGCGTTACGTGACTGGGTCACGAACGTTGATGACACCTTTTATATTATCGGCACTGTGGCAGGCCCACATCCTTATCCGATGCTTGTGCGCAACTTTCAATCGGTGATCGGTGAAGAAGCACAGGTTCAGATGCAAGAAGCGGCCCAACGTCAACCCGATTACTTGGTGGCGAGTGTGGGTGGTGGCTCTAATGCGATGGGTCTGTTTTATCCCTACATCAACGATGAAGCGGTTAAGTTGATTGGTGTTGAGGCCGCCGGACTCGGTTTGGCAAGTGGCAAGCACGCAGCACCGCTCAATGCCGGTTTCCCGGGTGTGTTGCATGGCAACCGGACCTATGTGGTTCAGAATGAGGAAGGACAAATTCTGCCGACCCATTCAATCTCAGCCGGACTGGATTACCCAGGCGTGGGGCCTGAGCATGCTTGGTTGCATGACACTGGTCGCGCAACATACGAGACGGTGACCGATGATGAAGCCCTAGAGGCATTCCATACATGTTGCCGGATTGAAGGTATTATCCCAGCGCTGGAAAGCTCACACGCATTGGCCTATGCCAGCCGTCTGGCTAAAACGTTGCCTCAGGACAAAATCATTCTGGTGAACTTGTCAGGTCGGGGCGATAAAGACATCAATACCATCGCCAAACGTAGCGGCATCGATATCATCTAAGGAATTGAGTGATGACTGACAGACTGACTAGTACGCTGGATCAATTGCGCGCGCAAGGTCGTGCCGCATTGATTCCCTATATTCCGGCTGGAAATCCACTGGCTGATTCGACAGTGCCCTTGATGCATGCATTGGCGAAAGCGGGTTCTGATGTGATCGAGTTGGGTATTCCGTTTTCAGATCCAATGGCCGATGGTCCCGTGATTCAGAAAGCTGCAGAGCACGCGATTGCGCAAGGAATCGGCTTGTCCAAAGTGCTTGAGATTGTGGCTCAGTTCCGTGAGCAAGATCAGACGACGCCGGTTGTTTTAATGGGCTATGCGAATCCGATTGAACGCATGGGACAGCAAACATTTGTTGATCGGGCGCATGCAGCTGGTATTGATGGCATTCTCGTCGTGGATTATCCACCTGAAGAAATTATGAGCTTTTCTGCTATGCTGGAGAAGGTCAATATTGCACCGATCTTTCTGCTTGCACCGACCTCAACCGAGGATCGCATGAAGACTGTCGATCAGCTGGCACGTGGTTATGTTTACTATGTGTCTTTACGGGGTGTGACGGGTGCGGGTCACTTGGATGTGGAAGATGTGGCACAACAAGTCGCCAGAATTCGACAGCATGTGTCTATCCCCGTTGGGGTGGGTTTTGGGATTAGCGACGCACAAAGTGCGGCGCGAATTGCTGAGGTTGCCGATGCTGTTGTCATTGGTAGCAAATTAATCACTGTGATGCAGCAAGCTTGGGAAGGGCTACCTGTTGAGAAACAGACTGAAGCCGCCATTCAAGCTGGCCATGATTGGTTGGCAGGGATTCGTCAGGCGATGGATCAGGTAGTTAAATCACAGGCTGGGGATCAAACATGAGTTGGTTAGAAAAAATTCTGCCGCCACGAATTAATAAAGGCACAGATGCAGGAGGTAAACGTGTTCCGGAAGGTTTGTGGGCCAAATGCCCTTCTTGCGAAACTGTGCTTTATAACGAAGACTTGGCGGTCAATTTCCATGTCTGCCCTAAATGTGATCACCATCTTCGGATTGGTGCGCGAGCCCGAGTTGCGGCTTTGCTCGATCCAGAAGGGCAGGTTGAAATTGGACAGAATACGCGTTCACAGGATCCGTTGAAATTTAGAGATTCACGCAAGTACACCGATCGACTTCAAGAGGCCGTGAAACAAACAGGCGAAACAGAAGCTTTGATCGCGATGAGCGGCTCCATTCATGGTGTTGCATGTGTGCTGACTGTCTTTGATTTTGATTTTCTGGGTGGTTCGATGGGTTCTGTTGTGGGTGAGCGTTTTGTGCGAGCCGTGCAGCATGCGATGGCGCATCACACCCCCTTTATTTGTGTGACCGCCTCGGGTGGTGCCCGAATGCAAGAAAGTCTGTTCTCTTTGTTTCAGATGGCTAAAACAAATGCTGCGCTATCAGAGCTGTCCAATCAAGGTTTGCCCTTTATCAGCATTTTGACTGATCCCACCATGGGTGGTGTTTCGGCAAGTTTTGCGTTTGTTGGTGATGTGGTCATTGCTGAACCAAAAGCGTTGATTGGATTTGCAGGGCCTCGAGTCATTGAGCAAACGGTGCGTGAAAAACTCCCAGAAGGCTTCCAGCGTGCGGAGTTTCTGCTAGAGAAGGGTGCCGTGGATATGGTGGTCGATCGTCGCCAAATGCGCAATGAACTTGCTCAAATTATGGGAATCTTTATGAATCAGACGGTGGATCTTCAAGCTTGATTCACTGTTCTTTGATTGAAGTTTTGATCAAATAAAAAACCGGCGAAACGCCGGTTTTTTATTGGTCCACGATCTCAGAAAACAATCGTGCTATCGATGATAAAAGTCCCACTTAAATTGAGTTAAGTCGAACTTTCACGCATCGATATCAGCGGATTAAGCTGAAGTCCGTGTTTCAACCTGCGTTAAGCTCACTTGTGTAACAGGTGGTTGAATACGGGGTGCACGACCTAAAGTTGGTGCGCGATATGGCACTTTGGATGCTGCTGCCACACGTTGTGGATCACTCTCAACCCACTTAAGGCCGATTTCTTGCACTAACGTATGTAATGCTTGACGATCTGTTTTAATGACAGAGTCAGACGCAGTTCCATTGGTTGAAGCGGACACGGTCACTTGCGTTGTTTCAGTGGTTTGCGTTTCAACACTGGCCAAGGCTTGCGACGTTTCTGCAGATGTGCTTTCAACAGATTCAGACGTTTCAGTTTTCACTTGAGTTGTCGCTTGCGCTTCAACGGCTGATACGGCTTGCGTATCACCTGTTTCGATCTGTGTCAGACGTGGCTGTGGTTCAGTCGCTTCTTGTGTCGGAGCAGCCGCTTGAACGGCAGGTGTCTCGGGGGTACTTTCCACCGAACTGACCGCAACCGGTGCTGCTTGGGCAGCAGGTACAACTTGTGCTGACACTTCAGTTGTGACAGTTGCCTCGCTAGCAACCGTTTCTACCGATTCAGGTTCAGCTGTGACTGCAGCGGTTTCAACAGGTGCAGGTTTCTCTGTGGCTGGTTCTGCGACAGGTGCCGGAGCAGGCTTATCGGCCTCTGGCGCAGCAGTTTGAACTGGTGCAGCAGGAGCCTGTGCAGGTTGCTCAGGCTGTGCCACTTGAGGCTTCGACTCAACAGGTTGCGTTGGTGAGGATTCTGCAGATGATTCAACGGTTGCTGTTGCTGAACTTGTTTCTTGCAGGTTGTTGGTCGTGTTTTCTGTAGCCGTATTGTTGTTTGAGCGTCTGCCTCGTCTGCCACGACGGCGTGATGACGATGTGCGCTCAGTTGTGCCGTTTTCTCGCGACTCGGTCGACTCTACACCGGGTTGCTCGGCAGCTGACTGATTTAATTCAGCAGCAGCCTGATCGGCGACAGGAATAAAGGCCGGTTGTGTTGTTTGGGCCTGTTGCTGCGCGTTACGAGACTGTCTGGAAGGACGTGCTGTGGTTTGTGCCTCAGTCGCGGTTGCTTCGTTGACACTGGTGTCTGTTTGTTGCGCCGCATTCTGTTGCAGATTGTTTTGTGACTTATTCGAACTGCGACGACCACGACGGGTGCGGCTGCTGCGAGTCCGTGTTTCACCACTTTCATCTGTTGCCTGAGCGGCTTTATTCTCAGGTGTCGTGCGGCTGTTGCCTCTGTCTTGTGTATCGCTGGCAGCATCTGCTTTACGACGATTTTGAGTGCTCTGGCGTGACGGACGGCGATTACGCTGCTGACCATCGGCTGATTTGCCTTGTGAGGTGCGTTTAGCGCCACTGCGTGCACCGCCTTTGTGGCGGGTGTCTTTGTCAGTTTTTTCAGGGGCGGCTTCTTCTGATCCAAACACTTTGCATAGCCATTGTTTGATGGTGGCAAACAAACCAAGTGAAGCGCCCGCATTGCTGGCTGCTTTCGTCGCAGCCGGTTTTTGTGTGGCAGGTGGTGCAGGTTGTGAGGGTGTGGTCGCTTTGACCAGTGCCTCAGGTTTGGGCTTAATTTCGTGCGTGCGTGGTGACCAAGTTTCATCGGTCGACGGTGCTTGAATTAATTCATAACTGGAAGCCAGCTGCTCAAGACGAGGATCGTCGTGACGTAACCGCTCAATAATATGATGCGGTGTCTCAAGGTGCTTGTTTGGGATCAACAGTAAGTTGATTTTGAGGCGAGCTTCAATTTTTGCAATGTCGCTGCGTTTTTCATTGAGCAAGAAAGTGGCAACATCCACAGGCACTTGTGCATGCACGGCTGCTGTGTTGTCTTTCATGGCTTCTTCTTGCAACAAGCGCAGCACATGTAAGGCGCTGGACTCGGCATCACGGATGACGCCTGTGCCCGTGCATCGTGGGCAAGTGACGTGTGAGCCTTCATTCAGTGCGGGTCGCAAACGCTGACGTGAGAGCTCCATCAGACCAAATTTGGAGATCTTACCCATTTGTACACGGGCACGATCAACGTGCAAAGCTTCACGCAAGCGGTTTTCAACGGCACGCTGGTTCTTGTTGTCATCCATGTCAATAAAGTCAATGACAATCAAGCCGCCCAGATCTCGCAAACGTAATTGGCGGGCTGCTTCTTCAGCAGCTTCTAGGTTTGTACGTAATGCCGTTTCTTCGATGTCTGATCCGCGTGTAGCGCGTGCAGAGTTCACATCAATAGAGACCAGCGCTTCGGTGTGGTCAAGCACAATGGAACCACCAGAAGGCAGGTGCACATGACGGGAATATGCGGTTTCGATTTGATGTTCGATTTGGAATCGAGAAAAGAGCGGAATGTCATCCTGATAGCGTTTGACACGTTGGACGTTGTCCGGCATGACCACGCTCATGAAAGCGGTTGCCTGATCGGCAATATCATTGGTGTCAATCAGAATCTCACCAATGTCAGGTGAGTAGTAATCGCGAATCGCGCGGATGACTAAGCTGGATTCGAGGTAAATCAGAATGGGTGCCACGTTGGCGCTAGCAGCACTATCAATGGCACTCCAGAGTTGTTGCAAATAAGACAGGTCCCATTGCAATTCTTCGACGGAACGGCCAATCCCTGCTGTACGGGCAATGATGCTCATTCCTTGAGGGATATTGAGTTGATCGATGGCTTCACGCAGTTCTTGGCGTTCCTCACCTTCCACGCGTCGTGAAACACCGCCACCACGAGGATTGTTGGGCATGAGGACTAAATAGCGGCCTGCCAATGAGATGAATGTGGTTAAGGCGGCGCCTTTGTTGCCGCGTTCTTCCTTATCAACTTGAACAATCAGTTCTTGCCCTTCAGTCAGGGCTTCCTGAATACGGGCAGAGCGGACATCAACGCCTTCTTTAAAGTAGGCCTTTGCCACTTCTTTAAAGGGCAGAAAACCGTGACGCTCTTCGCCATAGTTCACAAAGCAGGCTTCTAGGCCTGGTTCAATCCGGGTGATGACACCCTTGTAGATATTGCCTTTGCGCTGTTCTTTACCCGCAGATTCAATATCAAGATCAATGAGCTTTTGCCCATCAACAATAGCAACGCGCAGTTCTTCTTGATGCGTTGCGTTGAACAACATTCGTTTCATTCGAAATCTCCATCAGATTGCAGCGGCATAAAAAATGCCGCGCAGCCCAGGAGACCGTTGAAATCGGCTTTCCAACGAACTCAGGCCTGGTTGTTTATTTCAACCAAGCCATTGTATTAGTTCACAAGTCGCATGGCACATACCGTTTTTGAGTCATCAATGCCATGTGGATACAGTCGGTCACAATTCAACTACAGTCTAAGTCCGCAAAATTTATAAAGTAAGCCCCAGTCAATGCGTGATCGCTTGCCTGGTGGCAGAAATATCGACAGTTTTCTTGTAAGTCATTCGTTTCAGCCGAGCTGGGACTTCTGGTCTCCAGCCAACGGTCACCCTCGATCCGGCGAAGCTGGCGGTACAATCGATGCCAGGACGGAGACACGTGATTTTTAAGCGTCGTCTCAACGTCATTCGCATTCCTGATCTTTTAAGGCTGACTGAATTATATGCCTGTTTTGAATAAGCGCAAAGACCATTCACCAAATCGAGGACAGACAGCCGCGGTACGTCTGGTCGAAGTGACGGCTGCCCATGAAGGTCAGCGACTGGATAATTTCCTAATGCGACTCTGTAAAGGGGTTCCTAAGAGCCATGTATACAAGTCTGTGCGCATGGGTTCAGTCCGTGTGAACCGTGGTCGTACGAACGTCAGTTACCGTTTGGAAATTGGCGATGTCGTGCGTATTCCACCGTTTCGGATTGCCCAGACTACGCAAGCTCCTGTGCCGGCTCGGGTTTATCCGATCGTGTACGAGGACGATGCCCTGATCGTGATTGACAAACCCGCGGGTGTTGCTGTGCACGGAGGTAGCGGTGTGTCGTTCGGTGTGATCGAATCATTACGGGCTGCACACCCTGAGTGGAAATATCTCGAATTGGTTCATCGACTTGATCGAGATACTTCGGGTTTATTGATTTTGGCCAAGCAGCGTCGTGCGTTAGTGCGTATGCATGCGATGATGAGAGAAGGCGACATTGAAAAGCATTATGCAGCACTGGTTTGCGGTCGGGTGCTAAACGATCGTCAGCATTTGCGTGCGCCGTTATTGCGCTGGCTGACGGTCAGCGGTGAGCGTCGTGTGCGGGTGGATCAGGAAGGCATGCACGCACATACGATCATGACATGTGTGCAGCGTTATGCTTCATATAGCTGGGTTGATGCCCAGTTGATGACGGGTCGAACCCACCAGATTAGGGTACACATGGCGCATGAAGGGCATCCGATTGTGGGTGATGACAAGTATGGTGATGAAGGCGTGAATCAGCAATTTGCGCAGCTTGGGTTTAAACGGATGTTTTTACATGCTTCGCATTTGACGTTTCTGCATCCATTAACGCAAGAGAAACTGGAGTTGCATGCGCCGTTGCCACCTGCTTGTGAGCAGGCTTTAAAAATAGCGGAGGGTTTGTGAGTCAGTATCAATTGGTTGTGTTTGATTGGGACGGCACGTTGATGGACTCCACAGCGGACATCACGCGGGCAATTCAGGCGGCGAGTGCAGATCTCGGACTGCCTGTGCCGAGTGATGAGCAAGCGAGCTGGGTGATTGGTTTGTCCTTAAAACAGGCACTAAAGCATGCGGTGCCTGATCTGCGTGAATCGGATGTGAAAAAGTTCATCGAGCGTTATCAGCATCATTTTTTCCGTAAAGACCCTGAAATGACCCTCTTTGATGGGGTTATTCCGATGTTGGAAGCTCTAGCGAATCAAAATGTGTTGTTGGCCGTTGCGACTGGCAAGAGTCGTCGTGGGCTTGATCGTGCATTAGCGCGTGGTGATCTTGGGCATTGGTTCGCAACGACACGATGTGCCGATGAAACTGCTGGAAAGCCACACCCAGCGATGTTGTTTGAAATTCTGAATGAGTTAGGACTGAAGGCTGAGTCTGCTGTGATGGTGGGTGATACTTCACATGACTTGACGATGGCAGCTAATGCCAGCATGGCCGGGTTGGGTGTAACTTACGGTGCACATCCTGAAAGTGAACTCAACCAGATTTCGAATGTCGGACTTGTGACAAGTTTGCCGGAATTGCAGACATGGTTATTGGAACGTAGCGGCTCATAACGATCTGTGATCGACATCGCCGCTCATGGGGATGTATATGAGAAATCGTTGGAATGAACCCTTGGGAAGTGAGATTACGTCCAAGACGGTCTGGCGACAGCGTCGTCAGTTGTTGAGCGCTGGTGCGTTATTGGGTTTAGGTTTGACGGGGGCGACGCGACCTGGCTTTGCATCGGCTAATACGCCCGAATCTTCTGATTTGCGTTTGGATGCCACATTGAATCCAACGTTTTCTGTCATGGATGCCTTAACGCCCGAGCGAGTGGTGACGGGTTATAACAATTTCTATGAGTTTGGTACTTCAAAATCAGACCCAGCGCGCTATGCATCTGCAATGCAAACAGATCCGTGGTCTGTGCGCGTTGAGGGTGAGGTTCTGAAGCCTAAAACCTTTGCTTTAGAAGATTTGCTCAAGCTATCGGGCATGCAAGAACGTATTTACCGTTTGCGCTGTGTTGAAGGCTGGTCGATGGTGATTCCTTGGATTGGGTATCCCTTGTCTGATCTTCTGAAACAGGTAGAACCAACTGGCAATGCGAAATATGTAGAATTTGTCACGGACATGCAACCTAAGGCAATGCCTGGATTGAAATCCAGAATTCTGAATTGGCCTTATCGTGAAGGTTTGCGTTTAGATGAGGCGATGAATCCACTGACATTGCTTACCTTTGGGTTGTATGGTGAGGTGTTGCCTAATCAAAACGGTGCGCCTGTGCGACTGGTGGTACCTTGGAAATATGGCTTTAAATCAGCCAAATCCATTGTGACAATTCGATTGACAGAAAAGCAGCCTGTGTCTAGCTGGGAAGAGGTTGCACCGCATGAGTACGGGTTTTATGCCAATGTGAATCCCGAAGTGAGCCATCCTCGGTGGAGTCAGGCACGGGAGCGTCGATTGGGCAATGACAGTGTGTTCGGACCATCACCGCGCGCAACACTCATGTTTAATGGGTATGCGGATCAGGTCGCGAGCCTATATTCGGGTCTGGATCTCAGAAAAAACTATTAGGTTGTTTGAAATGGCTTTGCTTCGAAGGACCTGTTTGTGAAGCTATCTGTTTACACGGTTGACCGTCTTCGCCCATGGTTGAGAATCGTCTGGGCGCTGCCCGCTTTGCGTTGGCTTTATTTGGGTTGGACAGATGGTCTGGGTTTAAATGCGCCGGAGTTTCTGATTCATTCCAGTGGCACTTGGACGATGGTGGCCTTATTGCTGACCTTGAGCATCTCACCGCTCAGAGTGATTTTGCGCCAACCCGCATTGCTTCGATTACGCCGAGATCTGGGTCTAACGACATTTATTTATGCGAGTTTGCACGCTTTTGGTTGGGCAGTATTTGAACATGGTCTGAGCCTGTCCTGGATGCTGGAGGATGTGGTTAAACGACCGTTTGTGACGTTTGGGGCGCTGACTTGGCTGTTGATGCTGCCGCTTGCGCTGACGTCCAACCGTTGGGCTATGCGACGTCTGGGGTCGCGCTGGCAAGCATTACATCGTCTCGTGTATGTGCTGGCCATTACCGCAGTGATTCATATCTGGCTTCATAAATCGGGTAAGCTCGATTTTACGCAGGTTCAGGTATATGGAACGCTGGTTGCGGTGCTTTTAGGTTGGCGCGTTGTGAGGTATGCTCAGCGCAAAACTTAAGCTTGAAACAGGAATAGGGTGGGTGCACGAGACAGGTCAGGCCATTGGGTTTGTTTCCATTGTGCAATTGTCTGCGTTTTAATCCATTCTGTTTCACTGGTCAGTGCGCTTGCCACGCAAAGTCGAGTCTGAGGGCTGAGTGCTTCGGTCAGCGCTTTAATCATGGCTGCGTTTCGATAAGGTGTTTCAATCAGGATTTGTGTTTGCGTTTGTTGACGAGATTGCTGTTCCCAGCGTCGCAAGGTTTTAATACGCGCATCAGGTTGAATAGGTGCATAACCGTGAAACACAAACCGTTGACCATCTAAGCCACTAGCCATAAGTCCCAGCAAAATTGAAGAAGGTCCAACCCATGGTCGTACACGCGCATTCATTTGATGAGCCAGTGTGACAACCCGTGAGCCGGGATCTGCCACGGCTGGACAACCGGCTTCAGACACTAAGCCGATATCGATTCCATCTTTGAGAGGTGCAAGCCATTCCCGAATGGCGCTGTCGGTGGTTTTGTTGCTTAGGGTTTCAATGTGGATACTTTGCAACGCATGTTCAAGTGGCATTTTGTTTAAAAAACCACGCGCGGTTTTTGCGTTCTCAGCGATGTAATGCGTCAGTTGTGCTGCGGTCTGGATTGCGCCGGCAGGTAACCACTGGTCTGCATGAGTATCGGAAAGACCGACGGGGATGAGATGCAAAGTGCCTTTCATAACGACAAGCCTCAAAAAGAATAGGCAAGCATAGTACGCGATGTTTGTGCTGACAAGAATGCGATTTAAGGTTCAGATGGCATTTCGATATCTGTGATGGTGGAGTGGGACGAGATGTGTTCCAGGGGGTTGAGTCCAATCCGGCTTAGCATGTCTGTGAGCGCGATTAAGGGTAAGCCAATGATGGCACTCGGATCATTGCTCTCTAACGAAGCTAATAAAGTGATCCCCAAACCTTCAGCTTTGGCGCTGCCTGCAGTGTCATAAGGACGTTCATGTTTTAAGTAGGCCTGAATTTGTGCAGGTGTTAGAGTTCGAAACTGAGCCCGACAATCGACACATCGAATTTGTTGTGTCTGTGCACTGATAAGTGCGACAGCACTGTGAAAGACGACGGTTTGTCCAGAAAGCTGAGTCAGTTGCTCAAATGCGCGTGCATGAGTCATGGGTTTACCCAAGGGGTTGAGCTGATGATTTAAGACTTGATCGGCACCAATCACGATGCTGTCTGGAAATTGCTTGGCGATTGCTTGGGCTTTTTGAAGAGCAAGCCGTCTGGCTAATCCAGCGGGTGATTCATAGGGAAGTGCATCTTCAGAAATCTCAGGGACAACGCAGCGAAAGGGTAGACTCAGCGTCCGGAGTTGGGCTTGTCGATAGGTCGAGCTTGATGCAAGGATCAGGTCAGGCATGTCGTATTTTGTCATGGGTTTATGATGTCTCCACAAGTGCGTTGTTGTCAATCACGTTTCAGGTTAGAATAGTGGGATTTTCTCATTTCTTTGTGCTTCGATAAGCTTGATCCTCACTTAGGGAATAAGCTGGTTTGACCAATGGATCGGCGCGCGCAGGGTTGATTTTTCTCTGAAAGGAGTTATGAATGGACGCGGATTGGGGCGGTGCACGTGCATGGCGTCTGAGCTGCCAGAGCCATTGGGGAGCTCCTTCAAGATTGGATCTTTGGGCTTTTGCAAAAAACCATGAGATTTTGCGCGGCGCTTTCTCTTTGAGTTTGATGGATCGAGCGCTGGAAGGCTTTGCTGTACAGCCTCGCGTATTGACAATCGATGAGCTGCGGGAAGATGATCGCGGCGTGTTGTGGTTTGAGCTGCAGGGAAAGTCTAAGGTCGGACAGCGTGAGCGCGTTTTGCTACGTCTTCAAGCGAAGGTTGTGACAACTTGTCAGCGCTGCATGGAAGAAATGGACGTGTTGGTGTCAGAGCAGATCGAATTCGATGTGGTTACTCAAGCTCGGTTCGATGAGGCTGAACGGGAGGATGTCGATCCTGATGAGCCTGAAATGTTGGTGGGTTCACGTCAGTTTGATGTGATGGAATTGTTGGAAGATCAGTTGATCCTAGCAATTCCTTATGTGCCTAAGCACGCGACATGTTCTGAGAATATCAAGGTTTCCGAAGAGCCTGACGAGGTTGAGGATGTTCGGGAGAACCCTTTTGAGGTGTTGGCAAATCTCAAAACAAAACGCGACTAAGCCAAGATTTGAGCGAGTTTGTTCAGGTTTGGTGAGTTGCGCAAATGCGCTTAGAAACGCATTTGCACACAAGTAAAAGACTGAATGTGATCTAATTCGTGCATTCTTTTACGAAAAGCATCTTTTAATTTAAAACTGTTATGCGCGTTCAATACGCGTTTATGTAGGAGTCATCATGGCTGTTCAACAAAATAAAAAATCCCCCTCAAGACGCGGTATGCGTCGTTCGCACGATGCGCTGACAGGTGCGCCAACCGCAATTGAGCCAACTACAGGCGAATTGCACTTGCGTCACCATATCAGCCCCAATGGTTTTTACCGCGGCCGTAAAGTCCTGAAAACTAAAGCTGACGAATAAGACGGGTAACGGGAGGCGGTCCACTGTCTTTGGCAGTGCCGTTTGACGTGTGAACACTTCTATTCGAATTGCAATTGACTGCATGGGCGGGGATTTTGGGATTCCCGTAACCGTACCAGCGGCGCTGGAGTTTGCGAAAAATCACCCTGACTGTGAGCTTTTGCTCGTAGGTCTGTCTGAAGAAATCGAGGCGGCCAAATCGCAGCATGCGATTGATGGTCAGGTTCTCGCTCGCCTTGAAGTTGTACATGCGAGCGAAGTTGTCCTGATGGATGATCCGGTTGAAGTTGCTTTGCGTCGCAAGAGAGACTCTTCGATGCGTGTGACTGCTGAACTTGTGAAGTCAGGTCGTGCGCAGGCGTGTGTATCTGCAGGTAATACCGGCGCTTGGATGGCCATTAG
This sequence comes from Orrella sp. 11846, assembly GCF_048820935.1. Lineage (NCBI taxonomy): Bacteria > Pseudomonadati > Pseudomonadota > Betaproteobacteria > Burkholderiales > Alcaligenaceae > Orrella > Orrella sp. 11846. The sequence goes on from NZ_JBMERD010000005.1 coordinate 114,264, forward strand.
CCGCTATGTCCTAAAAACCTTAGAAGGCATTGATCGTCCGGCCATTGCGACAGCCATGCCCAACATCAAAGGTGGTTTGACGACCATGTTAGATTTGGGTGCGAACGTGGATTGCACGGCGGATCATTTGCTGCAGTTTGGCATCATGGGATCTGCTCTGGTGCAGATGCGTGAATCCGACTTGTTGCCGACGGTTGGTCTATTAAATATTGGCTCTGAAGTCATTAAAGGCAATGATACGGTCAAATTGGCTGCTGAGTATTTACGAGCCAGTCCACTGAATTTTTATGGAAATGTCGAAGGTGATGACATTTTTATGGGTACAGTGGATGTTGTCGTTTGTGATGGGTTTGTGGGCAACGTCGTTTTGAAGTCCGTTGAAGGGCTGGCCAAGATGATGGGGCGAATGATTCAAGAAGAGTTTCATCGATCCACTGTGTCCAAGCTCTCGGGGCTGGCTGCGCGTCCCGTCTTACAACGCTTTAAGGCACGGGTTGATAACCGACAGTACAATGGGGCAGCTTTATTGGGTCTGCGGGGTGTGGTGTTTAAGAGCCATGGTTCAGCCGATGTTTTTGCCTTTGGTTGCGCGTTGGAGCGTGCGCGGCAGGCGGTTGATTCAGGTTTACTGGATCGCATCTCTTCAACGATCGCCTCATTAACCCAGATGCCAACATCCACTTCATCGGAGCAGGATTCAGAGACATGACGCAATCCAAGATTTTTTCTCGCATTATCGGAACAGGAAGCTACCTGCCCGAGAACGTTGTTACAAACGAACAGTTGGCACAAAAGCTTGGTCAACGCGGGATTGAGACATCCGATGAGTGGATTGTCAGCCGTACCGGAATTCATCAACGCCATCAGGCTTCTCCTGAAGAGACGACGAGCACTTTAGCAATACAGGCGGCTCAACGTGCACTTGAGAATGCGGGTGTTAGCGCAAAAGATCTCGATTTAATTATTTTAGCGACGTCCACACCAGATTTTATTTTTCCGAGTACAGCCTGTTTAGTGCAGTCTGCGCTGGGTAATCAGGGTGCAGCAACATTTGACGTACAAGCGGTGTGCAGTGGCTTTGTGTATGCCTTAACAACGGCTGATAGTTTTATTCGTGCGGGTCGCGCCAAAAATGCACTGGTGATCGGTGCTGAAGTCTTTACGCGGATTCTGGATTGGAATGATCGGGGAACCTGCGTGCTCTTTGGTGATGGAGCCGGGGCTGTTGTCTTGCAAGCTTCTGATCAGCCAGGTATTGAAGCCGCAAGGCTCAATGCGGATGGCAGTTTGAATCAGATTCTGAACGTGCCTGGTCAGGTGCGTGATGGGGCGGTGACAGGTGATCCGTTCCTCAGAATGGATGGACAAGCCGTTTTTAAACAAGCGGTTTCTGTGCTGGAACGTTCGGCCCGTGATACGCTTGCCGATGCAGGATTAACAACTGCTGATTTGGATTGGATGATTCCACATCAGGCGAATTTGAGAATTCTTGCGTTTTTATCTAAAAAGCTCGCCATGCCGATGGAACAAGTGATTGTGACTTTGGATCAGCATGCAAATACCTCAGCAGCCAGTGTGCCTTTGGCGCTCGATGCGGCTCGACGTGATGGTCGAATTAAGGATGGCCAGCGCGTGCTGCTGCAAGGGGTTGGTGGCGGATTTACGTGGGGCTCAGTGGTTGCAACGATGGGCTGAAAAAAAGCCCTGACTGACGATTATTCTAATTACGTAGAGACGGAACGTTTTACATGAAGAAGTTTGCATTCGTATTTCCAGGCCAAGGTTCTCAGACAGTTGGCATGATGCAAGCCTGGGAAGGCAACGCAGCCAGTGATAAGGTGTTGCGACTGGCTAATGAAGCCCTGAATGAAGATCTGACTGGACTGATTGCCAATGGTCCAGTCGAGCAGTTGAATCTGACAACCTTTACGCAACCTGCGATGTTGGCGGCCTCTGTCGCCATGTTTGAAGCTTGGCAAGCCGCTGGTGGTCCACAAGCCAGCGTGATGGCTGGCCATAGCTTGGGTGAATATGCGGCCTTGACAGCGGCGGGCGCGATGGATTTACAAGATGCCGTGCGCGCTGTTCGAGTACGCGCGGACGCCATGCAAGCAGCGGTGCCTGTTGGGACTGGCGCGATGGCGGCGATCTTGGGATTAGAAGATGATGCAGTGTTGGCGGTTTGCCAACAAAGCGCCCAATCTGAAGTGGTCGAGGCTGTGAACTTTAATGCCCCAGCACAAGTTGTGATTGCGGGCCATGTGGATGCGGTTGAGCGCGCCATGGAAGCAGCTAAGCAAGCAGGCGCAAAACGTGCAGTTCGTTTGCCAGTGTCCGCACCGTTTCACTCCAGTTTGTTGCGACCTGCAGCAGTGGTTTTACAAGACGCACTCAATAAAATTGATATTCAGGCTCCAAAAGTGTCTGTGATTCATAATGTCGATGTTCAAACTCATCAAAGTCCTGATGCAATTCGTCAGGCGCTGGTTGATCAAGCGTGGCATCCTGTGCGTTGGACACAGACGATTGAAGCCATGGCCAGTCAGGGTGTGACGCATATTGTTGAATGTGGACCTGGTAAAGTACTGTCGGGTTTGGTCAGACGTATTAATCGTGATCTGGTTGGTCTGTCCGTAAATGATCCGCAAAGCATGCAAAAAGCGATCGATGTGCTTCGAGAAGAAGCTTAAACTGGACGCTGAGCAGACAACGAAATAGGAATTGGAATGGAACTTGCTGGAAAAATTGCGCTAGTTACAGGGGCATCACGAGGTATTGGGAAAGCGATTGCCCTTGAGCTTGCACAGCGTGGTGCGACAGTTTATGGAACCGCAACCACGGAAAGTGGCGCGCAAGCGATTCAGGCCTATCTGGAGCCTTTTAAAGGTCACGGCGTGGCGCTAGATGTTAACGATGTGCCCGCTGTCGATGCTTTGATGGCAACTTTAACGAAAGAAGGTGGTCCGCATATTCTGGTGAATAATGCCGGTATTACGCGTGATAATCTGGCGATGCGTCTTAAAGACGAAGATTGGGATGCGGTAGTGCAGACCAATTTGAACAGTGTGTTCCGTTTGTGTCGCGCGGTTGTACGTCCTATGATGAAGGCGCGTGAAGGTCGTATTATTAACGTGACTTCTGTCGTGGGTTCGATTGGTAATGCTGGACAAGCCAACTATGCCGCAGCAAAGGCTGGCGTAGCCGGAATGTCTCGCGCCTTGGCTCGTGAGCTCGGAAGTCGTAATATCACGGTAAACTGCGTAGCACCTGGATTTATTGATACGGACATGACCCGTGTGCTCAGTGATGAGCAAAAACAAGGTTTAATGACCCAGATTCCGCTTGGTCGACTTGGGGAAGCAACAGACATTGCGAAAGCAGTGGCGTTTCTCGCTGGCGATCAAGCAGGTTACATTACAGGTACAACGTTACATGTCAATGGTGGCATGTACATGTCCTGATTTTTTTTGCTTAGCTATAATTCTCAAAATTTTCCCCTTTGGAGAGCATGAATGGAAAACATCGAACAGCGCGTCAAGAAAATCGTGGCTGAACAGCTTGGTGTCAACGAAGCTGAAATCAAAAGCGAATCCTCATTTCTGGATGATCTGGGTGCAGACTCCCTCGATATGGTCGAACTGGTCATGGCACTGGAAGAAGAGTTTGAATGTGAAATTCCCGATGAGGAAGCTGAAAAAATCACGAATGTGAAACAAGCTGTCGACTACATCGGAGCCAATTCTAAGTAAGTCGTCACCCTGTCTGTTATGCAAATCGTCAGGTTTGCATAAGAAACGGACAGACCTTAGCAGCCAATAGTAGGTTATTTAACAACCTGCTATTGCGCTGGTTTGTGCTGTCTTTTGAACACTCAGGAGTATCTCTTGAAACGACGAGTCGTCATTACCGGTCTTGGTATTGTGTCCCCTGTGGGCAATGATCTGAAGACTGTTTGGGACAATATCATCAATGGCCGAAGTGGCATTGATCGTATTACACGATTTGATCCCAGTGAATTGAATTCGCACATTGCGGGCGAAGTCAAAGATTTTGATGTGTCTGACTTTATTCCTAAAAAGGAAATTAAGCAGATGGACACGTTTATCCACTATGGTGTTGCCGCTGGCATGCTGGCTTGGCAAGATAGTGGGTTGGAAGTGACAGAAGAGAACGCAGACAGAATCGGTTCCATCATCGGTTCTGGTATTGGTGGTCTGCAGCGTATTGAAGAGATGCAAAAAGAGTATCTCGAGCGCGGTGCCCGGCGCATTTCTCCGTTCTTTGTGCCAGCCAGTTTGATTAACCTGGTCTCTGGTCAACTGTCAATCCGTTTGGGACTGAAAGGTCCAACCTATGCGGTGGTCTCCGCTTGCACCACGGGCTTGCACTCGATTGGCGACGCAGGTCGATTGATCGAATATGGCGATGCTGATGTGATGATTGCCGGTGGTACTGAGTCTTCAGTCACTCCGCTGGGTGTGGGTGGATTTGCAGCAATGCGTGCATTGTCCACGCGCAACGATGATCCTCAGGCCGCATCACGTCCTTGGGATATCGATCGCGATGGTTTTGTGTTGGGTGAAGGTGCTGGTGTGTTGGTGCTTGAAGAGTATGAGCATGCACGTCGCCGTGGCGCCAAAATTTATGGTGAGCTTGCCGGTTACGGAATGAGTTCAGATGCGCATCACATCACAGCGCCTGATCAGGATGGTCCACGTCGCGGTGTCGAAATGGCATTGCGCAACGGTGGCATCAACCCTGATTCGGTTCAATACGTGAATGCGCACGGCACCTCAACGCCATTGGGTGATAAGAACGAAACAGAAGCACTTAAGCTTGTGTTTGGTGAGCATGCCAAGAACTTGGTTGTGAACTCAACCAAATCGATGACAGGTCACCTATTGGGTGCAGCTGGTGGGGTCGAAGCGGTTTTTACAGCACTTGCTGTTTACAACCAGATCTCCCCACCCACGATCAACCTTCAGAATCAAGATCCTGAGTGTGATCTGGATTACTGTGCCAATGAAGCCAGAGATATGCAAATTGACGTGGCTTTGTCGAACTCATTTGGTTTCGGTGGTACAAACGGATCGATGATCGTGAAACGCGTGTGATTTTGAGAGACGATGAGGTGACTGGTTGGATCTTCGATATTGATGATCAGCTATCACGTCAGATCTCTCAGCGTATACTGCTGATGGTTCAGATGTTGGGACTGTCAGCAGTTTTAATTTCTGGCTGGTTGATGACAGAATGGTGGGTTTTTAGCCTTGCCTTGCCGATTAGCCTTGTTTTTTGGCTGTACTATCACTATTTTAAAAATCAGCCTTCAAAAAGCGTGCGATTAACGCATTTAGGCGTCTGTCACCATCATCACGGGCAAATGCCATTGTTGCTGCAAGCGATGTGGCGCTATCCATGGTGTATTGTCGTGGAGTTCTCTGAATTAACAAGCGCATCTAGGAAGCATTCGTGGTATTTAATTTTGTGGCGTCACCATTTCACACAGACCGCATGGCGTCAGCTGACGCTGGTGCTTGTATGGCTGTCTGGTCAGGAATCAGGGTATGAGTGAACGTCAGGCCGATGCTGAACTGGTAGCGCGCGTTCAGAATGGCGATAAAAAAGCGTTTGATTTACTGATCTTAAAATATCAACGCAAGATTTTGCGTCTCTTATCACGCATGATGCGCGATCAAAATGAAATTGAAGACGTCATGCAAGAGACGTTCATCAAAGCCTACCGCGCAATCCCACAGTTTCGTGGTGACAGTGCCTTTTATACCTGGCTGTATCGTATCGCAATCAACACTGCACGCAACTGGATGACAGCTCAAACTCGTCGCCCAAGTGTCCCTAATTTGTCACAAAGTGATTCAGATGAAACTTTTGACGAAATTGAGAACCTAACAGACAGTAATACGCCAGAATCTATTCTGGCGGGACAAGAAGTCGCAGCCTGCGTCAACGAAGCGATTGAGCAACTACCTGAAGAATTGCGAACAGCCATCGTGCTGCGCGAGATTGAGGGGCTGAGCTATGAGGAAATTGCGCAGACGATGGATTGTCCAATCGGAACAGTACGTTCTCGCATTTTTAGGGCGCGTGAAGCCATTGCGCAAAAATTACGACCATTGCTGCAGCAGCATGGTGATCGACGTTGGTAATCTGAAGGTGAAATATGTCTGACAATGAGCACATGATTGAGCAAGACGGTGCAAATCAGGCACCAGTTCAGGTGCTGGGAATCAGGGAATCGCTTTGTGCGATGGTCGATGGTGAAATCCAGACTCAGGAAATGACGTTAACGGTTTCGCACGCCGAGACGCAAGATTGGGTGGCTTACCACCTGATTGGTGAGGTAATGCGCAAATCAGATGCATTAACACCTGTTTCACAAATGTTTGCCATACGGATGTCAGCAGCACTCGAGCGTGAGTCCGTGCATAGGCCAGAAATTGCGGTTACTCCAGAAGCGCAGCACCCGAGCGTTGAAACGTCGCCTTCACAAAATGGCTGGCGTCGTTGGTTTTCACTACCAACATTGGCAATTACAGCGGCTGTGGCTTCAGTTGTTTGGATCGTACAACCTATGATTGGCGATTCATTAGGTACAGTTTCACCCGTGCAGAACTTACAAGCATCGAGCCATTCGGTGCAGCCTTTACCCAAAGTTGCGATTGATGATTATCTAGATGCCCATCGTCAGCTGGCAGGACCGATCAATGTGCAGATGGCTTCGTATGTACCTGGAGTGGGTCAGTGAAACATCTTGTTCGCGCTTGGGTGGTATCCATATTAGTGACTAGTCTGACTGCGTTGATGTCGGCACCAGTGGTTGCTAAGCAGGACGATACAGCGCAAATTTTATTGAACATCCAAGATGCGGCTCGTAACTTGGATTATGAAGGTGTTTTTACGTACTATTTCAACGATCAAATGCATTCATACCGGATTGCACATCGACTGGATGGCGATTCGGAACGTGAGCGTTTAGAAGCCTTGGATAATTTTGTGCGGGAGTTTATCCGTCACGATAATGTCGTGACGTGTGTGCTCCCTGATCGAAAAGTCGTGTTGACAGAGGCGCGTAAGCGAGCCAGATTTCCAGCTTTATTGATGTCCATGCCATCAGACTTTTCAAAGTTTTATGAATTGGTCCGTAAGCCAGCACCTGGGCGTGTGGCGGGACGTGATTGTGTGGAACTCGAACTAGTCCCTAAAGATGCGTATCGGTCGGGTGTTCGCATTTGTGCAGATCAAGAAACTGGGCTGTTGTTAAAAGCGCAGGTCCTTGATGAGCAGGGTTTGGTTGCACAACAAGTGGTTTTTACGCAGGTTGTGATTAATGAAGATGTGAGTGATGCGGCGCTTGAGTCGAACTGGGTGACGCATGATTGGAAGAAAATCACCCAAGAACGAACACCTGTTGATTTGGAACGTTTAGGTTGGACCTACGATGCCCCACCAGGTTTCCATGTTTCGCAACAGACACGCCGTTTGTTCCAGGACGGTCGAGAAGTCGATCAATTGCTTCTAACAGATGGCTTAGCAAGTATTTCAGTTTTTATTGAACCTTATCAGGGTGATTTGAGTCAACACCAAATTACCGGTCTGCGACAAGGCCGCTCCGGTTATTTGTATGGCAAGCGTCTAGAAGACTTTTGGGTCATGGTTGTGGGTGATGTACCTGAAAAAAGTCTTTTATGGGTTGCTGATTCGATTCGACGCAAATAACCAACCAATGTATGTTGTCACAAAACAAGATCAGAACGGAGTTGATCATGTCAGAAGTTTTATTTTTTGAATCTAAAGAAGTTGTGACGAACAAAACGTCACGCAATCGCTGGTTTGCCATGGCTAGTGCATGCCTTGTGGCGATTGCTTTGATGCTATCGAGCATGAGCGTGATGGCGCGTAGTGCGGAATTAGCAGGCTTGCCAAACTTTGAGAGCATTATTGAGGCTTCTGAGAGTGCGGTGGTGAATATTCGAACTTCTTCGACTGTGCCGGCTATGCCGCAGGGCAGACAAAGTCCACATGGCCCACAAGATCCTTTTGAAATGTTTCGCTGGTTTTTTGGACCTGACTTCCAAGGACCAGGCATGCCCGCGCCCGAACAGCGTCGTGGCGCCCCTGAGGGCGGAGAGCGAAAAGTGCCCCGTGGTGTCGGTTCAGGCTTTTTTATCTCAGATGATGGCTCGATTTTGACTAACCACCATGTGATTGAGGGCGCTTCTGAAATTCTGGTGACCATGACGGATGGGCGCGAATTGAAAGCGAAGGTCATCGGTAGTGATGAGCGTACCGACGTTGCGCTGATCCAAGTCGATGCGAAAGATACGCCGAGTCTGCCTATTGGTTCAGATCAGAATCTGCGCAAAGGCCAGTGGGTGTTAGCGATTGGTTCACCATTTGGTCTGGAGTCCACTGTGACGGCTGGCATTATTTCTGCGCTTGGTCGTGATACGGGTGATTACCTACCCTTTATTCAGACTGACGTGGCTGTCAACCCTGGAAACTCGGGCGGCCCTTTGCTGAATTTAGAAGGCGAAGTGGTTGGTATTAACTCACAAATCGTGTCCAGAAGCGGTGGGTTTATGGGCATCTCCTTGGCTATTCCGATTGATGAAGCCATGAAAGTCGTGAGCCAGTTGCGTGAACAAGGTCGTGTTTCTCGCGGACGAATCGGTGTGCAAATTGGCGATGTGAATAAAGACGTGGCCGAAGCCAGCGGATTGGATGAAGCCAAAGGTGCCATGGTGACGCGTGTCATGCCTGATAGCCCAGCACAAAAAGCAGGTGTCCAAGCAGGCGATATTATTTTGTCTTACGATGGCAAGAAAATTGAAAAATGGTCTGATTTGCCACGCATTGTGGGTCAAACAAAACCCGGCAGCAAGTCAAAACTGGAGGTCTGGCGCAAAGGCAAGCGTGTGACACTTAAAGTCACCGTTGAAGAGATTCCAGGGACACAAACGGCAACAGAGAAAAATGAGTCAGACGACAAAACTTCTGCTGATGCTCAAAACACGGCATTAGGTTTGACCGTCGTTGATCTGGACGATAAAACACGTCAAGATAAAGATGGCGCAGAACCGCAGCAAGGTGTGCGTGTGATTGAGAGTACAGGTGTCGGTGCCCAAGCAGGAATTCATGCGGGTGATATTATTGTGACGATTGGTAATGATGATGTGACCTCTGCAAAGCAGTTTGTCGAACTTGTGAAGGCTCTAAAATCAGTTAAATCAGTTGGTATGATGATTGAGCGCGATGGACAAGCGCAATGGATACTTGTGCGTCCAGAGAAGGATTGATCCGTGTGCGATCGGTTAGCGGCTAAAATAGTCAGCTAACCGATCGCAGGCACGCAACGTCAGGAGCGTCCAGGCGCTCCTTTTTTATGTCGCGACATATTTTTATGCGACAGTTCACTTGTTTTGAATACGGGTTTATGCAGCATATTCGTAATTTCTCAATTATTGCTCACATTGATCACGGTAAGTCTACGCTTGCCGATCGTCTGATTCACCGTTGTGGTGGCTTACAGACTCGGGAAATGTCCTCTCAAGTTCTTGATTCAATGGATATTGAAAAAGAACGGGGTATTACGATTAAAGCGCAAACTGCCTCTTTGTCTTATGAAGCCAAGGATGGTAAGACCTATCATCTGAACCTCATTGATACCCCAGGGCACGTTGATTTCTCCTACGAGGTGAGTCGCTCCTTGTCTGCATGTGAAGGTGCGTTGCTAGTGGTGGATGCATCGCAGGGTGTCGAAGCGCAGACCGTGGCCAACTGCTACACCGCCATTGACTTGGGTGTTGAAGTGCTCCCAGTCCTAAACAAAATGGACTTGCCACAGGCCGATCCTGATAGCGCACGTGAAGAAGTTGAAGACGTTGTGGGAATTGATGCTTCAGAAGCGATTGAGGCCAGTGCCAAAACAGGGCAGGGGATCGATGAGATTCTAGAAGCCATCGTAGCCAAAGTGCCCGCGCCGCTCGGAGATCCGCAAGCCCCACTGCAGGCGCTGATCATTGACTCCTGGTTTGATAATTACGTCGGTGTTGTCATGCTGGTGCGTATTGTCAATGGCACATTGAAAGCGCGCGATCGTATTTTACTGATGGCAACCGGTGCAACACACCCAGCTGATCAGATTGGTGTCTTTACCCCAAAATCTGTCGCACGCGACCAGTTAAGTGCGGGTGAAGTTGGATTTGTGATTGCTGGGATTAAAGAACTGGAGCATGCCAAGGTCGGTGACACATTGACAACGGCGGCCAAACCTGCTGAAGAACCTTTGCCAGGCTTTAAAGAGGTGAAACCTCAGGTCTTTGCAGGCTTATATCCCGTTGAAAGTAGTGAATATGATCAACTGCGTGATTCATTGGAAAAACTAAAGCTCAATGATGCCGCATTGATGTTTGAGCCTGAAGTGTCACAGGCCTTAGGTTTTGGATTCCGTTGTGGGTTCCTGGGCCTCTTGCACATGGAAATCGTGCAAGAGCGACTCGAGCGCGAGTTCGATATGGATCTGATTACAACGGCGCCTTCAGTCATTTACGAAGTGACGCTGAATCAAGGTGAAACGATTACGGTTGAAAGTCCAGCCAGAATGCCGGATGTGGGACAAATTCAAGAAATTCTCGAACCCATTGTCCATGTCACCTTGTTTATGCCGCAAGACTACGTGGGTGCGGTGATGACTTTATGCAATCAAAAGCGTGGCATTCAGTTAGATATGTCCTATCACGGTCGCCAAGTTCACCTGCAGTATGATATCCCGTTGGCTGAAATCGTCTTAGACTTTTTTGACAAGCTTAAATCAGTTTCACGCGGTTATGCGTCGATGGACTATGAGTTCAAAGAGTATCGCTCAGCCGATGTGGTGAAAGTGGACGTTTTGATTAATGGTGACAAAGTCGATGCGCTATCAACCATTTGTCACCGTTCCAATGCCCGTTTCCGCGGTCGGGAAATGGTGTCTAAGATGCGTGAGTTAATTCCGCGCCAAATGTATGATGTCGCCATTCAGGCTGCCATCGGTGCAGAAATTATCGCCCGTGAAAACGTGAAGGCTTTGCGTAAAAACGTTTTGGCGAAATGTTATGGCGGTGATATCTCACGTAAGAAAAAGCTTCTGGAAAAACAAAAAGCGGGTAAAAAGCGCATGAAACAAGTCGGTAGCGTGGAGATTCCACAAGAAGCGTTCCTGGCCATCCTGCAAGTGGACGATAAGTAATAGGGGCTGGAGCACGTATGAGTTGGAATTTTTCATTATTGCTGTTTATTGCGTTGGTGATCACGGGCATCGTATGGCTGGTTGATCGTTTGTTTTTACGCTCAAAACGCGCTGCTGATGCTAAAACGCCCTGGTGGGTTGAGTACTGCGCGAGTTTTTTTCCAGTCATCGTGTTTGTGTTTGTGTTGCGCTCATTTGTGGTGGAACCGTTTCGAATTCCGTCTGGTTCGATGTTGCCGACTTTGAAGTCAGGCGACTTGATTTTGGTCAATAAGTTTACGTATGGCCTGCGCCTGCCAATTTTGCATACCGAACTGGTGGAGTTTAATAAACCTGAGCGAGGCGATGTCATCGTTTTCCGTTATCCGGTTGAACCCGATGTGGATTACATCAAACGCTTGATTGGATTGCCTGGTGATGAAGTGGCGTATTTGAATAAGCGTCTTTACATCAACGGTAAAGAAGTGCCGGTTCAGCGTGATGGCGAGTATTATGAGCCGGATCGTTTGGCGTATGCCTCACAGTTTATCGAGAACTTAGGGCCTGTCGAAAACAAGATTCTGGTTGATCAGCGCAGCCGACAAGATCTCAGACCCATCTGGCGTTACCCGTATCGGGATCAGTGTCAGTATCGGATTGATGGCATGGTGTGTACCGTCCCAGAGAATATGTATTTCATGATGGGCGATAATCGCGACAACAGTTTAGACAGTCGCTTCTGGGGATTTGTGCCTGCTGAAAACATTGTCGGAAAAGCATTTTTTATCTGGATGAACTTCTCTGAGCCCAGCCGTATTGGAAGCTTTCATTAAGTCGAATTAATCTGTTAGGACTTTGTCATGAAACTTTCTTCTTTACAAAAGGCTTTGGGGTATGCGTTTGCTGATATTAGTCTTTTGCAGCAAGCTCTGACACATCGTAGCGTAGGTTTTAAAAATAACGAACGTCTGGAATTTCTTGGAGATGCCATTTTAGACAGTTCGATTTCCGATTTGCTGTACCATCAATTTATAGGTTTGGATGAAGGTGATTTATCCAGAATCCGAGCCAGTCTCGTGAAAAAAGAAACGCTGGCTGATTTGGCACTTGAGTTAAAACTCTCTGACTTTTTAAAGCTCGGCGAAGGTGAGCTTAAAAGCGGTGGATTTCGGCGTCCTTCCATTTTGGCGGATGCATTTGAAGCGATTTTGGGGGCGATTTATCTGGATGGCGGTTTTGAAGCGGCGCATCAAGTGATTGCGCGTCTGTATACCCAACTAATTAATACACTCGATCCTAAAAAAGTTGGCAAAGATGCCAAAACCTATTTGCAAGAATACTTACAAGCTCGCAAGATGGCGATTCCGGTGTATCGTGTGCTCAATACACGGGGAGTCGCCCATGAACAACTGTTTGATGTGGTGTGCGAAATACAAGCACTGAATCTCAAGGTGGGTGCGACAGGTCCGAGTCGGCGTGCGGCAGAACAATGCGCAGCTCAAGACATGATGGCACTGATTTTGAGAGAGACTGAACAGTCTGATCAAAAACGAAAGCGTAAGTAAGCTAAGCATCAGTAATTTAAGTGCTAGTCATTTGTTTCTTAATCGATCACTAAAAAATTTAATGAATACTTCTTCTGTGACACGTTGCGGTTTTGTAGCTGTGGTTGGACGCCCGAATGTGGGTAAATCGACCCTGATGAATACCCTGATTGGTGCCAAGATTTCGATTGTGTCACGCAAAGCCCAGACGACTCGTCACCGGATTCATGGCGTATTGACCACGGATGACACTCAGTTCATTTTTGTGGATACACCAGGGTTTCAGACTCGTCATGGGGGTGCGATGAATCGAATGATGAATCGCGTGGTGACGCAAACTTTGTCTCAGGTCGATGTCATTCTGTTTGTTGTTGAAGCAGGTCGCTGGGGACCTGCGGATGAAAAGCTTCTGGAATTATTTAAACCCGGTATGGACGTGGTTCTTGTGCTCAATAAGGTCGATGCGGTTAAAAACCGCGAAACCTTGTTGCCATTTATCGCACAGGTTTCAGAGAAATTCGATTTTTCAGCCATTGTGCCTGTAAGCGCACAGTCTGGTTTGCAGTTAGATGCCTTGCTTCAGGAAGTGAGTCAACATTTGCCGCAAGGTGAAGCCATCTATGAAGAAGATGCGATTACTGACCGCCCTGTTCGCTTTTTAGTGGCGGAGATGATTCGAGAAAAGATTTTCCGCCTAGTGGGTGATGAATTGCCATACGGCTGTACGGTCGTGATTGAAGAGTGGGATGAGACTGATGCACGTGCGGTGATTAAAGCTTGTGTGGTTGTGGAGCGTGAAAGTCATCGACCCATCTTACTGGGTGCAAAGGGCGTACACATGAAACGTATTGCCACCGAAGCTCGTCAAGAAATTGAACGCTTACTAGAAAAATCTGTACATCTGGAAGTGTTTATTAAAGTTCGCAAAGGCTGGTCAGATCGTGAAGCCAGTCTTCGTGATCTAGGTTATGAGTAATCGACGCGGTTCAACACGAATTCTCGACGCACAGGCATTTGTTTTGCATGTGACACCTTGGCGCGAAACTTCCGTGATCGCTAAAATCTGGTCGCGTGAATATGGACTGATTCTGGCCGCAGCTAAAGGGGCCAAACGACCCTATTCTGGATTGCGCACGATTCTACAAACGTTTCAACCATTGCGACTGTCGTGGGCGGGGCGTAATGAGGTCAGAACTCTAACACAAGCTGAGATTGCAGGCTTTTTGGGAATGCCAGCGTCTAATTTGATGTCTGGATGGTATTTGAATGAATTGATCTTGCGCTTAGTGCCTCGAGAAGATCCGCATCCCTTATTGTTTGATGCTTACGAGCAGACGCTAGGTTTGCTTTCACAAAAAGCGCCTCTGAATCAAACTTTGCGACGATTCGAATGGATTTTACTCAGAGAGGTGGGATACGGATTGGATGGTCCGATGCCTGATTTTACGGATGCAGCTGACTTGGAAATAATTCGACCTCAGATCCGTGCGCGGTTGGATGATTCGCTCGCAGAGGCCCCGTTACAGAGTCGAATTGTGATGCAGGGGTTGCATCAAATTAGAAACTGATAGGCGTAAAAAATGCCTGCACCTAATAGTTGATGCAGGCAGCTTAGTGATTTATTTCTAACTAAGTCAACTAGATTCGCAATGCGATTAAGCTTGGTCCAGGTGTATTGTTTGCTCGTTTGAGTGCTTGATCAAACTCCGAAAGGGTATTGGCGACGACACCGGGCACACCTTGTGACTTGGCCATGCTGACCCAATCCAGTCCGGGACCTGATAAATCTAGCATTCGCGCAGCGTTTTCACCGGGCTCAGGGCCTCCCATGTTGTTGAGTTCACCACGAAGGATGCGGTATGAACTATTGTCAAAGATGACGACCGTGACATTGAGTTGCTCACGAGCCATGGTCCAGAGTGATTGCACAGTGTACATGGCAGACCCGTCACCCACCATCACCACGACGCGTCGATCTGACGCTGCAACGGCTGCACCGACGGCTGCTGGCAATGAAAATCCAATGGCACCACCCGTGATGTCGATGCAATCATGCGCGGGTGCATATGGCATTGCAGCGGCTAATGAGCGTCCGGATGTGATGGCTTCATCAACCAAAATGGCATTCTCTGGGATGGCGCCTGCAATCACCATGCCGATATTGCTTGCATCAGGTTTACCGTCGGTAAATGTCGGTGCTGGTAGATCAGTAGCCAGTTGTGCGGGAGTTTCTGAGGCGGCACCGACTAAATCGCACAGCGCTTCAAGTGAAGCATAGGCGTCGTGGGCGGGACTGGCCATTTGTGTGATGGTGCAATCAGCAGGTGCGAGTCGGCGTGGCTTATCAGGGTAACCAAAGAATGCAACGGGTTCCACAGCGCCAATTAAAACCAGTTCTTTGGTGCCAGCGAGCGCCTCAACGGCACCATCCACAGGAAATGGAATCGGTCGAACGTTGACACGTCCGCGTCCTCGCTCACTACGGCGGCTGCGTTGTTCAGCAAATAAGCGACAACCGGTTTTTGCGGCAATCTGACCCGCTAACCAAGTCGATTTCTCATACATGGCTTCGCCACCGAGAAAGAGCACAGTTTGTTTTGCCTGAACAGGATCAGACAGACGCTTAGCCAGTGCTTCAATGGTCTGCACCAGAGGTGCGGCATAAGTGAAAGCAGGTTCAAACGTGTAGTGTCCGGGATCAGCCGCCTCCCAGGCGCAGTTTGCGGGTAAAACTAGAGAGGCGATTTGACCCGGCTGGCTTTTTGCAATGGAAATTGCCCTAGCTGTGTCAGCGGCAGCTTCATTCGCAGTCACTGAGGTCTTAACCCAGTGTGACATGGGGCGTGCGACGGCTTCTACATCAGAGTTAAGCGGTGCATCGTTGTGCAAGTGATCCAGCGTATGTTGCCCAATCACATTCACAATGCCAGAACGTGCGCGTTTGGCGTTGTGAAGGTTGGCCAGTCCATTGCCTAATCCAGGTCCTAAATGCAGCAGTGTGACAGCAGGTTTTTCAGCAATGCGGTTGTAACCGTCAGCAGCACCCGTCACCACACCTTCAAAAAGACCAAGGATACAGCGCATCTCGGTCGCTTCATCAAGCGCTGCCACAAAATGCATTTCAGAAGTGCCTGGGTTTGCAAAGCAGACATCGATATTGCCGGCTAGCAACGTCTTGACCATAGCCTGTGAACCGTTCATTGTAGTGTTTTCTCCTTTGAATCGTCGTTTTAAACAGCAATACCGAATTGGGGTGATTGTCTGTTGTTTGTAATGTATCTCAATTGCTCACAATACATCATTGACGGTGTACTTAGTGACTTTGATAGAAATAACCGAATGGTTAGTGCGCCCAGCCTGTAAGATGTCATCAAAACCTATCGGAGGAGGTGGGACTCATGGAAAAACCTTTTGCATTAGTAACAGGCGCGAGTCGCGGAATTGGTCGCGCAATCGTTAAGCGACTCATCGATGATGGCTATGAAGTGCTGAACTTTAGTCGCACACCGAGTGAAACGCCATTGAAGGGTGAATTTTTTGAATCGGTTGATTTGATGGATGCCGATGCTACTCAACAGGCGATTGAGCATTGGCGGGATCAGCGTGAAATTGTGCGCTTGGTTAACAATGCCGGCATGATTCATGTGGCCGCTGTGGAGGATGTCACGGTTGCCGAAGTTCAGGATATGGTGAATTTGAATCTGTTGGCACCGATGATTTTGACGAAGGCACTCATTCCAGCTTTTAAAGCGCAAGGGATGGGACGCGTCGTGAATATCGGTAGTCGGGCGGGGTTAGGTAAGGTTGGGCGAACCGTTTATAGCGCTACAAAAGCAGGTTTGATCGGCATGACACGCACTTGGGCATTGGAACTGGCCGCTTATGGTGTGACGGTGAATTTGGTTGCGCCTGGTGCGATTGCGACCGAGTTGTTTCGTGATTCCAATCCAGACGATTCACCCCAAACGCAGGCGCTTAAAGCAGCGGTTCCTTTGGGACGGATTGGTAAACCGGAAGAGATTGCGCACATCGTCGCTATGTTGCTCGATGATCGGGCTGGTTATACCACGGGACAGGTGATATATACCTGCGGTGGATTGTCCGTGGGTCAGGCTGCCAATTAGGATTTATTTGGACTGGTGTTGTATGAAAGACTGGCAGTTCACTTTTTAGGCTGACCAGTCTTTCATATGAGCCTGCAAATGTCGAATGATAAAGTCACTGAGGGCTTGTGCGGCTAGGCTTGGATATCGTCCTCGAGAAGCCATCAGATAAAGTGAATTGCCTGCATCGGCACCCGAGATTTGATAGTGTGGCAAGACTTCAACCAATTCACCCGATTGCAGTTTTTCCCAGATGGCGTATCGCGGTAGAACCGCGATTCCCATGCTGGCCTGAACGGATTGCACCAGAAACGGATAGTCACCTGACTGTAGTCGTGGGACGAATTTGATTGGAATGCTCTGATCGTAGCGACCAAAGTGCAGGGTGACCTCTTTACCAAAAGCTGCTGGCGTAATCCAGGCTTTCTGAGTGAGTTGTTCAGGCGTCTCAACACGCCGTATTGTTTGGAAATACGCGGCACTCGCACACAAACACCATTGAATATGGCCGATTTCTGACACAATTTCGGTGGTTTTGAGGTTGGTGGCGATTTTTAATGCGATATCCACATCGCTGCTGATCAGATCCGCAATATGATCATTAATATTGACGCGTAAACGAATTTCAGGATGTTCGCGGGCAAAATCGAGTAAAAGCGGAGCGAGATATAAGTGCCCTAGACCTGTAGGCATTCGTACCCGTACTTCGCCTCGAATTTGTTTACCAAGTTCATCAATAGCCGTGAATGCTTCACGAGACTCTTGCTGCATTTTAAGTACATGTTGAAACAGAATTTGGCCAGCTGGTGTGAGTGCATGCTTACGAGTTGTTCGATGAATTAGCTCAACGCCAAGTGCTGTTTCTAACATCTTAAGTTGATGTGACACATTGGCACGAGTCATTCCACTATCACGTGCGGCTTGTGCCATCGAACCAGACTCCACGATGAGTGCAAAGAGTTGTAGACGTGACCAATCCAGATTATTGGCAAATTTCATTTGACAGTCAGTATAAAAATTAGCGTATTGTCATAAGAAGTATTGCATATTAAGATGATTTACGACATATAAGGAGACATCAGCATGGTTAAACCATGGCGAAAAATTCGTGTGCTTGATTTGAGTCAAGGTATTGCAGGCCCTTATTGCGCGCAAATTATGGCCTCACAAGGCGCCGAAGTGATCAAGGTTGAGCCACCGAGTGGTGATTGGGGACGTTTTGTGAGTGCCTCACATGGTGATCACAGTGCATTATCGCTGCAGTTTAATCAAGGCAAATTAGGTGTCGCTCTGGACGCCAAACACCCTGAAGGGCAAGCGCTTTTAAAGAAATTGGTACAAAGCTGTCAGGTTGTTGTGCAAAACTTCAGACCCGGTGTCGCAAAACGTCTGGGTGTTGATTATGAAACTTTGAGTCAGACGCAGCCCGACGTGATCTGTGTATCAATTAGTGGTTACGGAGATGAAGGGCCTGCGGCGGAATTGCCTGCGACGGATTCAGTCATGCAAGCAGATTCTGGTCTGATGTATATGAACCGCACTCCCGATGGTCAACCGCGCCGTGTTGGGATGCTGATGGTTGATGCCGCGACGGGCATGTATGCCGCGCAAGCTTTGGCTGCTGCGCTGTACGTTCGGCTAGAAACGGGTAAAGGCTCTCATGTGCAAACGAGTCTGTTTGAAGCAATGCTGGCGTTTCAGGCCATGGGGCTCACTGAGCACAAGATGGCTGGACCACGTCCAGTCGAAGCGGTTAGTGCACCCAATGGTGTATTTCAAACAGCGACAGGTCAACTGAGTGTCGTGACACTCAATAACTCGCAATTTGAAAAGCTCTGCCACGCGCTTGATAAGCCAGAGTGGATTAAAGATGTGCGTTTTATGACAAATGATGTTCGCATGCAGCACAGGGCGGTTTTAGACGGTTTGATTGATGAAGTGCTGAGTCAAGCATCGACTGAGTCTTGGGTTGAACGCCTAAATCAGCATGAGGTTTTGCATGCCGTTATTCAGGACTATGACTCTATTTTTGAGCATGCTCAGATTGAACATCTGCAGCCATTTCATTGGCAGCATATTACAGGTTTGCCGGCGATTCCAGTGGTGGCTTCGCCATTAGCAATTTATCGAGCTGAGGCGCTTGGAATCGCCCCCGTGATTGGTGAACACACGCTCGAAGTCTTGAGTCGTCTAGGTGTGGATGCGCAACATTTGGATGCGTTATGTGAAGCGGGCATCTTAAAACAAGGAGCAGCATTGTGATGAAAGCGATAGTGTGTCAGTCTTTTGGGGATCCTAGGCAAGTTGCTAAGGTTGAAGAGCTTCCGATGCCAGGTGCGCCTGCGCACAACGAAGTCACGATCGATGTGGCTTATGCCACTGTGAGTCATGCCACTGAGTTGCTGATCCGTGGCACGTATCAATCAGATCCACCGCTTCCTTTTAGCCCCGGGACGGAAGTCTACGGACGGATTGTTGCCTGCGGTGCGGATGTCGTGGGTTTGAAGCCAGGCGATCGTGTGGTCGCGATGCGACGCTGGGGTGGATACGCGCAACGAATTAACTGTCGTGCAACAACGGTTTATCGAGTGCCTGAAGCTTTGAGTTGGCAACAAGCCTTGCCGCTTCCACTGTCTTATGGGACTGCGTATTCAGCCCTAGTATGGAAGGCCCAGATCACACCACAAGATCAAATCGTTGTTCTAGGTGCTGGTTCAGGTGTGGGTCTGGCTGCAGTTGAAATTGCAAGCACACTTGGTGCACAGGTCATTGCGGTGGCCAGCTCCGAGGAAAAGCGTCAACTGGCCAGAGCTCATGGTGCACATCTTGCCTTGTCTTCGGCTGATGAGAACTTGGTACAGAAAATCAAAACAGAAACAGAAGGGGGTGCCAGCATTATTTTTGACCCCGTAGGCGCACAACTCATGGAGCAAGTGTTTAAAAGCACGGCTCAAGGTGCCCAGATTCTGAGCATTGGTTTTGCTGCGGGTCGTCCTCCCAAACTCCCACAAAATATCATGCTCGTAAAAAATCTGACTTTGCATGGTTTTTTCTACGGCCAATATATTGGTTGGACACCTACCGATCAAAGTGTGCGGTATGAAACGCAAATGCGCGGCATGATGCGCGCACTCCAGCAATTGGCAATCGATGGTCGGATCCGACCCGAGATTGTCAAAACTTATGAAATCGATGCGTTGTGTGCTGCGCTAGATGATTTAAACGAACGCCGTGTAACCGGAAAAATAGCAATCACAATCAATGGAGACCTTGAATGAACGTATTTAAATTAAATGTTCGCAAAAGCATGTTGCTGGGCGTAGGTGCATTACTGGCAGTGATGCCAGCTTTAACCACCTTGGCATAAGCTGCGGGTGATTACCCAAATAAACCGATTCGTCTGGTGGTGCCATATCCACCTGGTGGCCCTACGGATTTAACAGCACGTGTGGCAGCGGCGGAAATGGCCAATATCTTGGGTCAACCGATTGTGATTGATAATCGGGCTGGTGCGAGCGGCATGATTGGCAGTGATGTGGTTGCAAAAGCTCAGCCTGATGGTTACACCTTCTTAGCAAATGCGTCGATTCACGTGATTAATCCAAGCGTTTATTCGAAAACGACGTTTGATGCTCTGGAAGATTTTAAACCTGTCACGCAACTGGCCCAGGTGCCATTAGTCTTGGTCGTGCCTGAGTCTTCTCCGATTAAAACCGTACAGGATTTGGTGGAATACGCCAAGAGCAAACCTGATGGTCTGAACTTTGCTTCATCGGGTAATGCGTCCGCGCCTCATTTGGCAGGTGAGTCCTTTAAGCGTTTGGCAGATATTGAGATCAAACACATCCCCTACAAAGGGAGTGCCCCAGCGCTACAAGACTTGGTCGGTGGTCAGGTCGATCTGATGTTTGACTCGATGCCTTCAGCGACACCTTTGATTAAAGCGGGTAAGTTGCGTCCGATTGCGGTGACAACCCTGAAACGTGCGCAAGCAATGCCTGATTTGCCCACAATTGATGAAAGTGGCTACCCAGGCTTTGATATGGCCACTTGGTATGGGTATTGGGCACCAAAAAATACACCCGATGAGATTGTCGAAGCACTTTCGCAAGCTGCTCAAAAAGCACTGAAAGACCCGAAGGTTGCTGAAAACTACCTGCAAATGGGTGCTGAACCTGTCGGCTCAACACCTCAGGAGTTTGATGCGTACAACCGCGCTGAATTCACAAAATGGGGCGAGATTGTGAAAGCTGCAGGTGGTGAACTACTCGCCGCTAAAGCAGCGAGCTTCCAAAACAACAGCTAAGCTGCTATTTTTTCTTTTTTGACGCTTCTTTGGATGCGGCTAACATTGCTTTGCGCTTTGTTAGTCTGACGCTTTCCTCCACGCCCAGTATCAGAGAGCGGCATTAGAACCCCTTTCTCTGACAACACCGTTCCAGTGTCCTTAATTAACCTGATTGCTCTTTTCTTAATCACCATCGATGCGTTTTGATCGGCATTGTCAGCATGTTCACATTGACCGCATTGAAACTTTGATTGAGTTTTGCGGTTGTCTGGGTGAGTATAGCCACACTGGGCGCACTCCTGACTGGTGTAATGGGGAGCAACTTTAAAAACTGCTTTACCTTCTTTGTGTGCTTTGTAACTAATGCAGACTTCGATTTGATGCCAGCCGACGTTTAAGATCGCCTGATTTAAGCCTGCTTTTTGACTGGCATGATTCGGCAGATATTGACCGGCTTCATTTTGCTGAGGGGCTGGTCTGCGAGTCATGTTAGAAGTTTTTAAGTCCTCTAGCACAATCACTGTTTCTTTTCCATCGACGATGGCTCTGCTCGTTTGATGCGCAAAGTCATTGCGGATATTGGCTTTCTTAGCCTGAGACTTTGAGAGCTTAGACTTCGTTTCGTTTCTGTGGTTCGAGCCTTTCGTTTGCCTAGAGAGCCTACGCTGTAGCCGCTTTATATATCGTTCAGACTCGCTTAAGTTTTTCTTTTGCCCTTCGCTGAAATCAAACGACTTTTCGCCGGCTTGGACAGGAATCGCAACACCTCGATCAATGCCGATGGTGTTTTGCTCTAAATACTCGTCTGATTCATCACGTAGGTAATCCAAATGCTGCTGATTGGTTTTTAAACCAACCGCATCAAAGCCATCCTCATAGCAAAAGGAAATGCTGTAACGTCCTCTTTCTTTACGGATGTAGATGGATTTAGGGGTGTTGAAATTGGCATGCTTTTTGAATGATAGGTAACCAATATTATTGGTTTTTGAGCCAATGAAAAGACGGATATTCCCGTCGGAGCAATATTCAAAACGGAATAATTCTCTTGTGAGGTGAATGCTCCCCCTGTCTGATTTTGACTTTCTTTTGGGTCTGCCGCACAAGCCTTTCATAAAATTGAAATAAGTATTGCACCAATTGGTCGCACTATTTCGAATGATTTGGCTAGGGCAGTCATAGAGCCAAGGCGTGAGCTCTTTTGACTTGAAGTGGGCTGCCTTTTTATCAATCGGGGCGTAAGTTCCTATTGGATAATACTTGTTCGCAAAAGTACGATGATATAGCTCTTCATCCACTTTTGCATTCCAGATCAAACGCGCGCAACCCATCCATTGGCTAAGCACTTTCTTTTGCTCAGGCGTTGGATGGGCGTGAAGTTTGATACCAACAAGCATGATCCTCTTTCTTTAGCTGACTCAGTCGCATCATTTTACTAAAATATTACGCATCATTCAATCAACCCTTATGCAAAGAAATGCAACTAAAGGACAGTCATATCATGTGATTATAAGAATTATGCGCATCTAGCATTTACCATGAAACACAGACGGAAAATTTTAACAAAAGAAATGCCAGAGTACCTTTCAGGTATATTCATGAAACCTTGTGAGCAAAACGCCCCTCCTAGCGAAAAGTCATTGAGAGCGGCTAAAGCCGCTAACAAGTCAAAAACCAACTCGCTTGCTTGACTCGCACATGAATGAACGAGGTTGCGCAAGCAATTCGCTCAAATCGATTAAACAGTTGATTTGGCCTTATGAGCCAGAATCCATCTGACCAAGAAAAACACCCGATGCACTGATGCAATCGGGTGTTTTTTAAAGGCTGTGTTTGGGTCAAGCGTTCGGATTAATCACGCCCGCCAAAGATGCCCAGCAAAGCCAGTAAATTAGCAAAAATGTTGTAGACATCCAGATACACCGCCAGCGTGGCTGTGATGTAGTTGGTTTCGCCACCGCGGATGATGCGCTGCAAATCAACCAGCAAAAAGGCCGAGAAAATACCAATGGCCAATACACTGACTGTGATCATCAAAGCAGGTAACTGCAAAAAGATGTTGGCTAGCGCTGCGACCAGAATCACCACAACACCGGTAAACAACCATTTTTGCAGACCGCTTAAATCGCGTTTAACGGCAGAGGCCATCGTCGCCATGGTGGCAAAGACCGCAGCCGTGCCACCAAATGCCAGCATGATTAATTGCGAACCATTGCCAAAGCCCAGAACGAAGCCGAGCATTCTGGAGAGCATGACACCCATAAAGAATGTGAATAATAGGAGCAGGCCTACACCAGCTGAACTGTTTTTGTTTTTCTCGATGGCAAACATCAGACCGAAAGCGCCGACCAAAAAGATCACGACGCTCAGGACAGGGCTTGTGGCCATGATCTGATTGAGTCCCGTATATAAGCCGAGTGCGGCTCCTAAAACGGTAGGCACCATTGAGATGGCCAGAAGCCAGTACGTATTGCGTAGTACTTTGTTTTGTGCGTTGGCCGTGGATGTTTGAGAAAAGCGGCCTGGCATCGTATTGCGATAGTCGCTCATAAAAATGTCGTCCTTTTAATTTCTGTTTAAAGTGTGTCGCTACAAAGTTGAGTTGGGATCACTTTGAGTACAACTCGGTCTGTTTTACCACACTGAGTTGAAGATTAGAGATTTTTTTCAATGAATAGTTCCGCGCAGCCTTGCACTTTTACGGATTATTTCATCGCGCAGCCAGATCGTGCCCAACGATTTGATAGCCAATCTTTTTGTAATCTGACCAGCGTTTGCGTG
Organism: Orrella sp. 11846; assembly: GCF_048820935.1. Lineage (NCBI taxonomy): Bacteria > Pseudomonadati > Pseudomonadota > Betaproteobacteria > Burkholderiales > Alcaligenaceae > Orrella > Orrella sp. 11846. Next base: position 138,204 of record NZ_JBMERD010000005.1, read on the forward strand.
CGAATTCCCGATCCTGCTCTTGGCTACTGACAAACTCTAAAATTCGCTGTACGGGCGATTCTTTGATGGGTGGACACTCAAGATGCAAATTTAACAACCAGCGCTTCTCAAGTAATTCTGGGGAAGCGAGGTGCCAATTGTCATCGTTGAATAGATAAACGGGCAATTCGGTTTGCTGGGTTTCCGCAAACCAGTCGTTGGCAATGAACGCGGTCCCTGGGGTGGCCCATAGTTGCTGGCTGTACCGCTTTGCCATGTCGTGGTTTGGGCAGTACACCAGTATCTGAACGCCCCGACTGGTTTGTTTGACGGTGGTTTGAACCGCCTGTGAAATTCGGTTCGGGGCGTTAAATGCAAAATCAACTCGCATGTGGATTAATCGTTCTGTCCTGCTGCGCGTGCGAGTAAGAATTGCACGAGTAATGGGACAGGGCGGCCAGTGGCACCTTTGTTTTGACCACCATTCCAAGCCGTACCGGCGATGTCCAGGTGAGCCCAGTCATAGGCTTTGGTGAAGCGTGCCAAAAAGCATGCGGCAGTGACTGCACCTGCTTTGGGGCCACCAATGTTGGCAATGTCGGCAAAGTTTGATTTCAGTTGCTCTTGATAGTCGTCTTCGACGGGCATGCGCCAAGCTGGATCAAGTGCTTTACGGCTGGCTGCCAGTAATTCATCAGCCAATGCATCGTTGGGTGAGAACAAACCTGTATTCACGCTACCCAGTGCCACAACGCAAGCACCTGTGAGGGTGGCGATGTCGATCACGGCATCCGGTTTGAATTTCTCTGCATAGGTCAGCGCATCGCACAGAATGAGACGGCCTTCCGCATCGGTATTCAGAACTTCAATGGTTTGACCGGACATGCTGGTGACGATGTCACCAGGTTTGTTGGCGCGACCACTTGGCATGTTTTCGCAGGTGGGGATTAAGCCAACCATCTCACCTTCCCAGGCCATTTCACACAAGGCCTTGATGGTGCCGAGCACAGAAGCGGCACCACACATGTCGTATTTCATTTCGTCCATGGTGGCTGCGGGCTTCAATGAAATGCCGCCGGTATCAAATGTAATCCCTTTGCCGACTAGAACGACGGGTGCGGTTTTCTTGCGGGATGATTCGCCTTTACCACGGTAGTGGAGCACGATAAATTTGGGTGGTTCTTCTGAGCCACGAGCAACCGACAGAAAAGAGCCCATGCCCAGTGCCTCGATCTGTTTTTGATCAAGAACGGTCACTTTGAGTGATTTAAAGGCCTTAGCCAAATCTTTAGCTTGGTTGGCCAGATAGGTCGGCGTGCAAATATTGCCTGGCAAGTTGCCCAGTGTTTTGGTGAAATTCATGCCTTGACCGATGGCATCGCCTTGTGCTAGACCGGCTTTCACATTGGCCTGGTTAGAACGTGCGCAAGTGACGGTGAATTTTTTGAGCAAAACATCTTTTTTAGGATCGGGCTTGCCAAATGTCTCTGTATAGCGATAAGTGGCATCATGAACAGCTTGTGCGCTTAAGCGGGCACGATCTTCTAGCTTGTTGGCATCTTCGCAGATAGACAACAATGCAGAACATGCATCTTTTACTTTCATTTGTGCACAAAGTTTGGCAAATGCCAGTTCTGCTTTGTAAAATGCTTTGTCGTCGAATTCATCTTCTTTGCCCAGCCCGACAAGGACCACTCGTCTGGCATGAACGCCTGGCAATTCGCGCAGCACCAGTGTTTGGCCTGCGCTACCTGTGAATTCTTCGCCAAGAACTTTAGTGAGTTGTCCATCGCTAGCGCGGTCGATGTTTTGAGCTTCTAGCGTGAGTTTTGATGCCTCAAAAACCCCAACCGCTAGTGCCTCTGTTTTAGTCTGGTGTAATGATGTATCCAGCCTTGTGCTAAATTCCATGTGATTTTCTCTCGCATCAATTGATATCTCGGGATTCATCATTATCCCGCATTCGGAACGATATGTCGTTATTTAAGCGTGCTGCCGTGTCAGAATTTGCCAGTAATGCCAGTGTGGTGTTCTCGACACTGATCATTATATGGCTCAGTATTGTGCTTGTGCGCCTGTTGGGTGAAGCGGCCAATGGCACGATTGGTGCCGACGTGGTGCTGGGTTTAACAGGGCTCACGACCATTGCCGCTTTGCCAACTGTGCTGGCTGCTGCCGTTTTTATTGGTGTGCTGACAACAGTTTCCCGAAGCTATCGAGAAAGCGAAATGGTGGTCTGGTTCACCAGCGGTCTTTCGTTGTTAAGCTGGATTCGGCCTGCGTTGCGCATCGCAGTGCCTGCGGCAATCGTGGTTGGGTTGCTGACAATCTTTGCTTCGCCTTGGTCTCATCGACAAATTCAAGAGTATCGAGCAAGGTTTGAGTTACGTTCAGCGATCTCTCAAGTGACAACAGGCGAGTTTTTGGAGCTTGAGCATGGTGCCAGAGTGATTCTGGTTGAAGCCAATGAAAACGATCCAGAAAAACTTGGTCAAGTGTTTGTGCGCATTAAAGACGATCCTTGGCATTCGGTTGTAGTGTCTGATCACGCTAAAACTGAAGTGGCTCCCAACGGTGATCGATTTTTGGTGTTGGAAGAGGGAATGCGTTATGACCTGACGCCAGGCGGATTAGTGACGCGATTGTGGGATTTTGATGAGTTTGCGGTGCGTTTAGATTCTAAGGATGCCGAGCAAACTTTAAGACAGTCTAGGGAACATGCTCTTCTGAACCACAAAGGACGTCCAACGGGCTTGCTCTTGACGGATGGTAAGAGTCATTCCGATGGGCAACTGATGTGGCGTTTGGCCATTCCAATTGCCACGATTAATCTGGCTTTACTCGCAATTCCCATGGGCGCGGTGAACCCGCGTGCAGGCCGTTCGTTCGATATGCTGGTGGCAGGTTTGATTGCGCTTTTGTATTTCAACTTGATTAATCTGTCACATAGCTGGATTAATAATCAAACGCTCCCGTTTGGGGTTGGTGTGTGGCTTGTTCACTTGGTCTTTTTATCCCTTACGGTTTTCTTATTCTGGCATCGGGTTCGGGTTCGAGCGCCTAAAAACCCTTCTGATTGATTTGACGCGAGTCGGCTTGGATAAGGCGGCAAACTATCGACTGTATTTGCCAGATTTGGAGGTTATATGAATCTACAGCAATTTCGTTTTTTGCGTGAAGTGATTCGCCGAAACTTCAATCTGACACAGGCTGCCAATCATTTACACACGTCTCAGCCCGGTATTTCTAAAGCAATTATGGAGTTTGAGAGTGAATTGGGTGTTCAGATTTTTGAGCGTCATGGCAAACGCATTCGAGGCTTAACTCGCCCGGGTGCTGATGTCGCTAAAATCGTTGAACGCATCAACCAAGAAATCGAAAACCTACGTCGCTTAAGCGAAGATTATGCGCAGCATGATGCAGGGCGCCTCGTGATTGCCTGTACACATACGCAAGCCAGATACGCTTTACCCAAAGTCATTCCGATGTTTCGTCAGCAGTTTCCCAAGGTTCATTTGTCGTTGGCTGAAGGCAGTCCTACACAGATTGCGGAAATGGTGTTGAATGATGAGGCCGATGTCGGAATGGCGACAGAGACGCTGGCTAAAACCCCTGGGCTTGTGAGCTTGGCGTGCTATCACTGGGAGCATGTGCTGGTTTGCCATGCCGATCATCCACTCTATGCCATTTATCGGTCTGAGGGCGCCGTCGGCTTACAGGATTTAGTGTGTTATCCGATTGTGACTTACGATACGGCGTTTTCGGGTCGACGTCAGATTGATCAAGTGTTTTCTGATCATGATCTGAAGCCTGATATTGTGTTGGCCGCTGTTGATTCGGATGTGATTAAAACGTATGTCGATCTGGGCTTGGGTGTGGGTATCATCGCGTCCGTTGCTTTTGATCCCTTGCATGATTCGCCACTCTGTAGTGTTCCGGTTGGTCATTTATTTGGCCGTCAAACCGCACGGCTTGCGGTACGACAGGGGGCATTTTTAAGGGATTTTGTCCGCACGTTCATTCGCATGATGACTCGGCAGGAAGAAACCGATGCATTAAATAAGTTGTTGTCGCAAAACAATCCGGATTAATTGATCGTAATTCTGACAATTGGTAGATTTGTCACAAAGTGCTTGCAAATATAAATAAGAATGATTATCATTAGCGTTCAATTAATAAGTGAGGTTTCTATGTCCACTCTGAACGCTGTTGTTGTCGGTGCAGATCGTCTGGGAAATATTCCTGACCTATTGAGTCTGCACAATATTCGGATCACACATCATGTGAGCGGGCGCCATCCTTCCCATCAGCGCCGCGCAATGCAGTTACCTTCCGATACGGAATTAGTGATTTTATTGACTGATTTTTTAGGGCACAATGTGATGAAATCATTTCGTCAGGCGGCCCAACGTGCAGGTGCGAAGGTCATGGCATGCAGGCGTTCGGTGTGTGATATGCAAAAGGCATTAACGCAGTGCGGTTTGTGTGGTGCACAGCCTTCAGATACATCGGTGTGCGCAAATCGTGCGATGTGCCCCAAAAACAGAATGGCTTCTTAAGTTGATTTGCCCACACAAAAAACCCACAAGCATTTTTGATTTCAAATGCAACTGTGGATCTTTCTGTGAGGTATGTAAGAGCGATAGAGGGGCTGTGTTTAATTAACGTGTAGCGATGGTGACAGGCTCGATACGGCGCGCACCGGTGAAGCGTTTTTTCCAGTACGGCTTCGTCATGTTCTCTACCCGCACGGCGCCGCCCGAAGAGGGTGCATGAACAAATAGATCGCTGCCTAGATAGATTCCGACATGAGAGAATCTTGCGCCTAACGTATTGAAAAACACCAGATCACCTGCTGTCAGATCATTGCGTGAGATGTTCTGTCCAGATCGAGCAATCTCTGCAGCACGTCGAGGTAGTTTCAGACCAAAGGCCTCATTGGTGGAATAAAAGACTAAGCCGCTACAGTCAAATCCTTTGTTGGGTGAAGAGCCACCGTAGCGGTATTTCACACCAATTTGTTGCAGAGCCTGTCGGCTGATTGGATGTTGCGATGCCAGAATCAGCGTAATCGGATCGATAGCGTCGTTTGCAGCATTGTTGAGCGAAAGCTTGTTTTGTTGAGCGCCAAACTGAGCGGTTGTAGTCTCGCTTGTTGTGGAAGCGCAGCCTGACAACAAGGCAGCTGCACCGATGAGAAGCGGATAAATCCAACGCCCGAGTGTTTTAGGGCGATGTGTAGTCAGTTGAGATGCGTTCGTAAACAATGTTTGGCTCCGTCTGGTTGATAAAACCACGCGTTAAATATTTGACGTGACACTGTAACAACCAAAAGAAAAAGCGCAGACCACCAAGCTCACCGAATTGATCGTCAATACGGTACTGGATGGTAAGCGTATGACCCAAGGCTGTTGAGTTAACAGCTGGGCTCAGAAATTTAAGGTAAAAGTACCACAAAATGTGAAATGAAGGTGAAAGGCTTTTAATCCATCAGATAAAAAAGCCACGCAAACTGGCTGCGTGGCTTTTCAATAATGGTATCGGATGGTTACATGTTGCTGTAGACCGGTCCCTCACCACCCTGTGGCGCAACCCAGACGATGTTTTGTGTCGGATCCTTGATGTCACAGGTCTTACAGTGCACACAGTTTTGTGCATTGATCTGTAACTGATCTTCACCGCCTTCGTTCTTAATGAACTCGTAGACGCCGGCCGGACAGTAGCGCTGCTCAGGTCCAGCATATTTTGCCAGGTTGATGCGTACAGGCACTGTGGGATCTTTGAGCGTCAGGTGGATGGGCTCATCTTCCTCATGGTTGGTGTTTGAGATGAACACGGAACTTAAGCGATCAAATGTGAGTTTGCCATCCGGTTTTGGATACTCAATCTTCACACACTGATCAGCAGGCTTGAGGTAAACATGATCAGGTTTGTCGCGGTGAATTGTCCAAGGAATATTGCCGCGCAACAGCCACTGCTCAATACCCGTCATCACGGTGGCGACCGTGCGACCTTTCTTAAACCATTGCTTGAAGTTACGTGCTTTGTTGAGTTCGGTGTGCAACCAAGATTGCTCAAAAGCAACTGGGTATGCACTGAGTTCGTCGTATTCGCGACCCGCTTGCAAAGCTTCAAACGCAGCATCTGCCGCCATCATGCCAGTTTTAATGGCAGCGTGACTTCCTTTGATTCGGGATGCATTCAAGAAACCGGCTTCACAGCCCACCATCGCGCCACCTGGGAAGACCAGTTTGGGCAATGACAGCAAGCCACCCGCTGTAATGGCGCGAGCACCATATGAAATGCGCTTACCGCCTTCAAATGTGCCACGAATGGCTGGATGTGTTTTATAGCGCTGGAACTCTTCAAAAGGAGAGAGCCATGGGTTGGCATAATCCAAACCAACGACCATACCCACTGCGACCAGATTGTCTTTCAAGTGATATAGGAAAGAGCCACCATAGGTGTCTGCATCTAGCGGCCAGCCGGCGGTGTGAATGACCAATCCGGGCTGGGATTTGGCAGGATCGATTTCCCACAGTTCTTTAATCCCAATACCGTAGCTCTGAGGATCGCGATTTTTATCGAGATCAAATTTTTCGATGAGTTGACGACCCAGTTGGCCACGCGCACCTTCCGCAAAAATGGTGTATTTGGCTAAAAGTGCCATACCACGTTGATAGTTGGGGCCTGGTTCACCATCGCGACCCACACCCATGTCACCGGTGGCCACACCAATGACGCGGTTTTGATCGTCATAGAGGACTTCGGTTGCCGCAAAGCCTGGGAAGATCTCAACACCCAGTGCTTCGGCTTGTTCACCTAACCAGCGTGTGACCTGACCCAGGCTCACAATGTAGTTACCTACGTTGTGAAAGCAAGGGGGCAGCAGCCAGTTGGGTGTGGTTTTTTCACCGGATTCACTGAGAAACATGAACTTGTCTTCAGTCACTGGCGTATCGAGCGGTGCGCCTTTCTCTTTCCAATCCGGAATTAATTCTGTCAACGCTCCGGGGTCCATGACGGCACCAGAAAGAATGTGCGCGCCGACTTCAGCCCCTTTTTCCAGAACACAGACGTTGATTTCCTGTTCTTTCTCTTCGGCGAGTTGTTTCAGACGAATGGCTGTGGCTAGTCCAGCAGGACCACCGCCCACAATAACCACGTCATAATCCATCGATTCTCTATCTGTCATCGAGATTTCCCCGTTCTTGTCTCAAGATACACAAGTGTTTGATTGTATGGCACGAAATCACCTTAGTGTGCAGAAAGAGCCTTGTTATCTTCTTAAGCGCGTGTTTTGCTGTACAGGTGCTCAATGTGCCATCAGAGTATAAAAGCAATCTTTATAGTCCGTTTTTAGGTCAGAATGAGTGATCAGTCAATTTGAAATCAATTTGAAAAACTAAAACCAATGAGCTTATAAGGAGAATGCAAGACATGAGTGAGCGATTGATGCAGGTGGGTGACAGTTACGAAGTCGATGTGCCGATGCGCTGGGCGGATGCGGACATGATGCAGCACCTGAATAACGTCATGTATTTTCGGTATATGGAGCAAGCGCGAGTTGAATTGGTCGACATCTGCGGGATTCGCGAAACGCCTCAGTATGGCTTCGTGGTGGCGCATTGTTCCTGTGATTTTTTGAAACCCGTTTTATATCCGGCTACGATCCGTGTGCGCATGGTGATTGAACGCGTTGGACGTTCAAGCTTTGACCATCAAGTTGAAATGCGCCTAGCAGATGATCCTGAAAACACGCTCTACGCCACGGGTCGCGTGGTGATGGTGATGGTTGAAAAAGAGACTGGACGCTCAGTTGCATTACCGGAATCTTTACTGACTCGTTTGGGTCGACTAATGCAACCGACAGCTTAAGTCTTGCGTACACAGGCTTGTTCGAATGATTTCTGACGGATCAAGCTACACTAGAATCTGAACTCAATGTTCAGGATAGAACTTGCTCAGAGTGATGTGATCACGCGTCAGACTATCGACATCGAGATCGGTCTTTCTGAGCCAACTGGAGCGCTGTATGAATAAAGTGTATGGTAGTGCGGCTGAAGCACTGGCGGATGTGGTTCGTGATGGGCAAACCATTGCAGTCGGCGGATTTGGATTGTGTGGGATTCCTGAAGCACTGATTGAAGCTTTAAAAGAATCTCAAGTCAAAGAGCTGACATGCATCAGTAACAATGCGGGCGTGGATGATTTTGGTTTAGGTCTTCTTCTACAAACGCGCCAGATTCGTAAGATGATTGCTTCTTATGTGGGCGAGAACAAAGAGTTCGAGCGTCAATATCTGGCCGGTGAGCTTGAACTGGAATTTAATCCACAAGGCACATTGGCTGAACGGCTCAGAGCCGGAGGTTGTGGGATTCCTGCTTTTTTTACAAAGACTGGGGTCGGAACCATTGTGGCAGAAGGCAAGCCCACGCAAGAGTTTGATGGTGAGACCTACGTGATGGAACGTGCACTCGTGCCTGATGTGTCTTTGTCAAAAGCCTACATGGCTGATCGCAGTGGCAACCTCATTTACCGTAAAACAGCGCGTAACTTCAACCCGAATGTGGCGATGGCTGGCAAAGTGTCGATCGTTGAAGTCGAGAAGATTGTGGAGAACGGCGAGATTGACCCGGATCACGTTCATTTGCCAGGTATTTATGTCAATCGAATTGTGCTGAACTCCAATCCTGAAAAGCGCATTGAACAGCGCACGATTCGGACTGGCAATTCACAGGAGTAAAGAACATGGCATGGACAAGGGATGAAATGGCTGCACGTGCAGCCCGTGAGTTGGAAGATGGGTTTTATGTCAACTTAGGAATCGGTATGCCAACGTTAGTGGCAAACCATGTACCTGATGGGGTTGAGGTTTGGCTCCAATCGGAAAATGGTTTGCTGGGGATTGGCCCATTCCCAACTGAAGATGAAATTGATGCGGACTTGATTAATGCCGGTAAGCAGACAGTGACGACTTTACCTGGCTCGTCACTTTTTTCTTCAGCCGATTCGTTTGGCATGATCCGGGGTGGCAAGATTGATTTGGCGATTCTGGGCGGTATGCAGGTCTCAGAAAAAGGCGATCTGGCCAACTGGATGATTCCTGGCAAGATGGTTAAAGGCATGGGCGGTGCCATGGATCTGGTGGCTGGTGTCAGTCGTGTGGTGGTGATAATGGATCATGTGGCCGCGAAAAAAGACGGCACAGTTGATCTTAAAATCTTGCCCGAATGCACATTGCCTTTGACTGGCTTGGGTGTTGTGGATCTCATCATTACGGATCTGGGGGTGATGGAAGTCACAGACAATGGTTTGAAATTGGTCGAATTGGCGCCAGGCGTGACGGTTGAAGAAATTCAACAAAAAACGTCCGCAAAACTAGATGTTAGTGCGGTGGCCTAATTCAGTATGCCCAACGTAAATCTGTACCGTGAGCGCCTGACTTGTTTACGTCAGGCGATGGCTCAGGCAGGTGCTGATGCCTGTCTGATCCTGTCTGCTGACCCACATGCATCAGAGTACTTGCCTGAGTTTTGGCAGAACCGCGCTTGGTTAACAGGTTTTACCGGTTCGGCAGGAACTGCCGTTGTAACTGAGCAGGAAGCCCGCTTGTGGGTCGATAGCCGTTATTGGATTGCAGCTGAAAAAGCCCTATCAGGTAGCGGATTTGTGATGGAAAAAGCCCAAGGCAATCCGCAACAAGCTGCGATTGAATGGTTAACGCAGTCTCTTGGCAATCAAGGGGTTGTGGCAATTGATGCGCAAACCCTGACGCTTGCGCAACAAATTCATTTAAACGATCAGTTAAAGCCAATCGAGGGACAAATCAAAGATGTGGATTTGTTCGCTGACATCTGGACTGATCGTCCTGAATTACCGCAGCAGCCGATTTATGCCTTAACGCCAGAAGTGGCCGCGCGAAGTCGCGCAGACAAAATTGCATTGGTGCGCACCAAAATGCAGACTAAAGGTGCGACACATCATTTAATCAGCGCGTTGGATGATATCGCCTGGCTGATGAATCTGCGTGGCCGTGATGTGCCATTTAATCCAGTTTTTCTGTCACACGTGTTGCTTGATGCGCAATCGGCCACTTTGTTTACCCAGCTCAGTAAATTGAGTCCGGCGTTGATTGAGCAATTGGCGGCTGATGGTGTTCAAGTGCAGCCCTATGAAAACATTCATTCGGTTTTGTCACAGTTATTGGCTGATGACGTGTTGCTGGTCGATCCGAATAAGGTTGTGGCATCGCTCATGAACGCGGTTTGTGCGCAAACAGTGCATGCATTAAACCCAACAACCACGCTCAAGGCCCGTAAAACAACGGCTGAAATGACCAATTGGCGACGTGTGATGCGTCACGATGGTGCGGCACTGTGTGAGTTTTTTGCGTGGCTCGAGCATGCCATTGCTGAGCGTAGTCAACAGTGGCTTACCGAAATCATGGTGGATGAGGTTTTAACATCTTGTCGGGCGAGTCAGCCTGGCTTTGTGTCTAGAAGCTTTGCGACGATTGCGGCTTTTGGGGCCAATGCTGCGATGCCTCATTACATGGCGACACAGAAGTCGAATACGCGTATTCACGGCCATGGCTTGTTGCTCATCGATTCCGGTGGGCAGTACGAGGGCGGTACAACTGACATCACACGGATGGTGCCTGTTGGCAATTTGTCTCGCGCGCAGCGAGAGGACTGCACAGCGGTTTTGCAGGGCATGATTGCGTTGTCACGTTTGCGAGTACCACAAGGCACACCGGCTGGATTGATCGATGCCGTTGCGCGTGCACCGTTATGGGCACGATTGGTGGACTATGGTCACGGAACGGGTCATGGTGTCGGTTACTTCCTGAATGTTCATGAAGGACCACAAAGTATTTCGTATCGGGCACCGATCGTGCCTGAGGCAGGTTTGCAACCAGGTATGGTGACATCCAATGAGCCTGGTCTTTATCGGGTGAGCCATTGGGGTGTTCGGATAGAAAATCTGCTGCACTGCCAGGCTGCAGGTGACAGTGAGTTTGGTAGTTTTGTTGAGTTTGAAACGCTGACGCTTTGCCCAATTGATACGCGCTGTTTATTGCCCGAATTGATGCGCCCTGATGAGATTGAGTGGCTAAATGCCTATCATGCTGAAGTACGGGGTCAGCTTGAATCGTTAGTGAGTGATGATGCTTTAGAGTGGTTGCTGGAAAGAACGCAGCCACTATCGGTATAATTTCAATTTCCCACGAGCGCCCTTAAGTGGCGTGCCTTCTATGACCAAATATGTTTTTGTAACCGGTGGAGTGGTTTCTTCACTGGGTAAGGGGATTGCAGCAGCTTCTTTAGGCGCGATTTTAGAGTCGCGCGGACTGCATGTCACCCTCATGAAATTGGATCCGTATATCAACGTAGATCCCGGCACCATGAGCCCGTTCCAGCATGGTGAGGTTTTTGTGACCGAAGATGGTGCAGAAACTGACCTGGATCTAGGGCATTATGAGCGTTTCATCTCCGCCAAGATGCGCAAATCTAACAACTTTACAGCAGGCCAGATTTATGAATCGGTGCTGCGTAAAGAACGTCGTGGCGATTATCTGGGTAAAACGGTTCAGGTAATTCCACACATTACCAATGAGATTCAGGATTTCATTGTTCGTGGTGCTAGCGCGGCCTGGGACGGTGAGGCAGATGTTGCGATTGTTGAGATTGGTGGTACGGTTGGTGACATTGAATCGTTGCCGTTTTTGGAAGCCGTGCGCCAGATGAGTCTACGTTTGGGACGTAATCAAGCTGCTTTTGTACATCTGACATTGGTACCTTATATCGCCACCGCAGGTGAACTCAAAACCAAGCCCACGCAACATTCTGTTCAGAAATTGCGTGAAATAGGAATCACGCCACATGCCTTGTTGTGTCGTGCAGATCGTCCTATCCCGGACGATGAACGTTCCAAGATTTCCATGTTTTCTAATGTGCCATTGGATGCTGTGATCTCTGTCTGGGATGCAGGCTCGATTTATGAGATTCCAGGCATGTTGCATGAGCAAGGACTCGACAGTTTGATTTGTGATGCGCTGGCCTTGAGTCCACCACCTGCTGATCTGACCGTCTGGGAAGAGCTGGTTGAGGCCTTAAATAATCCCGAGCGTGAAATTCAGATAGCGATGGTCGGTAAATACGTTGATTTGACAGAATCTTACAAATCACTGGCCGAAGCCTTGGTGCACGCAGGGATTCATGCACGCACACGCGTCAATGTCAGTTACATTGACTCGGAGGATATCGAGGCACAGGGGACTGATTTACTGAGTGGTTTTGATGCGATTCTAGTGCCTGGCGGATTTGGTAAGCGTGGGACAGAAGGTAAGATTTCAGCGATTCAATACGCCCGAGAAAATCAAGTGCCTTATCTGGGGATTTGTCTGGGCATGCAATTGGCCGTGGTGGAGTTCGCACGCCATGTGGCCGGTCTGGAAGGTGCAGGCAGTACCGAATTTGAACCGAATACAGTTCACCCAGTTGTTGCGCTTATTTCTGAATGGCAAGATGGTGAAGGTCAAATACAGATTCGAGATGAGGATTCCGCACTCGGTGGCACGATGCGCAAAGGCGCGCAGCGTTGTCCAGTCGTTTCTGGCACATTGGCACATCGTATTTATGGCAATGAGGTCAATGAACGTCACCGTCACCGCTTTGAAATGAATAACGTCTACGCACCTCGTTTGGAAGAGGCTGGACTGGTGATTAGTGCACGCACACCGACTGAGAATCTGCCTGAAATTGTGGAGCTGCCTGAGCATCCTTGGTATATGGGCGTGCAATTCCATCCAGAGTTCACATCAACACCTCGTGATGGGCACCCACTCTTTAGCAGCTTCGTGGAGGCGGCTACTGCTTATCATTTGAAAAAAGGTCAATCATCATGAAAATAGCGGGTTTTGAAGTGGGTCTAACCCAGCCGTTTTTCTTGATTGCTGGGCCATGTGTGATTGAGTCTCGCCAATTGGCGTTTGAAACCGCGCAGGCTCTTAAAGAACTGACGGCCGAATTGGGCATTCCTTTTATCTACAAGAGTTCGTTTGATAAAGCCAATCGCAGTTCGGGTGCTTCCTATCGAGGGCCTGGGATGGACGAAGGTCTACGTATTTTGGCCGATGTGCGTGAAGCATTTGATGTGCCAGTGCTAACAGATGTGCATGATATCGAACAGGTGAAAGCCGCAGCAGATGTGGTGGATGTAATTCAAACGCCAGCATTTCTGTGCCGCCAGACTGATTTTATTGAAGCTTGTGCAGTGAGTGGTAAACCGGTCAATATCAAGAAAGGGCAGTTTCTGGCACCTGGTGATATGAAGCAAGTCGTTGCGAAGGCCCGTGCGGCGGCGCAACGAGCAAATTTGCCTGAACAAATCATGGTCTGTGAGCGTGGCGTCTCTTTTGGGTATAACAACCTTGTATCCGATATGCGTTCATTAGCCATCATGCGCGAGACAGACTGCCCGGTGGTTTTTGATGCGACGCATTCGGTTCAGTTGCCCGGTGGACAAGGGACGTCTTCAGGTGGTCAAAGTGAATTTGTGCCTGTCTTGGCGCGAGCAGCTGTGGCAGCCGGAATTTCTGGGCTTTTTATGGAAACCCATCCCAACCCCGAAGAGGCTTTGTCTGATGGGCCCAATGCGGTGCCTTTGCATCAGATGAAAGCCTTGTTGCAGTCTTTACAGGCCATCGATCAGGTGGTTAAGTCTTCAGGGGCTTTGCAAACGGGTCTGCAATTCGATTGATTGTTTAATTTGTATTTTGATTGTTTTTTACTTCTGGGAATTCTTTTATGAGCGCTATTGTTGACATCATTGGACGTGAGATTCTGGATTCACGTGGTAATCCAACCGTTGAATGTGACGTCTTGTTAGAGTCTGGAGCCATGGGTCGCGCAGCCGTACCGTCCGGTGCATCCACAGGTACCCGTGAAGCGGTTGAGCTTCGTGACGGTGATGCAAGCCGTTATCTGGGTAAGGGCGTGCTAAAGGCTGTTGAAAATGTCAATACCGAAATTTCCGAAGCGCTGATCGGTCTTGATGCACAAGAACAAACGTTTGTGGATCATGTTCTCATTGAGCTCGATGGTACAGAGAACAAAGAGCGTTTAGGTGCCAATGCTATTTTGGCTGCCAGTATGGCCATTGCCCGAGCAGCAGCAGAAGAAAGCGGTATGTCGCTCTATCGTTATTTTGGTGGCAGTGGTCCTATGAGTCTGCCTGTGCCCATGATGAACGTCATCAATGGGGGTGCGCACGCCAATAACTCACTGGATATGCAAGAGTTCATGATCATGCCGATCGGTGCAACTTCTTTACGTCAGGCTTTGCAAATGGGTGCAGAAACATTCCATGCGCTTAAAGCTTTGATTGACGAACAAGGTATGTCGACTGCCGTGGGTGATGAAGGTGGTTTTGCGCCGAACGTGGCCAGCCATGAAGCCGCCATTGAATTGATCTTGCAAGCCATTGAACGCGCAGGCTATGAGCCCGGTACACAAATGGCGCTTGCGCTGGATTGCGCCGCATCCGAATTCTATCGCGACGGTCTGTACCACTTGCGTGGTGAAGGTAACTTGAGGCTGTCATCGACAGATTTTGCGAATCTGCTGGCCACCTGGTGTGACAAGTACCCGATTATCTCTGTTGAAGACGGGATGGCCGAAGATGACTGGGAGGGCTGGAAAACACTGACCGATGTCTTGGGCAAGAAAGTTCAGTTGGTGGGTGACGACTTGTTTGTGACCAACACAAAAATCCTGAAGCAAGGGATTGACCAAGGTATCGCAAACTCCATTCTGATTAAAATCAACCAGATTGGTACGTTGACCGAAACCTTTGCAGCGATCGAAATGGCTAAGCGTGCTGGTTATACATCGGTGATTTCACATCGTTCAGGTGAGACCGAGGATTCCACCATTGCCGACATTGCTGTGGCCACCAATGCCATGCAGATTAAAACTGGTTCAATGTCGCGTTCAGATCGCATGTCTAAATACAATCAGCTTCTGAGAATTGAAGAAGAGTTGTCTGAAGTCGCGACCTATCCAGGTCGAGACGCATTCTACAACTTGCGTTAATTCAGGCCAAGCCCATGCGACTCATCTTCATCGGTGTACTAATCTTGTTTGTGTTGATTCAGTATCCTCTGTGGATGGGTCGTGGTGGCTGGTTTGAAGTGCTGAAGTTGAGGGAAGAAGTTGCACAAAAACATCAGACGAATGAAGGATTGCGGGCTAGAAATGAAGCCATGCGTGCTGAAGTCGAAGATTTGCGCAGCGGCACTGAAGCATCAGAAGAAAGAGCTCGTGCCGAATTGGGCTTGATGCACGAACGCGAAGTTTTTATACAAATCGCACCAGCTGATTAAAGTTCGATCATTTTAAACGACGCCAATCAGTCGGTATGAAGTGATTGTGTATCATTCCTGCACCCGCACACTGCTTATCAGGCTCTTCGCGGGGACTTTGCATGACAGCCTTAGTCCGAGTTCGGATTGTAAGGTTCGGCCCGAGAATGGCTTGTAGCCAGGGCAGAACCAAAGGGTAATTGACCCGAGTCTCTAATGACAGGATGTTGGCTTCAGAAATTGTGCGTTTGGACTGTCTACCTCGACCGCCTGACCATCCCCTTGCGACAAAGTGCTGATGTTGTGCAGCGACATGGTTATGACGAATGACAGATCGTTTGAGTCGCTGACTGAGCGCAGGATCTTTAAAGTCTTGCATGAGTAGGTTCACATTGTCGAGGACACATACCGTACCAAGTCGTAATGTGCGTGGCCTCAGGTGTTTGCGTAAATGTGCTTGTGCAGCACTGGGCTGACCACCAAGCATGGCGGCGTGTTCAGTTGCCCGTTGACTATGTAAAAGTAGATGCTCTTTCAGCACAAACCAGTGCGTGACCTCAAATAAGACAGACAAGAGCATTAGAACCGACGCTGCGGTGACCAACCATTCGACGATGGCTTGGCCTTGGCACGACAAAATAACAGGTTTGTTTGTGGGTCGATGAAAAGGTGATAAGTGGGAGAGGGGCTTCAACGTGAACTCTGACAGTGACGTAACTGCACTTCGTTGGACAGATCAATGTCCAGCGATATTACGTGTGTTTTAAGAGAACAGGTGGTGGCAGCGAGACAGCTTTGTCCCGCTTAAAGCTTTTTGAAGCTTTGTTAAAGCTCCATGAATGTGCGATTTAATGCAGTGTGCCTGAAATAGGCGTGTCTGACGCAAATAGGTCTGCGACTTGCTGTGCATCAAATGTATAGCGCTCGGCGCAGAATTCGCAGGTAATCTCGACGATGGATTCTTTATCGAGAATGTCATCGACTTCTGAGCGTCCTAAAGACTTCAGCATCGTCTGAACTCGCTCACGGGTGCATCCGCAATGCCAGTGCGCGTCCTTAGTTTCAAGACTGATAACAGGCCGCTCCCAGAAGAGTCTTTGCAGTAGTGTTTCGATGTCTGTTTCTGCCATTTCCTGAGGCGTGAGTGTTGAGCACAGTGCTAGTGCATGCTCCCAAGTTTCGAGTGCCTGTTCTGCAGTGGTGCTGTCGATCCCACCTGAGACTGGCATGCGTTGAAGCATCAAACCTCGAACGCATTCGGAACTCACGTGTAACCACAAACGAGTATCCAATTGCTCGGATTGGGTCATATATTGCTCGATTGCCTGAGCGACGTTCTCTGTGTCCGCTGAAACGATACCTTGATAAGGTTGCTGAAGGCGTCCTGCCTCGGTTTTAGGTGGATTAATGATCACAGAAAACCGACCCTGACCATCTGGATTGATAATATCTCGCAAACCTTCTTCGTCGGCTAGTGGTTCAGAACCAGCTCGTACGGTTGCGCGCATGCTCATGTCAGCCCGACATTCAACAACGATCAATCGAACAGATCCTTGACCCTGAAGCTGCAAAAGCAGTGAACCATCAAATTTGATACTAGAGGTCAGGAGTGCTGCAGCACCCATCAATTCACCTAGCAAGTGTTCAATGGCAGGCGCATGGGTTTGGCGCAAAAGGGCAGCTTGCCAGACGTCTTGAAGTTCGACAGCGCTAACACGCACGCTACGATCTTCAAGTAGAAATTTTTTGATTTGATCGGACATGTGACAAATTTTTTGGAATATAGGGCGTAACTCGGAATCAGATGATTAGATCGGTCGTTTGCTTAATCGATGCGCTTCAGAACTTTGGCGTAATGCTTGCCACGCTCTTCGTAAGTACGATTGTTGCGCTGCATTTGCGCAATTTCTTCTGGCGATAAGGTGCGAGCAATTTTACCGACACCGAGCACCAGACTGCCGTCTGGAATCACACGACCTTCAGGCACAATTGCGCCAGCACCGATCAAGCAGTTCTTGCCGACAACGGCATTGTTTAGAATGATGGCCTGCATGCCGATGAGTGAGCCCTCACCGATCGTACAGCCATGTAGCATCGCCTGATGGCCTACGGTGACTCGATCATGAACTGTGAGAGGCGTGTCTGGATCAACGTGCATGACACAGCCTTCCTGAACGTTGCTGCCTTTACCGATATGAATCGGTGCGTTGTCAGCGCGAATTGTGACATTAGGCCAAATGCTGGCGCCTGCCATCACACGTACATCACCGATAAGAATCGCGTTTTCAAAAACCCATGCTTCGGGGTCAACTTGTGGAATCAAATCATCAAGCTGATAGAGAGCCATATCAAAACCTCAAGAGTCGGCGTCGTCGTCTTCGCCGATCGGTAATAGTTGTACGCCACTGAGACCATGGCGCAGTCGCAATAAATCGCGTCGGGGGTGACCTTGATTGTCAATGGAGATCCGTGAAATTACACCGATTTGTATCGGTTGCGTTTCAATGAGCGGTGCAATTTGTTCCAGTATTTGAGTCGCCAAGTTCTGCCGAACAGCTTGCGCAAAATTTAGAGAGCCATCAAGCTCCAGAATCAACCAAAGTTCACGAGACTCAATGGTTTGAGGGTCTTCTTTTGTCTGTGGCTGAATGGCTGCTGCCATTGAAATCTCGGGCATCGCCATGACCGCTTGTTCAATGACGAGCGGATGCGTGCAACGCCCATTGACTTGTAAGGCGTCTTCTTTCCAGCCAATTAGCTGGATATCACCGGATTTTTCGAGCTTGCCAAAGAGTCCCACAGGATGGCGGGTTGCAATCTCAATGGGTTCCAGAATGTCAGCAGGCTCTTTCAAGGGCCAGACACCGACATACATGGCTGGATCGGTATCACCAGCTGGATCGGTTCGATGCGCATAGATTGCGTCACAGTTTGCGAGATGAATCTCTGGTTCGTCAGTTTCTGGTTCAGGTGCCTGTGTAATCTGATGACCTGGAAAGACCCGTCCACTGTGGTGTGAGCTTGCAGGCCACATGACCTGACTGTCTCCCCAAAGTAGACCACAACCTGAAATAAACGAACATAGATTAATTTCAACGCCTAGGCGTTCCTTCGCACGTTCTCGCCAGTGTTCTGACAGGTGTTCGCCTAAAATACCCACGCCAGTAAATGCAAAGGGTTCCGACGGTTCTGTATGTTTAAGCCAGTGGCACAACAATCCGACGTTGGTGTTGAGGTGCGAGAGTTCGAAGTGACTAGACTCTAGAATTTCTGGGTCGTGCGGCAGAGTGGCTTGTACGCGCACTCCAACTCCGAAATACAGTGATGGCAAAATAGTCCCTAAAAGCCCAGACTCAGACATCATTGCATGCGTTGTCAGCATGCCAGTGGCATTGTCTGGAAACCAGTTGTTTGTGCAAACAAAACCTGGCAAATTACCAATTAAGGATTGGTGCGCTAGCAGATAAGCCGTCTGGGGTGGGTAGATGTCATCAGCCCGATTAGGCCAGACCAGCAACGCAGGTTGCTGTGGGCGAGTTGGTTCGGAAGAGATCCGATGCAACTGTCGTGATAGCAAACCGTGCCAATCCATGACATTGTCGGCACGTACATCCAGGCCAACAATTTGCTGAACACGTTGACAGCGTTGCAATGCACCTAAAACCTTATCGGGTTCACTGTCATCGATAAAGACCAAACGGCAGCGAGCCTGACGAATCCGTTGCGTCAGAATATCACCGTGCTCCGTCGATGGCAGCGGGACCGCGATACATTGACGGTGCCAACATGCCATCAGTAGTGCGAGCGCTTCTGTGCGTTCACGCATGATAATGCCGACTCGGTCGCCGACACGGGCGCCCATTCGGTCAAGTCCGAGTGCAAGTTTATTGGCGAGTTGAGCCAAACCTTGGAAGGTTAATGTTTGTGCATAACCGTCTGGTCCAACGATTTCGATGGCGACGGATTTGCTGTGCGATGGGAGATCTTCCCATTGAAAGCAACAGGCGTGCGCCAGATTGAAATCTCGGGGTATATGCCATGCATATTCGTCTACAAGTGAGCGATACTGATCTGTCATTCGGGTGAGCCTGATGCCGATGTCCTTTTAAGTTTCTTTGTAGCATGACGCAGTTTGAGTCACTTAGCAACTTACAATTGCATCTATGCTTCGATTACAGCGCGCTATGTCAGCGTTTGGTCAGATGACGGATGTCAACGATGCGGGTTCCACTGAAAATATCGTGTAAGAACTGACCATCGCGTCGGAACCAGGTTGGAATGAAAATCAGAAACGGCGCGCCAACAGCCAGCATATATGCGGCTTTAAAGTTCGTTTCCATGACAATCCAGTGGAGAATTCCGAAACCAACCAGAGGTATAATCCAGCTAAGTATATATCGCAATGTCAATTGACCAAAATTTAACCGTTTTTGATCGGGTCGTACTAACTGAATGTGCCATGCTCGCATCGGCAAAGTTTGACCGCCGCGTCGCCATGACGCCATAAAGTAAAGACCGATTGCTAAAAATATAACCAGCTGTCTTGCCTCACGTAAAACAAGACCATGACGACTCTGCGTGAGTGCATCAAATAAATAATCAGCAATAAAAACAACGCCAAACAAGAGTGCGCCTTCATACATCATGGCGGCAAAACGTTTGCGACGTGATGCGTTGATGAAAGGCGTTTGATCCGCAGATGAGAGGGTTGTCATGAAGTAGAACGTTCCAATAATGTGACTGGTTAATAGAGCATTATCGGCGATTCGGATAATTCTTGCTTGCCAAGCAAAAGCACGCTAAAAACAGATGGGCGCCCACAGGGCGCCCATTGTCTATTTCTTTGAGTAGCTTAAATGCTGTGATACATCTGTGTGCCGTGTTTTCTTTGCAGCAAAGTAGCATCAGACAGCACAGCACGAATGAATCTCAAGCCTGAGTGCACTGAGCGCGCAACTGATTGAATCAAATGCTTTTGTGCTTTGGCACGAATGAGACGCTCTGCCAAGTGTGGGTTGACGCGGTACGCGACATTGGTGGCAGAAATTTGTGGTTGCACATCGTAATTAAAGTATTCGTAGTTCATGAAATTTGACCTTTTAAAATTTTTGATTGAGGTCTGAAAGCAAATACACGGTGAAAAATCTGTCTAGCTAAATTTGCGTGACTCGATCCGTGTGTCTGATTCGTTTCCATTTCTTTCCGACCTAGGGAATACCCTTATTATAGGGAAAACCCTAGGATATTTCAAGCCCCAATTCACTAAAGATCAAATTGACCTGTGAGTTTCTGTGATAAAAGTGCAGTTTGTACGATATTCAATGTGTAATTAATGTGCGGAACTGGGCGCATTCGATGATCATTCACGAACCGGGATGCGTCATTGCGTGGGTTGGGTTTGGCTAGGTTGTTCTATGTAGTCAAAAAGGAGAAGACCATGAGAATGAAGCAAGCATTACGGTGTACGGCCTTGGCCACGGCTGTATCGGCCTCGACGGCCATGGCGGCCGATGAGGTTCGGGATCAGTTCTATTGGTTGGGCGAGATCAATAAAGCGACTCTGGTGATCAATACAGATGAAGGGCTGTTAAATGTAGAAGATGCTCCAAAGTTTGCCAAAGCCATTCAAGCTGTGATTGATCAGGGCAACCAACCAGGCGGAAAACGGCCTGCGGCGGTCATTCGGTTTGAACCACTATTGATCGAAGAAGCTGGGCCAGAAATTACATTGTTGCATGCGGGTCGCTCCAGTCAAGATATGCACGCCACATATAGAGCGGCTATTTTGCGTGACGATTTGCTGACGCTTGCGCAGCAGTTGCACGACACAAGCAAGACGCTGGTTGATCTGGCAGAAAAACATGCAGAAACGGTTGTGCCTAACTACACCAATGGTGTGGCTGCTCAACCCAATAGTTATGGCCACTACTTGTTAGGTCATGCTGCAGGCCTATCCCGAGATGCACAAAGAATTCAGCAGACTTATGATCGAATCAACCGATCGGCCATGGGGACAACGGTTTTAAATGGCACGAGATGGCCTTTGAACCGTGAACGCATGTCTGATTATCTGGGGTTTGCGAAGCCAGTGGAGAATGCGTATGATGCTTCGCAAATTTCTTCCATGGAGCATCCTGTTGAAGTCGGTTCGATTGTGACGAGCATTGGGTTGCATACAGGGCATTTTGTGGAAGATTTGTTGACGCAGTACGCTCAGCCCAGACCGTGGATTCTTTTACAAGAAGGCGGTGACAACACGTATGTGTCCAGCGCCATGCCACAAAAGCGCAATCCAGGTTTGCTCAACAACACACGTAGCAGTGCATCAACCGCGGTGAGCTTAGCGCTTGGACCTGTAATTCAAGCACACAACATTACGCCAGGCATGGTCGATCCCAAGAATGTCAAAACCAACTCCACCATGGTGGCAAGTGGAACCACCGCCCTTAAAAATTGGGACAAGGTTCTGAAAGCGCTCGTGATCAGTCAGGAGCGCGCGCTGGAAGAATTAAACAGTGACTGGACAGCGTCTCAAGAGTTGGCCGATGAACTGATGCAAAGACATTTGTTGCCGTTTCGAACAGGCCACCATTTTGCGTCTGAAGTCACGAGCTACGCCAAGGCCAATAACATCAAACCCTTAGATTTCCCGTATAGCGAAGCACAACGTATTTATGCTGAAATCGTTCAAGGAACGAATTATCCGCAAACCCTTCCAATGACAGAAGTGGAGTTCAGAAATGCCTTGAACCCCCAGAGCATTGTGGAGAGTCGTGCGACAGCAGGTGGACCACAACTCTCTGAAATGCAGCGTATGCTAGTCAGTAGCCGTGAGGCCCTTGCACGCGATCAAGTCTGGATTACTCAAAGCCGACAAGCGATTGATCAGGCTCAACAAAAGCTGAACACAGATTTTTCTAAATATTTGCAGTAATCGGTCATTGCGTTTTCTAACAAAGAAAAAATGAAGCTCACTGGGATGTTGTTCAGTGGGCTTCATTATGAAGGCCATTGTGACTCGTTGCGGCTAGTTGCGATACTGACCGCTGACGAGATCAAACATAAATAAGCGACAGTCGAGCGCACCGTTAAACACGGGGATGCGTCGTTTTGCTTTTAGGCGCAGGTTACGGGGTAAGTCTAAATCTGCGCTGATCACGCCAATTGTCCAACCAGAGAAATGTTGTTTGAGTTGTGCTGCCCAATCGGTCATCAGTGTGTCTTCGGTTTCTAAACGAATGCCATAGGGTGGGTTGGTCAGAATTAAACCGCTCGCGCCCGGTGCGGGTTCACGGCAGGCATTAGCTTGCTTTAAACGAATCAAGCCATCGGGCACATGGGCACGCTTTAAATTCCGTCTGGCGTTGTCCAGACTCGTCACATCAAGCTCATAGCCACTGATTTGAACGTGAGGAATGTCTTGCGGTGTCAGAATCGCTTCTGTGGCCTCTTGGCGCATCGTTTGCCATTGGGCGTGATCGTGATGACGCAGTCGTTCAAAAGCGAATGGTCGGTTAATGCCTGGTGCGACATTTAAAGCCTGCCAGGCGGCTTCAACAAGAATTGTGCCACTGCCACAGAATGGATCGAGCAAAGGGACCTCAGGTGTCCAACCAGCAAGCGCAAGTAAGCCTGCTGCTAGGTTTTCTCGGATGGGGGCTTCGCCCTTATTGAAACGCCAACCCCGTTTAAACAGAGATTCGCCCGATGTGTCTAGATACAAGGTCGCGGTAGTTTCAGAGAGAAAGAGGTGAACCCGAGCATCGGGGCGAACGGTATCGATTGAAGGGCGAGCGCCTTCACGATCGCGTAATCGGTCACAAATGCCATCTTTAACCAGAAGATTGCAGAACTGTAGGCTCTTCATGGGACTGCGGATGGCCGATGTATCCACTCTCAAGGTGTGGTCTGGGCCAAACCAGTTTTCCCAAGGGGTCGCTAATGTCAGTCGGGTAATGTCTGATTCGTAGCGTACGGGTGCGTGAGCGACTTGAACAAGAATGCGAGTGGCAATTCGGCTCCAGAGATTGGCTTTCTGGACACCTGGCCAATCGGTCTCAAACTGCACACCACCACTAGCAGCCTGCACTCGATCCAAACCAATCTGGATGAGTTCTTCTTCAAGAACGGCTTCTAAACCTCGTGGGCAGGATGCAAAGGCTTTATGCCGTCCTGCGTAAGGATTAAATGTTTGTGGTGTGGGGCGTGTCGAAGTTCGGTCTGGTCTTTGTCTTGTGCCTGAATGGGGTGGTCCATTGCGGCGAGGTGATTGTTCGGAGCGTGTATGTGGCCGATCTCTACGCTGAAAGCCAGTTCTCGCATCATCACGCGCACCGGTACGCGTACGACCGCCAGACCTTTCTGCTAGTGGTGCAGGCGTTTGCTTTTGTTCCTCAAGCGCTTGACGAGCTTTACGGTGCGCTCTGGCACCACTTGCCAGACTTTTTTTGGGGCGACCTGTGGTCGTTTCCGGCGTTTTCTTAATCGATAAGCGCAGGGTTTTTTTAGAGTCAGTGTCGCTCATAATGGTTGCTGTGAAAGTCAGAAATACGGTTTGATGACGACCAATGCCGTGATCGCGAGCAGGATAAGGACTGGGATTTCATTAAACCACCGAAAAAACACATGGCCGTGTTGCATCTTGCCAAGCTCGAACTGTCGCAGATAGTGGCGGCAAACCCCATGAAAAATCACCAGACCAATGACTAGCAGGAGTTTTGCATGCATCCAATTGTCGCCCCAACCGATCTTGTAATACAAATAAAGCCACAATCCGAAGATCAGTGCTAATACACCCAACGGTGTCATAAAGCGATAAAGTCGACCTGCCATGCCTAACAGTAGGGCCTGATTTTTGGGGTCCGTAGCTTGCGCTAAATTGACATAAATTCTTGGTAAATAGAACAATCCGGCAAACCAGGACACCATGAACAGAATGTGAAAGGTTTTGACCCAGAGATAACCCATACGTTATTGGCCTCTTAACTGGCCTTCACCGCGCAGCACCCATTTTTTCGTGGTCAGTCCTTCTAATCCAACCGGTCCTCGCGCGTGTAAACGGTTTGTACTAATACCAATTTCTGCGCCTAAACCATATTCAAACCCATCTGCAAAACAAGTGGGCAAGTTGACATAGACGGAGCTGGAGTCGACTTCACGCTCAAATCGGGTTGCCATGTCAATGTCTTGTGTGACGATGGAATCTGTATGGCTAGAGCCCCAGCGTGCAATGTGATCAATCGCTTCATCGATGGAAGATACGACTTTAATGGCGAGAATAGGGGCAAGGTATTCTTCTGCCCAGTCGTCTTCAGTCGCAAGGGTAGCACCTGCCACAATGTTACAGGTGCGCTCACAACCTCGAATCTCAACTTGATGGGCCAGCAGTGTCTGGGCAAAGGCGGGTAAGAAAGCCTGTGCAATGTTTTCATGCACGAGCAATGTTTCCATGGTGCCGCAAATGCCATAACGGTAGGTTTTAGCGTTCAAAGCAATCGTGTGCGCTTTTTGCAGATCAGCTGCTTCGTCGATATACACGTGGCAGTTGCCATCTAGGTGCTTGATCATCGGGACGCGTGCTTGTTCGGACAGGCGCATGATCAGGCTTTTTCCACCTCGGGGAATAATGACGTCCACAAACTCTGTCATTGTAATCAGATAGCCAACGGCATCTCGATCTGTGGTTTCAATAAACTGGACGGTGTGAGCGGGTAAACCGGCTTCAGTCAGCCCTTCAGCGACGATGGCAGCCAAAGCGCTATTGCTGTGGAATGCTTCACTACCACCTCGTAAAATGGCGGCATTCCCCGATTTGATGCACAGGGCGGCGGCATCGATTGTGACGTTGGGTCGGGATTCATAAATAATTCCAATCACGCCCAAGGGCACAGCCATTTGACTGACACGCATGCCGTTTGGACGGACTTGAGTTGGACCTAAGCCACCAATTGGATCTGGCATTGCGGCAATCTGGCGAAGACTTTCAGCCATGCTGTTTAAAGTTTTGGTGGTTAAGGTCAGTCTGTCCAGAAGTGGTGCGTCCAGATCACGCGCACGTGCGGCCACGAGATCTTTTTCATTGGCTTGCAGGAGTTGTTCATGAGACTGATCTAGCCGTTGTGCGATGGCCAGCAGCGCTTTGGATTTAACAGCGTCGCTTGCTTTCATGATTTCACGTGAAGCAATACGCGCTTGTTGACCAATGGTATCCAGAGTGTGTTTTAAATCTGACATAACAATACCCAAATAAGGATCTGATCAAAAATCAGATGGATGTTCAGACAACGTCTGAACGGTGTTGGTGCAGAGTGAGTCTGCTCATAGTGACTAGTTTAGCGCTTTCGGCTTTGGCTAATCCGTAAACCCAGACGTTCAAGCTCTGCCCAAGCATCATTTAAACGTCCGTGTGTTGCAAAACCTTTAATTAAGCGATCAATTTCGTGGGCGTGCTCAAGTAAACGACTGACTTGTTGGGCGTTTAAGCGACGCTCTAAAGTGAATACGTTTTGTTGCCTGATCCCAAATAAACGGAGATTTCTGACTGCTTGATCTCGAGGTGTGCCGTTTTCGACTGATTGCAATAACGCATCGAGTTGGATCAAATCATCCGTGAGTGCCCAGACTACGAGCGGTAATGCCTGCCCCTCGGCTTTTAACCCATTCAAAATACGCAATAGTCTTGCGCTGTCACCCTGAACCGTTGCTTCACGTAAGTCATTGATATCGAAACGTGTGACGTTCATGACTGCATTTTGGACAGCGGCGGTGTCGATGTGACCTTCAGGATACAGCAAACCAAGTTTAAGAATTTCCTGATGCGCAGCAAGTAAGTTGCCTTCAACGTGTTCGGCCATCCAAGCCAGTCCTTCAGCATCGATGTTTTGTTGCTGCTGGCCAAGGCGTTGTGCGATCCAATCGGGGAGTTGGCGGCGTCCGATCGACGGGCAGGCTACGAAATGTGCTTGTGCGCGTAAGGCTTTATACCAGGCCGTGTTTTGGGTTTGACGGTCTGAAACCGGCAATTTAAAAACAATCATCACATCGTGCGCAGGCGCTGAACCAATGGTTTTGACGATGGATTCGATTGCTTGACCCCCTATACGGCCAGGTTTACCGGTGGGCAGAGTGATCTCAATGAGCGGTTTGTCACCGAACAGTGAGTTTGCGTTCATGTTGTTGAACACGGGCTGCCAGTCACTTCTTGCATCCATGACAAACGCATGACGTTCCACAAAACCCTGCTCACGAGCCTGCGCACGCACAGCATCTGCGGCTTCAAGCACCATAAGCGTTTCGGCGCCTTCAATCAAAATCAGAGCAGGCAGCGGCGCGTTCTGTTTCAACTCAATACCCGTAAGCGTCTAGTTTTGAGGTGAGAAGAATGCTTAATCATTGGCTTGTTGCAGACGTAGATAGTTGTCACGGACATCGGGTGCCGTGATTCGACGAATCAAGCGGTCTGTGAGGCCCTGTAACATTTCATCAAACATGCTGCGCGCTTCGGATTCTTTGGCTTGTACAACCGAGTCATCATAGGGCAGATCACGCACAGCAGTTAATGTCGTGTCAGGCAAAATAATGCCACCTTTCGCATCAACAAGGCGAAACGTAAAGTTAAGAGTGAGCTCGTACTCTTCGACGCGACCTTGCGGGTTCAGTGACACTTCTCGCTGGTTTTCATCCAATGAAATCATTTGAAGTTGAGCTTGGTAATTGACCTTGCCATCGGGTCCTTTTTCTGCCGTGACAATCTCGGTATTTGGAGAGTTAGCACGCAAAGCTCTACGCACACTGGCACCAAACGGTGTGTTTTCAGGGATCGTGATCGACAAAGTGTCAAAAGGTAAGGGCGTTGCCCCCTGCAGATGAAAACCACATGCGCTCAGCAATAAAACCATTGTTCCTACCATGAGCCATTGACACCAGCCCCGTGGCAAGTGCCAAAGCAATGGGAGATTAGGGGCAGGGCAAGCGCCACCCGTACAAACCGCCGTCATCTCGTCTGGTGCAGACTGGACTGCTTTTGTATCTTGCGTCTGACTGCTTTGAGGCGTGTTGTCCGTACGATCCATAAAACTCTCTCTCCCATTGATCAAAGCGATCTAGCAGACTGCTTTGATTGGTCTTAACCTACAACGTTGACGAGCCGTCCAGGCACAACGATGACACGTTTAACTTCACCGCTATTCAGGTGTTTTTGGACAGCTTCTTGTGCGACAGCGGCAGCCTCAATGGCTGCTTTATCAGCTTGTGCGGGTACTTGCAGACTGCCACGAACTTTACCGTTGACTTGTAACACCAAGGTGATTTCATCGGCAATTAATGCTTGCTCATCGACTTCAGGCCAAGGCGCATCGAGGATGTCGCCCATTAAAGCTTCAAATCCGAGATCGCGCCACAACTGCCAAGTAATGTGCGGCACGACTGGATAGAGCGCACGCAACAAGAGACTAAAGCCTTCTGTCAGCGCTGCGGTAGCACCTTTTTCATCTTTGAATTTTGCAGCTTCGATGGTGTTTAACATCTTCATCGTGCCTGAAACGACGGTGTTGTATTGAATCCGGTCGTAGTCAAAGTTGATCTGTTTAAGCCAGGTGTGCATTTCGCGACGCATATTGGCGACTTCACGATCGATCTGCGACCAATCTGTTTTTTCAAACTGATCAACAGACGCTTGAATCACTTCGCGATTGCGCCATGCGCAGGTCCATAAACGACGCAAGAAACGATGTGCACCATCCACCCCAGAGTCAGACCATTCCAAAGTCTGTTCGGGTGGGCTGGTAAACATCACGAATAAACGTGCTGTGTCCGCACCTTGCGTATCGATCAGACTTTGAGGGTCGACGCCATTGTTTTTGGATTTCGACATGGTACCCACGCCGCCATAGCAAATCTCACGACCATCGGCTTTGAGTTTGGCACCCGTGATTGCTCCCCGTTCATCGTAAGTGTTTTGGACGGTTTCAGGCCAGAAATACTCCAAAGCGCCTTTCTCAGTGCGGTCGTAATAAATGTGATTGAGCACCATGCCCTGACACAACAAACGTGTGAAGGGCTCATCAAACGACAGCATGCCCAAGTCGCGCATGACTTTGGTCCAGAAGCGGGCATAGAGTAAGTGCATGACTGCGTGCTCGATCCCACCAATGTATTGATCCATGGGCATCCAGTAATCATTGCGCTCATCGACCATTGCTTGATCGTTGTCTGGGCTGGTGTAGCGCATGAAATACCAAGAGGAGTCCACAAATGTGTCCATGGTGTCAGTTTCACGACGCGCAGGTCGGTCACATGTCGGACATTTGCAGGATAAGAAAGCCTCGTCTTTGGTCAACGGGTTTCCGGAACCATCTGGGATTAATTGTTCAGGTAGAACAACTGGCAAATCTTCATAAGGGACTGGAACGGGGCCGCAATGATCGCAATGGATAATGGGGATAGGAGTGCCCCAGTAGCGTTGCCGTGAAATCCCCCAGTCATGCAAGCGCCAGGTGGTTTGTCGAGCACCAATCCCCATGTCTTGCAATGTTTGTGCAATTTGCTCAATCGCTTCAGAAGAGCTTAAGCCATCGAAGCGACCAGAATTGACGAGGTGGCTGTTTGTTTTTTCCGCATAACTGTCATGCCAGACTTTGTCATCAAATACTTGATCGCCGACCTGAACGACCTGACGGATTGGCAGCTGATATCGGTTGGCAAATGCAAAGTCGCGTTCATCATGAGCTGGAACACCCATCACTGCGCCATCGCCATAGCTCATCAAGACATAGTTTCCGACCCAGACAGGTACTTCTTCGCCGGTCAACGGGTGGGTGACCACCAGACCGGTGTCCATCCCTTCTTTGTCGCGCGTGGCAATTTCAGCTTCGGTCTGCCCACCTTTTTTGCATTGTTCGATAAACTCTGCAATGGCTGGATTGTTGGCTGCAGCCACCTCGGCCAATGGGTGCTCTGGCGCAACTGCGCAGAATGTAACACCCATAATTGTATCGGCACGGGTTGTAAAGACGTACATTTTGCCGTCTTGAACCAGCTCGTTTTGTGCATTGCGAATGGTGTGGTTAAACGCAAACCGGACACCTTCACTTTTACCAATCCAGTTTTCTTGCATGGCGCGAACACGATCGGGCCAGCCTTGAAGGCGTTCATGAACATCGGTGAGCAATTCTTGCGCATAATCGGTAATGCGTAAGTAGTAGCCAGGAATTTCACGTTTTTCGACTAGCGCACCGGATCGCCAGCCACGGCCGTCAATCACTTGCTCGTTAGCTAACACGGTGTTGTCAACCGGATCCCAATTCACTACTTGTGTTTTGCGATAAGCAATGCCTTTTTCCAGCATCTTAAGGAACAGCCATTGGTTCCATTTGTAATATTTGGGATCACATGCCGTCATCTCGCGAGACCAGTCGATTGCCAATCCCATGGCGTTCATTTGGCCTTTCATGTATTCGATGTTGTCATAGGTCCATTGGGCAGGCGGGACCTGTGATTTGATGGCAGCGTTTTCGGCGGGCATGCCGAACGCATCCCACCCCATTGGCATCAGAACGTTATAGCCCTTCATACGCAGATGACGCGCCATCATGTCGTTGATGGTGTAGTTTCGAGCGTGACCCATGTGCAGCTTCCCACTAGGGTAGGGCAGCATGGAGCAGGCGTAGAATTTGGGCTTGGGCTGGCCTTCTTTGTTTTTGGCGTGTTCGGTGACCCGATAGACGTCGTTTTCTGACCAGTGTTTCTGGGCGTTAGCCTCAACGAGGCTTGGCTGATAGCGTTCCTGCATGCGTATGGATACCAGTAATCGTTGGAATAAGAATTTGTCCACATCAAGGTAGACAGTAATCCGTCATTATAGAAGATGCGAACAGTTTGTTTGTTCTGAATGGATTTAAATGGATGGATGCCTGTGTGGACAGATGGTGATGATGGATGCGTTTAGATTCAGAAGAGACTCAGGAGAGAAGTGTAAGGACAAACACAACAAGCCGATCATCTTTAAAGGATGATCGGCTTCGGTGACCTCTCGCACAGGAATATCAGACGGGTCTGATGACCGCTGTGCTGAAATTACTTGAGTCTTGCTTCTTTGTACTCGACGTGCTTACGGACAACCGGGTCATACTTCATCATGGACAGTTTGTCGGGGTTGTTGCGTTTGTTTTTTGTGGTCGTGTAGAAGTGACCGGTGCCTGCTGTGGAAGCAAGCTTAACTTTTTCTCGTGTACCTTTTGTGGCCATTTGATGACTCCGTTGGGTCGATGTTTATAGGCGGTCGTGTTGGGTTCAGCACGACGTTGAAATAGCGCAGTTTCTTGTTCAGATCGAGGTGCGCTAATTTCAGTTTGTTCTTTACGCGATTTCGCCGCGTGCGCGCAGATCTGCTAACACGGTATCAATACCGAGTTTGTCGATCGTGCGGATACCGTTTGCGCTCACACGCAGACGAACCCAGCGGTTTTCGCTTTCAACCCAGAAACGACGTGACTGCAGATTTGGCAGAAAACGACGCTTTGTTTTGTTGTTTGCGTGGGAAACATTGTTGCCCACAATGGGGCCTTTACCAGTAACTTGACAGACTCGTGCCATGGTTGCACCTTTCTAAGAATTCACTATGCGTTAGAGCTTCAGATCTGTAGTCAAACCTGCCATTGACAGGGGATAGAGCTAATTCAGCACAAAACGATGTGTGCGTTTACTCGTAACCGCAGATCCGGGAAACAGAGAAGTATATATCGAATTACGCATTTGAGACAAATAATTGATTTGAAAATTCGATTTTCTCGTTCAAAGTTGGTTGCATTAAAGCTTGAATGGTTATAAAACTTAGTGACTAAGAGTTTAGTAATTACCTTGTTTTTGTCGGTAAAGTGATAAGCCTAGGTAGAATGTGACTGGATTGTGACTGTAAACAGGTTACTTAGGATGATTCTTCGTGACCGACATCAATTTTCATTCAATTGGAGAGGTGTGTTTTGAATCCCGTGATCAGCTTAGTTGAAAAGAAACTTGCCGAATTGCCGGTTGGCGTGCGATTGATACTCAAAGATGGGGCAACGGTGGGGCCAGCCGATGCCAAAGTGGTCATCGCTGTTCATGACATGGGGGCTCTAAGAAGTTTGTCGACTGGCGATATCGGTAAGATCGGCGAGGATTATGTTGAGGGTCGAATTGATATACAGAGCAACATGCGCGATCTGATGGCAGCTGCCGCTGCGATACTACCAAGTTCGCCAGTGGAGGCGGCCAGTAAGGGCGCATGGGGACAGCTGGTTAAAAGACTTGTGTCGGTTTGGCGTCATTCGATCGAGCGCGATGCACAACAGATTGAGTTTCATTACGACTTGTCTGATGATTTTTATGCGTTGTGGCTCGATCCGCGTCGTGTTTATTCGTGTGCGTACTATCAAGAACCTGAGATGTCACTGGCTCAAGCACAAGAAGCCAAACTAGATCACATCTGTCGCAAGTTACGCCTACAGCCTGGTGAGCGATTTATTGATGTTGGGTCTGGCTGGGGTGGTTTGCTACTTTGGGCTGCGGAAAATTATGGCGTCGATGCCACAGGGATTACGTTGTCACGCAACCAACATGCCCGAGTTTCACAGCTCATTGAAGAGAAAGGTTTATCAGGTCGAGTTCGGGTGAAATTGCTAGATTATCGAAAGCTGCCCGAAGACGAACCTTTCGACAAGATTGCGTCTGTCGGAATGTTTGAGCACGTTGGAAGTGCGCAACTTGTGGAGTATTTTGATCGACTCCGACGTTTACTCAAGCCGGGTGGTCTCATCCTGAACCATGGCATTACCGCAGGTGGTGTGGAAAACACCCAGTTAGGTCATGGTATGGGGGATTTTATTGAGAAGTATATTTTCCCTGGCGGTGAGCTTGTACATATTGGTCGCGTTCTGACTGCAATGGGTAATGCTGGACTGGAGTCTGTGGACGTTGAAAACTTGCGTCCTCATTATGCGCGCACACTCTGGGCTTGGAGTGATGCGCTGGAAGAGAATCTGGATGCGGCACGCGAGATACTCAATACACCACAAGGTCTGAAATCATTGCGGGCTTATCGTTTGTATCTGGCGGGTAGTGCGGCTGGTTTTGAAAACGGTTGGATGGCGCTGTATCAAATTGTTGGTCAATCTTTACCGCATACGGCGCGCGCGGATGAGCTTGATCTGCCAACTGATCTCGCTTACCCGTGGCGTCGTGATTACATGTATACAAAACCTTAATATAATTTTGCGGTTCAGGTGATTTTTTGCATCACTTGAGCCGCAATTTCAAAAGATCTTAAACGTGCTTGATGATCAAAAATCTGTCCTGTGATCATCAATTCCTGTGGAGACGTTTGCGCCAAGATACTGCGTAAGCCCGTTTCTAAGGTTTCCGGTGAGCCATACACTGAACACGCCAACATGCGCTCGACCATGACGCGCTCACTATCGGTCCAGAAAGTATTGATGTCGTCGATCGGTGGTGAAAGTTTTCCGCGGGTATTGCGACGCATCCGAACAAATTGTTGTTGAAGTGACGTGTATAGGTAACGCGCTTCCTCATCAGTTTCTGCTGCGACCACATTGACAAGCACCATCGCATAGGGTTTATCCAAATAAGCCGAGGGTTTAAAGGTTTGTCGATAGACGGTTAATGCGTCCATCAAATCAGCGGGTGCGAAGTGCGATGCAAAGGCGTAAGGTAGCCCAAAGTGCGCCGCTAGTTGAGCACCATATAGGCTAGAGCCAAGTATCCAAACAGGTACTTGTGTACCCATACCTGGAATGGCTCGAACGCGCTGTCCCGGTTCTTCGGGGCCGAGGTAATGCATGAGTTCAAGAACATCCTGAGGGAACTGATCGCTGCTGGACTGTAAATCGCGTCTTAGGGCGCGCGCGGTACCTGGGTCTGTCCCCGGTGCGCGACCAAGCCCCAAGTCAATCCGATCTGGATAGAGTGTAGCCAAGGTACCAAACTGCTCAGCAATGACCAGAGGCGCGTGATTTGGCAGCATGACCCCACCTGATCCAACACGAATGTGTTGCGTAGCGGCGGCCACATAGCCAATGAGTACAGAGGTTGCCGAACTTGCAATACCGATCATGTTGTGGTGTTCGGCGAGCCAGTATCGTTTGTAGCCGAGTGTTTCGGCATGTTGGGCCAAATCTCTTGTGTTCCTGAGGGCATCAGCAGCATTCAGGCCTTCCGGGATGGGTGCAAGATCCAGAACTGAATAGGGAATGGACATGAATTTCCTAAAAAACATTAAAGGTTGCGTTATGCTCAGAGAATGATGATGTCGATCTGTAAATATCTCTGAGGTCGATCTGATTTGGATAGAGTAAGACAAGGACGACGCTCAGATCAAGAAATGCATTCAGAAATGAAAGGATTGTCTGCTGACAAGCAGATGAATGTTTTATGATGTCATATAGTAGTGTCTTCGCTCGATAGACAGAGTCTGAAAACTTAAAGGCAAGGAGCAAATTATGCGTGAAGTCTGGGTAACGGCGGCCGTACGGACAGCTGTAGGTGATTTTGGTGGTGGTCTGAAAGATGTAAGCCCAATTGATTTGGGTACAACCGTGGTGAAGGCTGTGCTTGAGCGCAGCGGTGTCACTGGTGAAGATGTCGGTCATCTGGCATTTGGTCAAGTTGTGCCTACAGAGCCGCGTGATTTGTATATGTCACGCGTGGTGTCTCTGAACGCTGGTTTGCCTCAGGAATCCGTGGCGTTTAACGTCAACCGTTTGTGCGGTTCTGGCTTGCAAGCTGTCGTTTCAGCTGCACAGTCCATCTTGTTGGGCGACACAGAAATGGCTATCGGTGGCGGTACAGAGAACATGAGCCGCGGCGGTTATTTGTCCGAAGCCATGCGTTCTGGTGCTCGTATGGGTGACACCAAAGTCAGCGATATGATGGTTGCAGCCCTCACAGACCCATTTAGTCGTTTGCATATGGGTGTGACCGCTGAGAACGTAGCTAAACAGTTTGAGATCAGCCGTGAAGATCAAGACGCGTTGGCCGTTGAATCTCACAAGCGTGCTGTGCGTGCTGTGGAAGAAGGTCGTTTTGATTCACAGATCGTGCCTGTCGTGATTAAAACGCGCAAGGGTGAAGTGATCTTTGATAAAGATGAGCATCCACGTGCAGGTACCACGATGGAGTCGCTGGCCAAGTTGCGTACAGTCTTTGTAAAAGAAAACGGTACGGTGACTGCGGGTAACGCATCAGGTATTAACGATGGTGCAGCTGCACTGATGTTGATGAGCGGTGAAGCTGTGAAGTCGAGTGGTGTCAAACCACTGGCGCGTCTGGTTGCTTACGCTCATGCAGGTGTGGATCCAAGCATTATGGGGATTGGCCCAGTGCCTGCATCACGCGCAGTGCTAGAAAAAGCTGGTCTGACGCTTGAGCAGATGGATGTGATTGAAGCCAACGAAGCATTTGCTGCACAAGCTTGCGCTGTGAGTAAAGAAATGGGCTTTGATCCTGATAAAGTGAACCCGAACGGTAGTGGTATTTCACTGGGTCACCCCATCGGTGCTACAGGTGCGATCGTTTCCGTGAAAGCGATTCACGAACTGCATCGTACCGGCGGTCGCTATGCTTTGGTGACCATGTGTATTGGTGGTGGTCAGGGTATTGCTGCGATTTTTGAGCGTGCCTAAAACGTTGTTGTAGCCTTAGACTTAATAACTAGGTCCGCGGTTCATCACGTTTGATAAAAAGCCGACTTTTCAGATGTCTGAGAAGTCGGCTTTTTCAATGAGTGTGTGGATTATGCTGCTTCATATAAACGTAAATGACCGAGCTCTGCCAAAGAAGTGACCTCTGGTCCGGCGACGATTAAATGATCCAGCAGCGCAATATCTAGACCCATCAGAATTTGCGCTAATTCATGTGTGAGTTGGATATCGGCGGGGCTGGGTGAAGGATTGCCTGAAGGGTGGTTGTGAATCAAAATGACACTGGCTGCGTTTGAAGCCAGCGCAATGCGGGCAACTTCGCGCGGATAGATGGGCGTTTCATACAAAGTGCCTTTTGATACGGTTTGTTGCCCAAGAACGTGCCCCATGGCATCGAGCATAATCATTTGGCAGTGTTCGATGTCTAAGTGTGACATCGCGGTTCTGCAAAAATCACGAACCATGGCGGGGCTTGTGAGTGGCTCACCTCGTTGTAATGAAGCCAGCGATGCCCGTCTGCCCAGCTCGAATGCCGCCACCAAAAGGCAGGCTTTTGCAACCCCGATGCCGGGTTTCGTGCATAATTGATCCGTTTTTAACCGTGGCAAGCCTGCCACGCCTTGACTGGTTTGCAGAATTTCTTGTGCCAGCATAAAGACAGATTTACCTGTGATACCAGTCCCTAAGAGCAATGCAAGTAGCTCGGCATCCGTGAGTGCTTGTGCGCCAAACTTCAATAATCTTTCACGGGGTCTGGTTTCAGATGGAAGGTTTTCGGATAAAGCCATGGATCTGCCCTAAAATCATACGTTTCATATCTTCACATGTTCCAAAGGGAGTTATCTATGTCCAACCCAGCTGTTGTCCAGTCGGATTCTTACCTGACGCTGCATTACCGCATCGTTTTGATTGATGGTCCGGGTGCTGGAACGGCATTGATTGATACCTTTGATGATCGACCCGCCACATTGCAGATGGGGGCAGGTCAGTGGTCGCCCGAAATGGAGGCGACACTACTTGGGCGCGCAGAGGGTGAGTCGTTTACCATCTCTTTATTGCCTGAGCAGGCTTATGGTGAGCGCAACCCAGAGTTGTTGCAGTGGCTGAGTCTGGATGCGTTTTGGGATAGCATGGATGAACATGCGCCACCTTCACCGGGAGATCTGGTGAATTTTGATGCCCCTCATGGTGGACAGTATTCCGGTATTTTTAAGGAATTGACCAGCGAGGGCGCGTTGTTTGATTTCAATCATCCATTGGCTGGGCGCTCGCTCAGGCTGGATGTTAATTTGATTGGAGTGATTTGATGTCGAATCAGGGACGAGAGCAAGTTTTAGCTCAAAATGCTGAAATTGTGTTGGCGCAACCGCGCGGATTTTGTGCAGGCGTTGATCGTGCCATTGATATCGTTGAACGTGCGCTGGAAATTCATGGCTCGCCCGTGTATGTGCGTCATGAAATTGTACATAACCGCTATGTTGTGGATGGGTTGCGCGACAAAGGTGCTGTGTTCGTTAAAGAGCTCGACGAAGTGCCCGCAGGCTCGATTGTGGTTTTTTCTGCGCATGGTGTATCGCTTGCCATTAAGGATGAAGCAAAAAAACGCGGTTTACAAGTGTTTGATGCAACCTGTCCATTAGTAACCAAAGTTCATGTTCAAGTCGCCAAAATGCGTAAAGATGGCTTGGAAGTCATTATGATCGGTCATCAGGGGCATCCTGAAGTGGAAGGCACACTAGGTCAGTCTGGTGAAGGCATGTATTTGGTTGAAGATGTTGAAGACGTACAAAATCTCCAAGTGCGTGATCCCTCTAAATTGGCATTTGTGACACAAACGACGTTGTCCGTGGATGATGCGGCGCAAGTTGCCCAGGCGCTCAGAGACCGTTTTCCTGGTATTCAAGAGCCTAAAAAGAGTGACATTTGTTACGCCACGCAGAATCGTCAAGATGCCGTGAAGTTGTTAGCTCAGCGTTGCGATGTGGTTATTGTGGTGGGCAGTCAAAACAGCTCGAACTCTAATCGTTTGCGTGAAGTTGCCGATCGTTTGGGTGTGCCAGCGTATTTGATCGATACGGTCGAAAGTGTGGATCCCCTCTGGATCGAGGGCAAAATCGCGGTTGGTGTGACCGCTGGGGCCTCTGCACCAGAAGAATTGGTGCAACAGATCGTACAACGATTGAAAGAATTGGGTGCTGTATCGGTCAGAACGATGGACGGACTGATTGAAAGCGTGTCCTTTCCTTTGCCTCGTGAGTTAAGTCGTAAATTGCAAGCATCAAATTAATCTTAAAGGTTTATCCAACAAATAATTGTCGTCCCACCTGATGCAAGCATCGTTTCAGGTGGGGCTTTTTTATTGTGCTGTCATGCTTTGAAGTAGATCGCTTTATGGTTGACTAATCCATTGCACCGGGACTTTGGTTTAATCCGGTTATTTGATCATTTTGATAGCTCTTTTCGCCAGTATTTATTGTTCCTAAATATTGGTGTGTATCATGGATTTTTTAAGCTGGTTGTCTACCTTGCGATCTTGTATCGATAGCGTTTCAGCCGGAGGCATTCTTTAACGGTGGTTAGAAATTTTAGAAAACTATATAAATTATTTTTAGGTTTAGGATTTTTCTTCGGTAAATAAAAAGTTTCAAAGTATGGGAATAGCAGGTTTTAAAGTTTTTTGTTTGATGTTTTTTATTTAAGATTTTGATTCTATTCATAAAAAATATGGTTTTATTTTTCAAAAGACAATATTCATTTGCAGTGATGGGGGGAAAAACCCCTGTTTTGATTTTGCGCAAGTTGTCCGACAATGTACATTGATCAATAGAGTTTGTTGCGTAATGCGATTTTTTAGTCGACCCTGTGAGATTGTGGTGTGTGGGACGCAAAATTCTCATTGATTTGATGAACAATTGTTTGAAAGATTTAACTCGAGGATTTTTATGAAACAAACGCTTTTTCCTGCTAGCCGCTATTTGACCGGTATTGCAGCCAGCTTGGCCATGGGCTTTGCCGCGACTGCTGTCGCTCAAGATCTGCCTGGAACAATGGCTTGGACCGCCTATGATGTGGGTTCCGCAGGTTATGCCGAAGCGTCTGCCATGGCTGACGCGTTTGGTAAAAAATATGGAACCAAAGTGCGTATCCAACCTTCAGGTTCATCCATTGGCCGTTTGCAGCCAGTCCTGCAAGGACGTGCAGACATCGGTTTCTTGGCAACAGAGACTTTTTTCGCCACTGAAGGCACAGAAGATTTCGCAGCTAAGCGTTGGGGTCCTCAAGATCTGCGTGTTCTGGCTGGTCGTCCTGCTTCATTTGGAATGCCAACCGCAAAAGACGCCAACATTAAAACCTTTGAAGACCTCAAAGGTAAGCGTTTGGCACTGGTAGCTGGTAATCCATCTGTGAACGTGAAATGTGAAGCTTATCTGGGCTTTGGTGGTCTGACACTGGATGATGTCGAAGTGGTGATGTTCCCCACATACGGCGCAGCCATGAGCTCCATTGCAGCAGGTCAGTCCGATGCGACATGTACCACAACCACACCAAGCCAGATGTATGAGTTGGCTGAGTCCCCACGTGGTCTGCATTGGCTTGGAACACCGGCTGATGACAAAGAAGGTTGGGCTCGCATGCAAGCCATTGCACCTTTCTTTGGTCCTAATACTGAAACCGTAGGTGCCGGTTTGTCTAAAGAGCAGCCTGTGGAAATTATGGCGTATCGCTACCCATTGCTCGTCGTGCGTGCTGATATGACTACAGACCAAGTCTATAACATGATGAAGGGTTTCGATGAGACCTACGACATGTATAAAGACGCAACATCCGTGATGCCACGCTGGAAAATGGATGAGTCTGCAGTGCCACCTGCCGATGCACCATTCCATGATGGTGCTGTAAAATACCTGAAAGAAAAAGGTATCTGGACAGACGAACACGAAGCATGGAATAAAGCACGCTTGGAGCGTTTGCAAGCATTACGTGCAGCATGGGATGAAACCATGAAAGAAGGTAAAGATCTGTCAGATGAGAAGTATGCTGAACTCTGGCAGAAAAACCGTGAAGCTGCATTGGCCAAATTGAATTAATTTGAGCTTTTGAGCGACGGTTCACTGAGAAGCTGGGTCGCAGCAACCAATGTTGTTGCGACTTTTTTTTGCGAATAACAGCATATTCGTAAATTTATCTGAGAACGATTTATGTCAAGAAAAGAACATATCGAAGATCGTCTGGAAATCGAAGAGCAAATCCTCCAAGATGTGCCTTTGGATCCGGAAGGGGGAACACCGCAAGGTCGCATGAAAGGTGCGACTTATGCAGCGGTTTTGACACTGGGAACTTTGGGTCTGTTAATGACCATTAACCAGGTGTTTGTTTTGCGGTTCATGGGTTTTCAGCCGCTGGGTAGTTCATTTCTCTATTACATCATTGGGATTTTTCTGGCCGCAGCCTTCCTGATTTACCCGATGACTAAAAATGCGCGTGAGAGAACGCCAGTCTATGACTGGTTGTTTGGACTGATCGCTATTGCATGTACCGGTTATCTGGGTTATCACGGGCTGACGATTATTGAGCAAGGTTGGGACTTTTCAGCGCCCACTGAAGCAACCGTGATTTCCGGGATTTTGCTTGTGCTGATTATTGAAGGGATTCGGCGTTGTGGTGGAACCCCCCTTTTGCTGGTCGTTTTAATCTTCGGTGCTTATCCACTCTATGCCGACTACATGCCCGGCTTTTTGTGGGGTACCTCCTACGACTTTGGTGAAACCATTCGCGCACACGTGATGGGTGTCGAAAGTGTCATTGGGATTCCCATGCAGGTCGTGGCGAACTTAGTGATTGGTTTTGTCGTGTTTGGTGCGGCACTGACAGTGACAGGCGGTGGTGACTTCTTTATGGCTTTGGCAACCGGTCTGATGGGTGCTAGCCGTGGTGGTCCCGCAAAAGTGGCAGTTGTTTCCAGCGGTTTGATGGGTAGTTTGTCCGGAAGTGTGATTTCGAACATTCTGACTACGGGTGTCTTTACGATTCCAACCATGAAGCGCACAGGCTATCCACCGCATTATGCGGCAGCTGTGGAAGCATGCGCCTCGACTGGTGGTACGTTGATGCCGCCGGTGATGGGTGCTGTGGCCTTTATTATGGCGTCATTTTTGGGCGTTCCTTATGGTGCAGTGATGGTGGCAGCGTTCTTGCCAGCTCTGTTGTTCTACATTGCACTGGTTTTTCAAGTGGATAACTACGCAGCTCGCCATGGCCTCAAAGGTATGGAACGTGAAGAGATCCCCAAGTTAGGTCCTGTCTTAGCGGATGGTTGGCCCTATTTGTTGAGCCTGGTGGTTCTCATTTACATGCTGCTTGTGATGCGTTTGGAAGAGTACTCACCTTACTTTGCAACATTGGTGCTGCTGGTGATCTCCATCTTCAAGAAAAGCCATCGCATGAGCGTGAAGCGTGCATTGGCATTGCTGGAAGAGCTGAGCGTGAGTGTGGCCAACCTGGTTGCTATCTTGGCCGGTATCGGTCTGGTGGTGGGTGGTCTGTCATACACCGGTGTGGCAGGTGCTTTCTCCCGTGAGTTGCTCTTGTATGCGGGTGGTAGCGTGCCCCTGATGTTGATCGCCGGTGCGGTGACCAGCTTTATCTTGGGTATGGGCATGACGGTTAGTGCTTGCTATATCTTCTTGTCTATTTTGCTAGCGCCTGCGCTGGTCCAAGCTGGGCTGAACCCATTGGCAAGCCATCTGTTTATTCTCTACTGGGGCATGATGTCGTACATCACCCCACCGGTGGCGCTGGCATCCATTACAGCCGCTAACGTGGCGCATTCAAATGCTTGGGCAACCAGCTTGAGTGCAATGCGATTGGGTAGTGTGTTGTTTATCTTGCCGTTTATGTTTGTCCTTAACCCAGCGTTGATTATGCAGGGAGATTGGAGCACGATTATTCAGGCAGCGATTACAGCGATAGCGGCCATGTGGGTGTTGGCTTCTGGCCTTGAAGGTTATCTCTATCGTTGCGGTATTGTGGGATGGCCCGTACGTATCCTGTTGTTCTGCGCAGGGGCTGGTCTGATCGTACCCGGCACTTTCAGTGATCTGATTGGTTTAGGATTCCTGCTTCTAGCGTATGTCGTAGGCCGACTGGTGCCTGGGATGCGTCAAAGTGTTGCCTAAATGAATGCGTCAGAAATGACTGATTTGTAAAGCGTTGCCCGTACTTGTGATGAGTACGGGCAATTTTTTTAACCAACGATCATGGGCGTGTCGTTCTGAGTGGACCACTCCAGCAAGGAGTTGTCG
The DNA here is from genome assembly GCF_048820935.1 of Orrella sp. 11846. NCBI lineage: Bacteria > Pseudomonadati > Pseudomonadota > Betaproteobacteria > Burkholderiales > Alcaligenaceae > Orrella > Orrella sp. 11846. The sequence goes on from NZ_JBMERD010000005.1 coordinate 179,543, forward strand.
TAGAGAGCCCAGTTTTTCCAGCCCAACATCGATAAGACAAATGCCGTTGTACTGGCTGCAATGCCACCACCACAATAATGAATCACCTTGACATCTGGTTCGATACCCGCATCAATCACCATTTGCTTTAAGGTTTGAGTCGGCAAGAACTTTCCAGTTTCAGCATCTGCCAAACTGCGCGCAGGCAAGCTCAGACTATCTGGGATACGTCCAGGACGTCCATAATGTGCGCCGCCAGTGCCTTGAAATTGCTCAGGAGCGAGTGCATTTAAAAGCGTCATCGGGTCTGACTCTGACTGGAGAGCCTCTTGAATATCGTGCATGTGGGCAATATGTGCAGTCAGTGGTTTTGGTAATGGGTATTGGCTGGATCTGATAGACTGAACCTCTTGTGTCACCTCGCCGCCTTGTCGCTGCCATTCTTTTAAGTTGCCATTGAGAATGGAAAGTTTGCGCTGACCCATGACATAAAACACCCACCAAGCACGCGTCAAAGTCACGATCGAACTGTTGGTGTAAAGGATGACATGATCGTCTGGATGTAGTCCTAATCGACTGGCCAGTGCTTGAAATTTTTCTGGACTCAGCAGAGTGTAAGGGTAGCGACCGTCTGGATCGGATAGATCTTGAACCATATCCACATGACAAGCACCCGGTATATGAGATTGATCGAACTCGGGGCGACCACTGTGGATTTGAGAGGGCCCTACGGGTTGCGCCACCATATAGGTTGTGCAGTCAAGGACTCGGACATTTGGGTCATGCAGATGAGACTGCAGCCAGTCTATGTCAACAAGCATTGGGGGTTGGGTTTGTGGCATAGAGATCTCCAGAAAGATAATGTGCTTATCATAGAGTGATGTCGGGCTGCGGATTAGCGTGATTCAAGAATTGATATGAGATGGCATCGCTGAGAATTTGTTTTGCAAATGACTTTGTCATGGTTGCGAAGTGATTCGCGCAAGTAATATTGAGCGCAACATGTCTTGGATTGAACGTGTCAGTCCAAATCTGATCTGGGATTGTCAGATCGAAAAAATGGGAGAAAACCCACGATGGATACGTCTGGGTCACAAGGGACGTCTGCGGGACGTTGGTATTACGGTTGGAATATTGTTGCTGCAGCATCGGTCATTACGTTGATGACAGTTGGGATGCGGATGGGCGTAGGCCCTTTTTTTATGCCCATCATCGAGGATCTAGGCTTTAGTCGCAGTGTGTTTTCTGGGATTGTCGCGGTCGGTATGCTGTTCTACGGCCTAGCAATGCCATTAGCTGGCTGGTTGGTAGGTCGGATCGGTACGCGTGGTGTGTTACTGATCGGAATCGCGATTGTGGTGCTCTCTACGTGGTGGACGATTAATGCAACCACACCTTGGACCATGCTGATGGCATTTGGTGTGATGCTATCGACGGGTCTGGCTTTTACAAGTCCGGTTGCCATGACCGCGATTCTGACCAAATGGTTTAATCGACGACGCGGTATGGCTTTGTTTTTTCTGGCAACAGGCTCAATGGCGGGCATTGCCGTTTTGACACCGTTGTTTGCGCTCTTGATTAGTTGGATCGGTTGGCGCTGGACGATGATGTGCTATGCCTTGGTGTTTGCCGTGTTGACTGTTCCAGCCGCTTTATGGATTTTTAAAGAGAATGCGCCAGTTAATGGTGATGCGCCTTTGCCAAGATCCTCAAAAGAAAAAGCCAAGCCTGCACCCGCTGTCATGACCTGCACATTCGGTGAAGCTGTTCGCACAACTCCATTTTGGAAGATCTGTGCAGGTTTGTTTGCCTGCGGCTTTAGTATGAATCTGCTGGGAACGCATGGCATTCCGATGCTGGAGGATCGGGGTTTTTCAACCATGACGGCTTCAGGCGGGATTGGGACAATTGGTTTGGTGGCTATTTTTAGCACTTTGGTTCTGGGTCGGATTGCCGACCGTATACCCAGACGATTGCTATTAGCGACAATTTATATTGTGCGCGGGGTTGGCTTTCTGGCATTGCTTGTCGTCATGACACCGTTTCAGCTCTATTTGGTTGCGGCGATTGCCGGGCTTGTTTGGGCGGGTAGCCTTGCCATGGCATCAGCGATTTTAGCCGATACGTATGGGGTTCGCTTGGTCGGTGTTTTGTACGGCTGGTCCTATTTGGGTCATCAAATCGGCGCGGCTATCAGCTCATGGTTTGGTGGTTGGGGTTATGAGCACCTCGATAGCCACTGGCCGGCATTTGGTGCAGCAGCCGTCTTGCTGTTTTTTGCAGGCTGGGTCTCCCTAAAACTGCCAGGCCGACAACTTAATTCTCGTTTGGTGTCAGCCTGATTCTTTAAGGTTTGTAGGGTGCGCTTGTTTAGAAACGTGCCACAGGTTGAACCAGTCGACCTTGTTGATAATCCAGCAGAGTCTGTTCAAGCTGTGCAGTTGTGTTCATGACAAAGGGGCCGTACTGGGCAATTGACTCTTCTAAAGGTTGTCCTGCGATGAGCAACAGGCGTGTGGCGCTCTCGGCTTCAATTCGAACATCTGCGTCTGGCGTCTGACTGAGTATGCCCATGTGGTGGGTCGGGACGGTTTGTCCTTGGATAACAGCTTGCCCTTGGTAGACGTATAGGAAGGCGGTTGCGCGATCTCCTAGTACTTGCTCAAAGGATGTACCTGCTGGCAGGTGAATGTCCAGAATCAAGGGGTCAGTCACTGGGCGTTGCATCGCACCTTCTTGGCCCTGACTTTGCCCAGCAATAATTTTGATGTGCACATCCTGTTCAGTGGTGACGGTGGGGATTTCGTTGGCAGCAATATCTCGATAGGCCGGATCGATCATTTTGTCTTTGGCCGGTAAATTTAACCAAATCTGAAAACCTTCCATCAGACCATCTTTTTGACGGGGTAACTCGGAATGGATCAGGCCACTGCCGGCAATCATCCATTGCACGTCACCTGGTCCAAGTAGGCCTTCGTTACCGCCACTGTCTAGATGCTGCATTTGTCCTGCGAGCATGTAGGTAATTGTTTCGAAGCCGCGATGTGGGTGATTCGGGAAGCCTGCAATGTAATCATCTGGATCGTCACTACGGAAAGCGTCCATCATCAGGAATGGGTCTAGACGTTTTTGGAGGTCTTGTGTAAGAACTCGGGTTAACCTGACACCTGCGCCATCAGTGGTCGGGATGCCTTGGACAATTTGCTCGATTGAGCGAAATGTTTTTGTGTTCATCTGTTTGATCCTGTGGTGGAGTCGTGCGATCTGGCTTCTGATGTTTTTAGCAGCCAGCGCGATGTTTTAATCGTTGTATTCACGTTTAGATACATGGAAAACTCATTAGTTCATCATGCCAGTGATTTGTTGTTGTTTGTCAGTCTGGCACAAGCAGGTAGTTTTTCCGCTGCAGCGACGCGCACCGGTGTGCCCAAATCGACGCTCTCTAGGCGATTGGCGGCGCTAGAAGAAAAGCTGGGCCAACGCCTCATGACCCGGAGCACGCGCCAGTTGGTTTTGACAGATTTTGGGCAGCGAGTTTTAAGGCTTGCGACCGTTCTTCAGGAAGATATGCAGGCGGTGACCGATTTGGTGCAACGAGAAGCGGTTCGTCCCACAGGGGTGCTGCGGGTGAGTTTGCCACCTGATCTGGAGCAGCTCAATTTGACGCATGTTTTGCAGCAGTACCATAAACGATTTCCTGATGTGCGCGTTGAGCTGGATATTTCGAGTCGGCAAGTTGATTTGTTGTCTGAACGGTTTGATTTGGCTGTTCGGATTGCGCGTCAACTACCCGATGACAGCACATTGGTTGCGCGCAAATTATGTGATATTCAGATTCATCTATATGCCGGTGCAAAATATTTAAAACGTTTTGGAACGCCTCTGGAACCTCAGGATCTCGAGTGGCATGCGTGTATTCATCATGCTAATAGCTTGGGCTTGCCGTTTGATTGGGATCTTAAAAAAGGGGCTGAAATCTGTAAGATCGTCGCCAAAGGGCCGGTGTCATCCAATTCCCCGAGACTGCAATGCGAGATGTGTTTACAAGGTATGGGAATTGTGGCGTTAGCAGATTCGATGGTGCTTCCTGAAATCGAATCGGGTCAGCTAGTCAGAGTATTACCCGAGTGGGCGTTGCCGAGTGTTCCGATCTGGTGTGTGACGCCAGGCAGAAAGTTGTTGCCTGCGATGACACGCGCTTTTATGAATGCGCTATCTAAAGCGCTTTCAACAGATGCTTCGATTTGAATCAATGTGATTGGTTTCAGATCTCCAGGCGCGTTTTAACCCGGAGATAATCGACTGATTGCTCAGTTTACTAGTTTGGTGATTTTTTCGATGAGTGTCGGATGTGCCTGCACGGCTGCGGTGATGGTATTGAATTTTTCAACGCTTAAATCGGTACTCCTCACGGCTCGTACCATGTCTTGGTCGGCTTGTTGAAGCAAGATTCGCTGTTCAGCTTCAGAAGCTGCTGTCTCAATTTTAGGTGCGTACTGAGCTGAAATGTCATTGACTTTTTGAGACGCTTTTGCGTATGCGATGAGTTCTTGGTCGCTAAAGGATGCAGTAGCGGTTGTTTGGGCAACATGAAGTGGCGAGCTGGTTGCGGCTGGGGTGGCGTGGGCGTTTAAACCGAAGGTGCCCAATAAAAGAGTGGCGGTCGACAAGGTGATTGTGATCTGTTTCTTCATTCGTTCTCCGTACTTTGTCTGTGCCTTGCTTAAAGACATCGAGACGATTTATGGAGCTTTCAAGGTAACAAAGCCATTGTGCGTGTGTAAACCACCAAACCGTGTTTCTACAAAATCTTTCAGACCGGTTATTCACTAGAATCGCTTAAAGAAGCAATGTCTTTATCTTCAATTTCACGATCCTAGGACTCCAGCTGCGCTCTTATTTCGGGAGCACTTAAGTTCCGAATGCGCTTAAGTCCAAAGCTAGTCGACTGCTCAGTTTGAACAATCTTTCAACTAAGTCAGGGTCATCTAACAATTGCGTGGCGATGATAGAGAACAAGGCAACACTTAAACCCGTGCTTCTGATGGCGCGTCTTGTTTGCAGATTTTCTTGCTGATCTAGTTTTCTGAGTTGCGCTTTAGGATCAATCGTTGAAATTTCAGAATCGAATTGGGTTGGAGTTTCTTGGATTTTTTTGACGGCTTGAATGAAAGCGATTAATTCTTGATCACTAAACGAGTATGTGGTTGAGCTGGATTGTGTGACAAGATGTGAATGAGTGTTTGTTGTGGCGTGAGTATTTAAGCCAAAGGTGATCAATAGAAGAGCGGCGGTTGACAGCGCAATTGCAATCTGTTGCTTCATTTATTCTCCGTGGGTTGTCAGAGCCTTTGTGTGAAGGCAATGAGATTAACTAAGGAATTTTGAGGTTAACAGATTGATTCAAAAGCGTGTAACTACCTTGCTATCCAATATCTCAGATGGGCGAGTCAGCTGGATCGCTTGGGCCAGCCACGCCTGCACCTTCAATCCCGTGATCATCTAGGAATTGTTGAACCAATCCTTGCGCTTTGACGCGTTCTACAAATTCACGTAAAAAAGCCGCTGCTTCAGGTCCCCGAGATTTATGGATTCCCATAGCCTGACGAATAACCATAAAGCGTCCTGGCAACATACGTAAGAAAGGGCGCTCTCGCAAATCGAATTCAAGCTGCTGACGAACCCCAGCTGCCACTTGCGCTTCAGTGTCTAAAAACGTCTGAACAACCATTTGTGAAGAAGGGGTGCGCTCGAGTGTGGCGTGTTTAATGTTGCGCGTCAGATAGAGGTCGTAGGCACTGCCTTGACCAACCACAATGCGATGATTTGTTGCATCGACCTGATCATTGTCTTGGATGTCAGATTCTTGACGTACGACATAGGCACCTTCGATGAGCACATAGGGATGTGTAAACGAGATTTGATCGGCGCGTTTAGGATCAATGGCAAAAAAACCAATATCAGCACGCTGCTCTTCGACGGCTTGAACTGATAAGGCTGCTTTGTCAAAAACTACAAGTTCTAGGTCCACGCCCAGTGCTTTGGCGAGTTGCTCTGCAATATTGACGGACACACCGCCAGCTTGACCTTGGCCGAGCGCTTTGGCGAGAACGGCGTTACCTGTATTGATGGAAGCGCGCAATACGCCGGTGGGCGCAAATGCTTTCACAATGTTTTGATCCATAAGAGCCTCTAATAGTTTGATGAGTGCTTAAACATTCATTTGCGCATGTTACGCCCGTGTCGTGCTTGTCTGCCGATATTCGGCATTTGCATTTGGCGAGCTTATTTGTCGCGTTTGATTTCATCTTGACCGTAAAAACGCACACCGATGTGGATACGGTCGCGACCACGCTCACGGCGATGTTTGTTGGTATCGCGTAATGAGTAAACACAGCCGCAATATTCTTGCTGGTAGAACGCTTCACGCTTACTGATTTCAATCATGCGCTGAGAGCCACCATGTTTGCGCCAGTTGTAAGTCCAGTAGATTAGATCGTCGTAGCGAGCCGCCGCGCGCTCACCACAGCCATTGATTTGATCCATGTCTTTCCAGCGTGAGATTCCTAAAGAGCTGGTGATGGTGTCATAGCCATGCTCATGGGCATAGAGTGCTGTACGCTCAAATCGCATGTCAAAACAGGCCGTGCAGCGTTCACCTCGCTCAGGTGTGTGTTCGAGTCCTTTGACACGCTCAAACCAGTTGTCCATGTCGTAGTCGGCATCAATAAAACCAATGCCATGTTTTTCTGCAAAACGGATATTTTCTTGTTTACGAATTTCGTACTCTTGAACTGGATGGATATTCGGGTTGTAAAAGAAAATATCAAACTCAATTCCATTGTCGATCATGGCTTCCATGACTTCCGCAGAGCAGGGCGCACAACAGGAGTGCATTAAGACTTTTTTTCGATCTGCAGGTAGACTGAAACTGGGTCGTAAAGGATCGTTCATAGTTTGTACTGATAAAGATTTGCGAGACATAATTCGTGATTCAATATAATAAAGAAATGCAAGCTGTCAAAAGACAAATTAAGACAAACCTTTTTAGGTCGTCATAGTGACATGACAGCATAAGCGATCAGATTGATGTTGTGGGTCGATGGCCTTTGCTTTGACCCTATTCTAAGGGAGGAAAGTATGCAGAGACGAACTTTTTTGACCGGTGCAGCTTCTGTGGCTGCACTAGGTCTTGGTGCAAGCTCTCAGGTCAAAGCGCAAAACAGGGTCAATGTGGCCATTGCGGGTGCAGGGGCAGCGGGTTTGTCGATTGCGGCTCGCCTACGTGATCAATTACCAAATGCAACGATCACGATTTTCGATGCGCGCATGAACCACTATTTTCAGCCGGGCTGGACACTCGTAGGCGCGGGGTGGTGGCAACCGAGTCAAACCGTCGAACCGACCAAGTCTTATATCCCGAGTGGGGTGAAATGGGTCGAGGAGTTCATCGCAGAGTTTGACCCCGATGCAAATAAGGTGACAACAACCAGCGGGAAGGTTTATGACTATGACTGGTTGTTTGTGACAACCGGTCTGGCTCTGGATTACACGGCCATTGAAGGGATGAGTGCCGATTTAATTGGTCAAAACGGGATTGGCAGTATCTACAACGGACCTGAAGCGGCGGCTGCGACCGCACGGGTTATTGATCAATACATTGCCAAAGGGGGAGTTGGTCTGCTAGGTCGACCACAGACCGAAATGAAGTGTGCAGGTGCACCCCTTAAGATGACGTTTGTGACAGACTACAAAGCGCGTGAAGCGGGTCGTCGTAAGAACTGCGACATTATTTATAACGCACACAATGATGCGGTCTTTGCCATTGTGCCCGTGAATGCTCGTGTGAAAGAAATGTTTGCCGAGCGAGATATTCAGGTGCGCTATCACCATATTCTGAAGGCTATTGATGCCACAGCTCGACAAGCCACGTTCCAGACACCAGAAGGTGATGTGGTGACGGACTATGACATGATTCATGTGGTGCCTCCGATGCGTGCACCACAGGCTGTGCGTGATAGCTCACTGGCCTGGCAAACCGGTCCAAATGCGGCCGATGGTTGGATTGAAGTTGAAAAACACACGCTGCGCAGCCCGCGTTATCCGAATGTGTTTGCAGTAGGCGATGTGGCAGGTGTGCCTCGCGGTAAAACTGCCGCCAGCGTGAAGTGGCAAGTACCTGTTGCAGTGGATCACATGGTGGCAGCGGTTGCTGGTAAAACCTCACCTCGCTCGTACAACGGTTATACATCCTGCCCAATGGTCACAGGGAAAGGGACGGCAATGTTGATTGAGTTTGATTATGAAGGTAGATTAGTGCAGTCCTTCCCATTTATTGATCCTCTTAAAGAGTTGTGGATCTCGTGGTTTATTGAAGACAAAGCACTGATTGGTGCCTATCGCGCGATGCTGCGCGGCTACGCCTAACGGGAGGCAATGATGGAAGATATTACATTCATGACGATGGTCATGACTGCTTGGGAAATGCTTGGTTGGCTGCTAGTGTTTGCAGCTATTTTAGGTTTCATTGGTTTGCTGCTACTTTGGCGTGGTCTGAAAAACGCGCGACGTAAACACTTGGGTGCGTTCAGACTACTTCGTAACGGCATTCTTGTAATGTTGATTACGGCCGCCATCATCACGCCTTTCGTACCAATGTGGACAATGGCGCCATTTGCTGGATTGCATAGTATTGTGGATGTGTTGTCAGCCTACATGATGGCGTTGTTCCCTGGTTCATTATTGGGGGTATTGTGGTTGTACTTCGGATCCCTGCGTCAGGGACCGAGAACGGTCGCAGCTTGAGCTTTCGTTTGGAGCTATGCGTAAAGACGAGAATCCTTATGCGGAAATGGCAGATAGGGATGGTTCAACAATCATCCTTCTGCTGGTTGTGTTCGTCCTCGGATGGATGGGCGCGATAGGCTATCTGAGCGCGTGGTCGATTGGATTAGTCGACCAGAAGTATTTGTTTTTATCACCCTTTCAGGCATCGTTACTGATTACCAGTGCGATGCTTTTTTTAATGGGTTGTTGTAAGCCACGGCTCAGGATTGTTTTGGCGATTGTGGCTGTTTTGCTTGCAGCAAGTACTTGGTTCTTTGAGTATTTTGTATCAGATTGGGCCGGTCAGCGTTTTGGTTTTGCACAGTTGGGGCAGTTGTTTGTCTTACTAGGTGCTTTTGTCATTGTGAGACCCGGGTCAACGATTCATTTAAAGAGTGTTTTTCAGAGTAGCCGTCAAGTCGTTTTAGTGGCACTTTTAGGGACGTTTTTGAGTACGTCAGCGGCTTATCTGTTGCTTATGCGAGATGTCGACTATGCACAAGATATTGCTCACAATCGACTGGCTCGTTTGCAAGAGCAATCGACTCAGGGTGTCCTCACTGCCTTTGAAGATTTGGAGCGAATGGCCAACGGTTGGCGTCGGATGGATGGTCGTGTTCCCTTTGTATTTTCTCAGGTCGATATGGGACTTTTATTGCAGCGACGTGATGACCTGCAACGATTGACTTTTTTAAATCCTGATTTGTCTTTTTATCAAGACGCCTTGTCTTCTGGTAGTCCAATTGGTGTTTTGGAAAATGCACTACAAAACGCTCAGTTTCGAGCATTTTTAGAACATACGATGGAAACAAATGATGTGCACTTATTTCCAGTTGCTGAGATTCAGCACCAGTCGACACAGGCATTGATTATTTTACCGTTTGCAGCGGGTGAATATAACGGCCATTTTTTAGTGGCCACCGCAAGCTTATTAGATTTGTTAGGGCGACATTTAGAAAATACCAATCAGACCGCCTGTTGTTTGGTTGTTCGTCATGGCGATCAGGTTTTATTTGCACATGAGCAGCCTAAAGACGCCAATGTGCTGGCTCATTTACAGAGCTCAACAGATTTGCATCATGACATGACGCTCGATTTTGATTTGCGTTTTTTGAATCCATTGGAGACATTTGAGCGTATATTTTTACCCGAAGGTGCGTTGTTATTTGGCTTGTTATTTACGTTTTTGGCTAATCGCAGTCAAAGACTTGCTGGGCATGCGCGTACTCATGCTGAACGTTTGCTGTATAGGGCCTATCACGATGAAACGACGGACTTGGGTAACCGTAGAGCGTTGTTTGAAAACTTAGAAGCCATTTGTGCTTCGGGTGCGCTGAATCATCGGCATGTTGTCGTCATTATGGTGCGAATGGTCGATTTGCAACTGATTCGAGATTCCCAAGGTTATGAAGCGGTTGATTACTTTTTAAGAAGCATTGCACGACGACTCGAAGAGACTGTCGGCGATCAAATCAAACTTGCGAATATGGTTGGAATTGGTTTTGTGGCTGTGACTGAGGAGAGCGCGGATGAACAAACAACACATGTGCAAACACAACTATTAATTGATCAGCTTTTGAAAACGGTGACGACACCGGTTGAATACCAGCACCAGTCATTCCAGTTACGTGCTTACGCAGGGGTGAGTTTTCAGAAAGAAGGCGATGTCGATTGCACTGCGTTGGTGCATCAGGCGGACTTGGCCTCTCGGGCAGCACAAGAACAGATGGATCCGCCTTGGGCATATTACAGTGAGGTGTTAGACGAAAGGGCGAACCGTTATCAGCAGATTTATGCAGCTCTAGTGCGAAACCTTGAGCAAAAGGCTTTTTGGTTGGCTTATCAACCGATCCTAGATCCAAATACGGGACATGTGTACGCACTGGAAGCTTTACTACGGATGCCTGGTGGTTTAACACCGGAGCAGTTTATTCCGGTTGCCGAAGAATCCAGAAAGATCATTGAGCTAACAGATCGAGTTCTGGAACAAGCTTGTCAAGATGCGGCGTTTTTAGCCAATCATGGAATGTCACAGATTGCGATTGCCGTCAATATTTCACCGGTTTACTTTCATTTAAGTGATTTCTTAATTCGTATCCGAGACGTGATTGGACGTCATGGTTTAGCGCCACATCGACTGAAGCTGGAAATCACAGAAAGTATGTTGCTCGATAACCTCGAAGTTGCGACGCGTCGACTAGAGGCTTTAAATGGAATGGGTGTATCTGTTGCGTTAGACGATTTTGGCACGGGTTACTCTAGCCTGTCCTATCTAAGTCAGTTGCCATTGTCTTCGCTGAAAGTTGATCGCAGCTTTATGAAAAATGTTCCAGAAGATTTTGGGAATACGGGTGTGTTATTGGCGATTTTATCGATTGCACATCATTTGGGAATTTATGTCGTGGTTGAGGGTGTGGAAACGGCTGAGCAATTTAATTTCTTGCGTCAGGAGCGGTGCGATGCGGTGCAAGGGTTCTTGTTTGAAAAACCCATCGCGCTGGATGAAATTTACGCTCGGTTACAGAAAAATGGTGGTCGCTATCCCATCACGAACATTTAATTAATCTTAAAAGGAATTTGGCATGCAAAATACCATGATGGTCGGTTGGGGCCACACCAAGTTTGGAAAACACGATAACGTGGACGTTCAGACGCTCATGGCTCAAGCTGCTCAGGAAGCACTCGACAATGCGGGGCTGTCCGCTGCTGATATCGATGGCGTGTTTGTCGGAAACTTTAATGGTGGCTTGTTGCCGCAAGATTTCAGTGCTTCTTTAGCAGGGCTGGCGATTCCAGAGTTGCGTCATACGCCTGCAACCCGACTTGAAAACGCCTGTGCGACTGGGTCTGCAGCGATCTGGGCAGCTCGAGATGCCGTGGCTTCAGGGCGATTCGAGCGTGCTTTGGTGATCGGTTTTGAGAAGATGTCAGAATTACCGACGCAACAAGTGGGTGACATTCTCCTGAAGTGTGCTTATGTTCAGGAAGAAGCGGGAGTTGCAGGCGGATTTGCCGGAATTTTTGGACAGATTGCACAAACTTACTTTGAACAGTATGGCGATCAAACCGATGCATTGGCTGCGATTGCGGCTAAAAATCATCGCAATGGTCTAGACAATCCGTATGCCCATTTGCGACGTGATTTAAGCTTTGAGTTTTGTCGTGACGTGTCCGATAAAAACCCAGTAGTTGCCGGACCTTTAAAACGTTCTGACTGTTCACCTATCTCCGATGGTGCTGCGGCAGTTGTGATTGCCCGAGAGACTACATCAGATGCGAAAGTTCGTCCTGTCAGTTGGTTGGCTAGTGTCCAGGTGAATGACTGGTTACCACTGAGTCGTCGTGATTCGGCTTGGTTTGAAGGTGCTGCTCGCGCTTGGCGCCAAGGGTTACAGGAGGCTGGTTTAACGCTCGATGACCTTGATTTTGTAGAGACACATGATTGCTTTACGATTGCCGAGTTGATGCATTATGAAGCCATGGGTTTGACACCACGAGGGCAGGGTGCACGCGCCATTCTAGATGGTGTTGTGTGTGCTGATGGTCGTTTACCCGTTAATCGTTCGGGTGGTCTGAAGTCAAAAGGTCACCCAATTGGTGCCACTGGAGTGTCGATGCATGTGATGGTAGCGATGCAGTTGAGTGGTACCGCGGGTGACATGCAGCTATCCCAAGCACGTCGGGGAGCTGTCTTTAATATGGGTGGCACATCAGTTGCAAATTATTTAAGTTTGTTGCAAGCCCATTAAATTCGGTAGATCGTCACTACTTGAGTTGATTAACGAACGACTATTTCTCAGTGACGATTGTCTGTTTGGTTGCAGTCGATTGAGTCCGTGCTGTCAAACCCGTTAAAATCTCGTATTCATACCCATCATTTTCCATTTTTTTAAGTGAGTTCCTGTGTCACAGCTCCCTGAATCTAGTGCTTCTGATTTGTCTCAATCTGAGATGCTTCCTTCTGAAAAAGACGTTTTGATTTTGCTAGGCAGCGCTGTGCTGTCGCGCTTTAGGACTGATCAGTTGATCGCACGCCTTGCAGCACTGGATATCAAAGTTCAGGATATAGAGGCGACTTACGAACACATCGTGTGGTTGAATGAGCCTTTGGATATGCAGGTCGATGTTCGTTTAAAAGCATTTCTGACATATGGCCCGAAAACAGCTGAATCCACGCAAGAAGGTGTTGTGTTGCGCGTATTTCCGAGATTGGGCACGATTTCTCCGTGGTCGAGTAAAGCGACAGATATGGCGCATCGTTGTGGATTTGCGCAAGTACGTCGAATTGAGCGTGGCATTCGTTACAACCTGATTCCCAAGCGCGGCTTACTTAAAACATCCTCATGGTCACAGGAGCAGCTTGTTCAAATCGCCAAGATCTTGCACGATCAAATGACGGAAATGGTTGTGGATGGATCGTTTGATGTGCGTGCTTTGTTCGCGACGCAAACAGCCAAGCCCTTGTGTCAGGTGCCTGTGCTGTCACAAGGTCGAGAGGCCTTGGACGCTGTGAATCAGGAATGGGGTATGGCGTTGTCGGATGACGAGATTGAATACTTGCATGAAGCATTTGTTCGGTTAGAGCGTGATCCAACGGACGTAGAGTTGCTCATGTTTGCGCAGGCCAATAGTGAACATTGCCGACACAAGATTTTTAATGCGCAGTGGATTGTTGATGGCCAACCGCAGGAAGATACCCTCTTTGGCATGATTCGTCAGACGCATCAGAAGTCACCGCAAGGCACGATTGTGGCTTATAGCGATAACTCAGCCGTGATGCAGGGTGGTCAATCGACCTACTGGGCGCCACAAGCGACACCGATGGCAGGCCCTTCAGCTTATGCACGTCATGAGGCACTGTTGCACACCATCATGAAAGTGGAAACGCACAACCACCCCACAGCTATTGCGCCATTTGCTGGGGCAGCGACTGGGTCCGGTGGTGAAATTCGAGACGAGGGTGCGACAGGTCGAGGCTCTCGTCCTAAGGCCGGTCTTGCAGGGTTTACTGTTTCTCATTTGCGCTTTGACGATGCGCCTATGCCTTGGGAGGCCGATCATCATGATTTACCAGCGCGCATTGCCACACCTTTGTCCATCATGATTGAAGGCCCGTTGGGTGCCGCAGCGTATAACAATGAATTTGGACGTCCCAATTTGCTGGGCTACTTTCGTACGTTTGAGCAAAGTGGTGCGGGCATGCGTTGGGGTTATCACAAACCCATCATGATTGCGGGTGGTTTGGGCAGTATTGTGGATGGGCAAGTCCGTAAGCTTGACCTACCTGTGGGTGCTTTACTGATTCAGATCGGTGGCCCTGGCATGCGCATTGGTATGAGTGGGGCCGCTGCGTCCAGCATGGGCGTGGGTGGTAACCAAGAATCATTGGACTTCGATTCGGTTCAGCGTGCCAATCCTGAAATTCAACGACGTGCACAAGAAGTGATTGACCGTTGCTGGCAGTTGGGTGCAGATAATCCGATTCTTGCGATTCATGACGTTGGTGCCGGTGGATTATCGAATGCTTTCCCGGAACTGGTGAATGATGCTAAACGCGGTGCACGTTTTGACTTGCGTCAGGTTCAATTGGAAGAGTCAGGGATGTCGCCCGCTGAGATTTGGTCCAATGAAAGTCAGGAGCGGTATGTGCTTGCGATTCATCCGGATCAACTGGAACGCTTCAGTGCGATTGCAGCGCGTGAACGTTGTCCGTTTGCTGTGATTGGTGTCACAAGTGAAGCTCGGGAACTGATTGTGGTTGAAAACGACGATGAAACGGCCGTGAAACCTGTCGATGTGCCCATGGATGTCATTTTGGGTAAAGCACCCCGCATGTTACGTGACGTGCAACGTGAAGCGATGGTGAGCGAGGCAATTGATCTGGTGCCTTTGACCTTGGATGAATCGGTTGAACGTGTGTTGCGCCATCCAGCGGTTGCCAGTAAATCGTTTTTGATTACGATTGGTGATCGTGCTGTGAGTGGGCTGACGAGTCGCGATCAGTTGGTGGGGCCATGGCAAGTGCCTGTGGCAGATTGTGCGGTGACGTTGACTGATTATGACAGCATGAGCGGACAAGCCATGTCCATGGGTGAAAGAACACCACTGGCGATGTTTAATGGTCCAGCCTCCGCACGGATGGCGATTACAGAATCCCTGACAAACCTTGCTGCCAGCGACTTTAAAGCGTTTGACCACATCAAGCTGTCTGCAAACTGGATGGCTGCATGCGGCAGCTTTGGTCAGGATGCTGTGTTGTTTGATACGGTTCGTGCAGCGAGCGACTTCTGCCAAGCCTTGGATATTTCAATTCCTGTGGGCAAGGACTCACTGTCGATGCGCACACAATGGCCAACTGATGATGCGATTGAACCAGTGCGCGAAGTGATTTCGCCGGTGTCGCTGATTGTGTCAGCATTTACCCAGGTGGATGATGTCCGTAAAACATTGACACCTGAATTAAAAACGGATCAAGGTCCAACCGCTTTAATTTTGATTGACCTGGGTAAAGGTCAGCAACGAATGGGTGGTTCGATCTTGGCGCAAACCAGCATGCAGCTTGGTGAAGAAGTGCCTGATATGCAAGATGCTGATTTGTTGCGCACGTACATGCAAACATTGCGCGAGCTTGCGGATGCTGGCCATGTGTTGGCTTATCACGACCGATCAGATGGTGGTTTGTTTGTCACAATCACGGAAATGGCGTTTGCGGGCCATTGTGGCGTGTCTATGAATGTGGATTTGTTGACAATCGATCCGTATGCGGCTGACTGGGGTGACTATAAGATTCGCACGGAACAAGTGGCTGTTCAGCGTGATGAACTGACACTGAAAGCGCTTTTCTGCGAAGAAGCTGGTGGTGTTATTCAGGTGCCATTGGCACAGCGTGATGTCGTGTTGCGAGCTTTGCGTGAAGCAGGTCTATCGCCGTACTCACATGTTGTAGGTGCCGTGAACGAGACTGATACGATTGAAATCTTCCGAGATGCCAAGAAAATCTGGTCACGCCCACGTGCAGAGCTTGGCAAGATTTGGTCAGAGGTGAGCTGGCGTATTGCTAGCCGCCGTGACAATCCTGAGAGTGCACAAGCGGAGTTCGACCTTTGGGATGATGTGGAAGATCCAGGTCTGTCTGCTTCAGGTGTTACGTATGATCCGCAATCGCCGATTGATAGTGCACCATTTGTGAACACAGGGGCACGTCCTCGTGTTGCGATTTTGCGCGAACAAGGCTGCAATAGTCATGCGGAAATGGCTTGGGCGTTTGATCGAGCCGGATTTGAGTCGCATGATGTCCACATGACAGACTTACTTGAAAACCGCACGACACTTGAACCATTTGCTGGCTTGGTGGCTGTGGGTGGCTTTAGTTTTGGGGATGTCTTGGGTGCGGGTGAGGGCTGGGCACGCTCTATTCTGTTTAATGATCAGTTGCGCGGCTTATTTGGTGATTTCTTCGCGCGCCAAGATAGTTTTGCTCTGGGTGTGTGTAATGGCTGCCAGATGTTGACAGCGTTGTCTTCTATGATCCCAGGTGCTGAATATTGGCCACGCTTTACTCGTAACGTTTCAGAAAAGTATGAAGCTCGTTTGGCCATGGTGGAAATCGATGCGTCGCCTTCGATTTTTACGCAAGGTATGCAAGGTGCAATTTTGCCAGTAGCGGTTGCGCATGGTGAAGGGTTTGCAGACTTTTCACAACAAGGGGATCAGGACAAAGTGTTGGGTGTCATGCGCTACGTTGATACCCGTGGTCAGGTTACGCAAGCCTATCCGATGAATCCAAACGGCAGTCCACATGGCCTTACAGGTGTGACGACAGCTGATGGTCGGTTTACGGCGTTAATGCCCCATCCTGAACGCACAACCCGCAATGTCATGATGTCTTGGGCACCGACCCGTTGGGGTGAGCAGGATTCAGGTGGTGAATTGACCCCCTGGATGCAATTCTTCCTGAACGCACGTCGCGCCATCGGTTAAGTCTGAAGCCATACGCTAGGCCTTGTGGTCTGGCGTATGCGACCCTTGATCTTTAAGGACAGGGGTTAATCAGTGCAAGGCAGGGCGCAGGTGTCGTATAATCGTATTTTGCGCCAGGAGCCTGATCATGCGTCTGATTCAAACAGCGTTGACGTTTGACGATGTGTTGCTCGTACCTGCCTACTCGCAGGTTCTGCCACGTGACACCAATCTGACAACGCAGCTTACTAAAAACATCAAATTAAACATCCCCCTCGTTTCGGCCGCGATGGATACCGTCACGGAAGCGAGTCTGGCCATTGCCATGGCTCAAGAAGGTGGGATCGGCATCATCCATAAAAACTTGACTGCGGACGAACAGGCACGAGAAGTCTCTCGTGTGAAACGTCATGAGTTCGGTATTGTGATCGACCCGATTACAGTGACCCCAACAATGCGTGTGCGTGATGCGATTACATTGCAGCGCCAGCACGGTATTTCAGGTTTGCCCGTTGTTGAGAATGGCAAGCTCGTCGGAATTGTGACTAACCGTGACTTACGGTTTGAAGATCGACTCGATGAGCCTTTGCGCGGCATCATGACACCTCAAGAACGTCTGGTGACGATGCATGAAGGTGCCACACTGGATGAAGCACAGACTCTGATGCATCGTCATCGTCTTGAGCGCGTCTTGATTGTCAATGATGCGTTTGAATTGCGCGGTCTGGCCACGGTCAAAGACATTGTTAAAAATACAGAACATCCACTCGCCTCAAAAGACGCATACGGACAGCTTCGCGTCGGTGCAGCCGTTGGCGTGGGTGCCGGTACGGAAGAGCGGGTTGAAAAACTTGTCAATGCTGGAGTTGACCTGATTGTGGTGGATACAGCGCACGGTCATTCAGCCGGTGTAATCGAGCGCATTCGTTGGATTAAAGACAACTACAGCAAAGTGGATGTCATTGGTGGCAATATCGCAACCGCTCAAGCCGCACGTGATTTGGCGGATGTAGGTGCCGATGGCGTCAAAGTCGGGATTGGACCGGGTTCAATTTGTACGACTCGCATCGTCGCTGGCGTGGGTGTTCCTCAGATTACAGCGATTTCCGATGTCACTAAAGCGTTGGAAGGAACCGGTGTTCCTTTGATTGCTGATGGTGGTGTGCGCTATTCAGGTGACGTGGCCAAAGCCATCGCTGCCGGTGCCTCAACTGTCATGATGGGTGGTATGTTCGCAGGTACAGAAGAAGCGCCTGGTGAGGTTGTGCTGTATCAAGGTCGCTCTTATAAGAGCTATCGCGGGATGGGTAGTTTGGGTGCGATGGCTGATGGTTCAGCAGACCGTTATTTCCAGGATCCGTCCAACAATAGCGATAAATACGTGCCTGAAGGGATTGAAGGCCGAGTGCCTTACAAAGGCAGTGTGCTCAACATCATTTACCAGCTGGTGGGTGGGTTGCGCGCCTCTATGGGCTACTGCGGTTGTGCCAATATTGAGCAAATGCGTAACGAAGCGACATTTGTTCAGATTACGGGTGCAGGCATGCGTGAATCGCATGTGCACGATGTCCAGATCACCAAAGAAGCTCCTAACTATCGTCTTGATTAAAACGCACCATACAGGTTTAAAGCAGCATGCATGAACGAATTCTGATTCTGGACTACGGTTCACAATTTACTCAATTGATCGCGCGTCGGGTTCGTGAATCCGGCGTGTATTGTGAGCAATATCCAGGCGATGTCGATAGCCAGTTTCTGGAAGCTCAAAAAGCCAAAGGGATTCGCGGCATTATTTTGTCGGGGAGCCATTTATCGACAGGCGATCCAGATGCACTTGAAGTGCCATCGGCTGTCTTTGAGCTGGGTGTGCCCGTTTTAGGGATTTGCTACGGCATGCAGGCAATGGCCAAGCATTTCGGTGGTGAAGTGCGACAGGCCGATCACCGAGAGTATGGCGCTGCGCAAGTTCGTGCACGTGGACACACGCGTTTGTTGGATGGGATTGAAGATGCGCGAAACGCCCAAGGTCATGGCTTACTCGATGTTTGGATGAGCCATGGCGATCAGGTTGTGCAGTTGCCAGAGGGCTTTGTGTGCATGGCCTCGACGGACTCTTGTCCGTTGGCCGGTATGGCAGATGAGGCACGTTCTTTTTATGGTGTGCAGTTTCATCCCGAAGTCACCCACACAAAACAAGGCGCAGAAATTCTGACACGTTTTGTGCGTACGATCTGTGGTTGCCATGGTGACTGGAATATGCCGGATTATGTGCAAGAAGCTGTTGTACGAATTCGTGAGCAGGTCGGTGACGAACACGTCATTCTGGGACTGTCGGGTGGTGTGGACTCATCTGTTGCAGCAGCACTCATTCATCGTGCAATTGGTGATCAGCTCACTTGTGTGTTTGTGGATCATGGCTTATTGCGTTTAAACGAAGGTGAGCAAGTCATGCGCACCTTGGGTGAACACATGGGCGTGCGTGTGATTCATGTGAATGCCACAGAACAGTTCATGACGGCACTTGAGGGTGTCTCCGATCCTGAGGCTAAACGTAAGATTATTGGTCGTGAGTTTGTTGAGGTTTTTCAGCAGCAAGCAGGCGAGATTAAAGACGCACGTTGGTTGGCGCAAGGCACGATCTATCCGGATGTGATCGAGTCTGCAGGCACTAAAGGTGGTAAAGCAGTTGCGATTAAGTCACACCACAATGTGGGTGGTTTGCCCGAAACCCTGAATCTTAAACTGCTTGAACCACTGCGTGAGTTGTTTAAAGATGAGGTTCGTAAACTTGGTATCGCGTTGGGTCTGCCTCCTGAAATGGTCTACCGTCATCCTTTCCCAGGACCTGGTTTAGGTGTACGGATCTTGGGTGCGGTTAATCAGTCTTTTGCGGATTTATTGCGTCAAGCTGATGCGATTTTTATTGAAGAGCTGCGTCGTACCGTGGATCCTGAAACAGGGCAGAATTGGTATGACTTAACGTCTCAAGCCTTTGCAGTGTTTTTACCTGTGAAATCTGTCGGTGTAATGGGTGATGGGCGTACCTATGAATATGTGGTGGCTTTGAGAGCGGTTCAAACCACAGACTTTATGACAGCTGGCTGGGCACCACTACCACATGCGTTGCTGGCGAAGGTCTCAACACGAATCATCAACGAAGTTCGTGGGATTAACCGTGTTGTATACGACGTTTCAAGCAAACCGCCTGCCACGATTGAGTGGGAATGATTACACGTCTGGCATGATCAGGCATCTAAAAGCATTAAGCGACTCTAAGCCCGTGATTCCACGGGCTTTTTTTTGGTTTTGTTTGGCACCGTCTGGCAATAGATGGAAGCGGTAAGCACTGTTTGAGCATGGTATTAAACCAGGTGCTATCGACTGATGATGCCATGATGGAAGCCAGTATCATGCAGCTCTTTTTATGTTCAAATAGTATTGAATTTTACTAAGATATTGTTTTATATAGAAAAATACTATAAGTTTGACGTTTTTAAGCATGGTATCGAAAACGAAGAGGGACAAGATACATTGACCGATACCAGGCTACGTAATCTCAAGCTCAGGAACAAGCTCTACAAGATGAATGAGCGGGATGGAATGTATATGGCCGTCACGCCTGCTGGTGCTGTTTCGTTCCGTTACAACTACTTCATCAACGGTCGACGG
>NZ_JBMERD010000006.1:0-194646 GCF_048820935.1 Orrella sp. 11846
TTAGGGTTTGCCCATAGATCCACCTAAAGTTAGTGTTGTCACTGAGTCAAGTCCCAAATTTGCTGTAATTTCGTTTCTTTTCAGTTGGCTGACACGTCATAGGCCATCAGGCTGCAGCAACACCACATGGTGACGCTGCTGCACGTGCCCGTTCTCGTGACCAATCACGGTATTCGTTCATGTCCAAACACTATGAACAACGATTTCAAGACGTATATTAAAGTGGACAATCAAAACGATGCAGTCATGGTCATGTAATAGAAGCGACCTGGTTCGTTGTATGTTGCCGCCCCGACGTTAATCGACTGCGAACCTTCACGGTAGAGACGTTTATCGAACAAGTTGTTCACACCCACCCGAAAGGACAAGTTCTCGTCGTACTTATAGCCAACACTTAAATTGAATAATGCATAAGCACCTCGTACATTGAGTGCAGCACCCTTTAACGCATTATTAGCCGAATTAGCATTGGGGTTACGCGAGCGAGGCGTCTGTTTGCCATAGAAGGTTGCCATTGCCTGAGCCGACCATTTTTCGTTGATTTGCCAATCCAAGGTGCTATTGAGCGTGTAACGAGGAATCACTGATAGCGGCTGACCTGTTTCAACGCTTTCGTTTTTGATCATGTATGTAAAGTTGTTGATTAATTTCAGCGTATTGCCATTTTCTCCGATTAACGGGATATTCAGGTTACCTTCCAGCCCTTTTACAACTGCTCTACCTGAGTTAACCCATTGAAAGACCGCTGCATTATCCACGCGAGGGGGAACACCTTGGAGACCAAGATCTGTCACGATCTTATTCTGGTAATCATTTTGGAAATAGGTTAAACCAGCAGTCCAACCACCACGATCATAGGCAATACCAATTTCTTTGTTGACACTCGTTTCTGGACTCAGACCTTTGTTTCCCAGAATCCAGCACGGTCCCGGAATACCATCTGGGCACCCCTTACCGCGGGTTAGATAAGCGTAGCTAGGATTGGTTTGATAGAGATTAGGCACTTTGAAAGCACGGGCAATCCCCCCTTTAATCGTGATATCAGGCGTAAGGTAATACGACACATTCAGACTAGGACTCCAATTGGAACCCGCTTGATCATGATGATCGAAACGCAGGCCAGGTGTCACATACAAATTCTCTGTGACTTCAATATTGTCTTCTACAAACAGCGCAAAAGACCGTGCTTTTGCTTTGTCACTAAAGGTCGGGAAAATATTACTTCCCTTATCATATTGCTTACGCGCCCATGTCATGCTGTAAGGGTCGTACATTGACTCTTGCCGCCATTCACCCCCGACCGTCACAAATTGATGAACCTCACCCAAACTGAACGGCATGCTGAAGTCGCCATTGACGGTATAGTTCGCAAGATCTGAGACAGACCGTTCTGCTTTAGGATCGCTAATCGTACCTTCATAACCACCTGCTAGGCCTTCATTTAAGCGCGAGTTGCTTGTGCCCTCATACGCAAATGTTAAACGCGACTTTTTACCATCGCCGTAATCCCCACGATGGGTTAAAGAAACTGTACGACGGTACGTCGTGTTCGTTTCACCCCCAGCCAGTGATGCCTGTGTTTTGCCATTGCCACCAAACAGCACATCGCCTGCGTACAAATTTCCCTGACGGCTGTAACCCCCTTGAAGCTCTAATACCTGCCCATCGGTCACATCCCAGCGCAAGAGCATGTCAATATCTTTATTACGTACACCATCTCGACCACCCGGCGTGACCTTGCCGGTGGCCGCACGTCGATTAATCGTGACGGAATCAGGATCTGTCTTGGCGATATTACCGAACATGCGGAATGACAATCTTTCTGACAATGGACCCGTCAGCGTGAACCCGA
Source organism: Orrella sp. 11846 (assembly GCF_048820935.1). NCBI lineage: Bacteria > Pseudomonadati > Pseudomonadota > Betaproteobacteria > Burkholderiales > Alcaligenaceae > Orrella > Orrella sp. 11846. The sequence goes on from NZ_JBMERD010000006.1 coordinate 1,853, forward strand.
GCCTACGCGTATCGCCCTCGTCTTTATGTTCGGCAATAGACTGGTAAACAGTGACGGAGCCCGACAACTTGTCGGTGGGACGCTTGGTGATGATATTCACGACTCCACCGGCAGCACCCGAACCATAGCGTGTCGCTGCGGGACCTCGAAGAACTTCAATGCGTTCAACAGCCTCAGCGGGCACCCAATTACTGTCACCGCGGCTATTACGTTCACCATTACGCCCCATGCGCACCAAATCACGCGAATGCACGGGTTTGCCATCGATGAGAATCAGAGTGTTTTCAGGGCCCATTCCGCGTAAATCAATCTGGCGATTGTTTCCGTACGCACCCGAGGCACTATTGCCTGTTAAGTTCACCCCAGGCATAGTTCGAATGATCTCAGCCAAATCATTCGCAGGTGGTCGCTGTTCAAGGGCTTCCTTATTGATCGTTGAAACGCCTGGAGCCTGTAGCAACGCTTGCTCGGCCGTCCCAAACACCGTAATGCTATCTAGCGTCGGAACTTCTCCTTCCGTTACCTGCGCAAAAGCCCCGGATACCATCAAGCTTAAAACCGACGGCATCAGAATCGATACCGTCTTTTGACGCATATTTCTCTTCATTGCAAATTTCCATATTGAGAATGATTATCACCATCATTGCGGCTGTCGATTCTAATAGGATGCAATCTGCAAAATTATGAGCTTAAGTTTTCTTAAGAAATCTTATTCTATCTCCAGCAATTCCGTCTGATGACCACCACACTTCGTCACAACACACGTTGTATTTTCTGTGATTGATTCCACCATTTCGTGAGATTTTCGGCTCTCTCACAACATTCAATGTATTCACACAAAACTAGAACAAAGATATATTGAGAATAATTCTCACAGAGATTAAAATAACTTTTATTAAGTATTACTTGCCCATCTAGTTTAACTTGCTTCATTCTCACCCTCTCGGGTCGTCATCACCATGCTAGAACCCTCCATCCATCCTGAGATTTTGATTGCCGACACCGATGCGGAACTGACACAAATGCTCAGTACATATTTATCACTTGATCATTTCAACGTAACAGTCGTCCACGATGGTCTTATCGCTGCCGAAATGCTTACCAGCCAGATATTTGACCTGACAGTCATGGATTTGATGTTGCCGGGCATGAACGGATTGGAAATCTTGCGTCAATATCGCCATATCTCTCAAAAGCCCGTCATCATCTTGTCTGCTCACGACAGCGAAACGGATCGAGTGCTTGGTCTAGAAAATGGGGCTGACGACTACTTATCCAAGCCCTTTGGTCCGCGTGAGTTAAAAGCACGTATTCAAGCCATTTTGCGACGCACCACAGGGCAATTGAACAACACAAAAATGTTGCGATTCGGTCCGTTATCCTACGTGGCATCAACTGACAGCATCTACTGGGACGATCAGCAGACTGCGCTTACGGGCGCTGAACAACGTCTTCTGAAACGTTTAATGTGTACGCCAGGTCAATGCGTGTCTCGCAGAGAGCTGGCACGATATGCACTAGGACATGTGCAATCAGCTTATGACCGTTGCATCGAAACCCACATCAGTAACATTCGCCGAAAGCTACAACTCAATTTTCAGGGTGCACCAGTCCTTCTTCGTAATTTACGCGGATGGGGCTATATCTTAATCGCTAGTCAACCGGATTAACACCTCTTTTCAGCTTAAAACGGTCTGCATTCTCATGACTAAATTCACCACAACGCAAGAGTATAAGTTAAGTTTTTTCATTAAAAAATTTAAGTTATTCTTAGAGGTATAGAAATGAGAATGCGTATCAATGCTATTATTCGCATCTTTTCTTAACACTTCTCCCTGAAAATGAGCATTACTTGAAACAAGCCATCATGTTTTTTAAGCACTAAGAAACGACCTTTCTAACGCCCCTAAAGCCTATGGTTAGACCTTACATATCCTCTAAAGGACATCAAATATGCGAGCAAAATCAGAGACATCAATCACAGGTTTCGCAGCTACCACACGCTGGTTAATTGAGGACTTTTCGCGAGGCGACATCTTCTTTGCCTCACCAAACACACAATGGAGAAGCCGGTTTGACCAAGGTGTACTAGCCACAGTTAAATCCGCAAGCTCTGCAACAGTACAGTCATTGTTTGAGCATGCGCATCAGAAACACATTGATAAGCCCGTCTTATTCGGGCTCATACCCTTCGATACAAGACAAGCAGCTAGCTTCACCGTACCAATGACATATGAATGTGCGGACATACCCAAAAAAAGCACAAATCCATCAAAAACTTATCCAAGAAAAGAATCTGATTCAAAAATTCTTGAACGTACGTTTGTTCCACAACCCGAAGCTTATGCAGACATGGTGCGTGATGCACTGACATTGATTGACAAAGGTACTTTACAAAAGATTGTGTTAGCTCGCGCGGTTGATATTGAGCTCAATCAACCTCCTGAATACTCTCAATTACTCCAAGACCTACTGCATCGGAACCCGCACGGATATACTTTTGCACTCCCGATTTGGGCTGAGAATAATAAAACCAAGGCGATCATGATAGGCGCTAGCCCCGAATTGCTCGTTAGACGTGAAGGTGATCGTATTTCCGTCAATCCACTTGCAGGCTCCAGAAGTCGTTCATCAAATCAGGAGTTCGACCTCGTACTAAAAGAAAACCTAACTCATTCCGAAAAAGATCTGCGTGAACATGCCTACGTCGTTTCATCCATCAAACGCATTTTGCAGGCTTTTTGTGATGAGCTCGACGTACCATTAACCCCATCTGTCATCGGCACCGATACGCTTTGGCATTTATCTACATTCATCCGAGGTCGCCTGCGCGATCCAAATGTTTGCGCACTTCAAGTTGCATGTGCACTGCACCCCACACCTGCGATTTGCGGTCATCCGACAGCGCCTGCCTTTGAGCACATCAGGCATCTGGAACCTTTTGAACGCGAGTATTTCGCGGGTCTGGTGGGTTGGCAGCGTCCGAATGGCGATGGTGAGTGGGCACTGACTCTACGTTGTGCAATGCAGACCCATCCCTCACTGCTTCGAGTCTATGCAGGCGCAGGGATTGTCGCCGGATCTAACCCTAATAACGAAATCACTGAAACTAGCACCAAGATGGAAACTTTCAATCGCGCGCTCGTATGACATCGCCACAATCAAGCATGTGTTTGTCGCCTGCTGCCACATCGCCATGATCCTACTTGACCATTTATTTGTAACCCACTGTTATTTAAACTTTTTATGTCTTCTGCTCCTAGCGTACAACGGACTGACAAGCAATACCAGCAATTGCTCAGAGTTCGCTGCTGGATGATCGCAACACTCATACTTGTAATTTTCTTTTCCACGCTAGTCGATTTCACATTAGGGCCTTCTGCGCTGACATTGGCTGATTTATTCCAAACATTGCTTCAGCCATCCATGGCAAAACCTTCTATTCGCGTCATTGTTTGGGAATTCAGATTACCTTATTCGATGATGGCAATAGCTGTTGGTATGGCGCTAGGATTGGCTGGTGCTGAAATGCAAACCATTTTAAACAATCCACTGGCGAGCCCTTTTACCCTAGGCATTTCATCAGCAGCTGCATTCGGGGCTTCACTAGCCATCGTGTTAGATTTCTCGATCCCGGGTCTACCGGATAGCTGGATGATAGGCGGCAACGCTTTTCTGTTCGCGCTACTGTCTGCCCTACTACTAGATACTGCTGCACGCTGGGGTGCGATGCGCAGCTCAGACATTGTGCTTTTCGGGATCGCCATGGTGTTTTCGTTTAATGCCTTGGTTTCCCTGATGCAATTCGTTGCGAGCGCCGAAGATCTGCAAGATCTGGTGTTCTGGACCATGGGGAGCTTGTCCCGTGCCACTTGGCCCAAAGTAAGCGTGATGATGCTAGTCGTGGCCTTGATATGGCCGCTAGCGATGAAGGATACCTGGAAACTAACGGCTCTGCGCCTAGGCGAAGACCGCGCTTTTAGCTTCGGCGTCAATGTGCAGAAACTGCGTTTGGTCACTTTACTGCGCATCAGCTTACTGGCGGCCTTAGCGGTTTCATTTGTTGGCACGATTAGCTTTATCGGTCTGATCGCACCACACATCGCGCGCCGACTCTTTGGTGAAGACCATCGCTTTTATCTCCCAGCGAGTGCCTTGATCGGTGCCATGGTGCTGTCACTAGCCTCAATCGCCTCCAAGAATATTTCAAACGGCATCATCCTACCCGTAGGCCTTGTGACGTCATTTGTTGGCGTTCCCTTCTTTTTATCGGTGGTTTTAAACCGCCAAAGCGACTAAAGACCATGCTAGAAATCAATCATCTACAGGTCATCCATCAGAAGCAAACCATTATCCCTAATTTCGCACTTAAAGCGGTACCAGCAGGAACGCTCGTGTCCATACTAGGATCCAATGGCAGTGGCAAATCCACCTTACTCAAAGCACTCGCAGGTTTATTGACTTGTAAGCAGGGAACTATACGGTTAAATGGCACAGATTTAGAAAAAATCAATTTCGAACAAAGAGCACAACAAGTAGTTTACCTACCACAATCCCTACCGGCCCCAACCCATCTACGTGTCCTGGAATCTGTTCTGGTGGCAGCTAAAGCTTCATCACTCGCCACTGAAGCCAGTGGCACACATCTGAATCAAATCATGTCCTTACTGCAGCACCTAGGTATCGAGCATCTCGCCATGCATTATCTGGATCAACTCTCCGGTGGACAAAAACAACTGGTAGGTCTGGCTCAAGCTTTAATACGACGTCCAAAACTGCTATTGCTTGATGAGCCCCTATCGGCCTTGGACTTGAATTATCAATTTCATGTCATGGATTTGCTGCGCAAAGAAACCCACGAGCATGGGCTGGTAACGCTCATTGTGCTGCACGATCTCAATACTGCCTTAAGACATAGTGATTATGCCGTCTTAATTCAACAAGGAAAATTACTAGGCGAAGGCCGACCTGGTCAGATCATTACGCCTAAGTTATTAGCCAAAGGCTATGGAGTTCGGGCACGGATAGAACCTTGCTCCAAAGGCATCTTGCAAGTTTTTATAGACGGACTATGTGCCCCAGTCAGGTAAAAAATGCTTTTAAGATTCACACACACTTGCACCCTTTTTCTCCTATCGCTGGTCTGCATCATTGTCAATGCGCAGACCATCACGGTGACGGATGCCATGGGACGCAACGTCACACTCAACGCACCTGCTAAACGCGTTGTTTTAACACAAGCACGTCACCTACCAGTTCTGGCTCTGATTCACCCTGATCCGGTTAGCATTCTGGCAGCTTGGTCAGACGAATTTCGCACCTCGTTTTCCAATGAATATCAAAACTATCTAGAAAAATTCCCCGAAATTGCCCATATTCCTATCGTCGGGCACCACACATCAGACAGTTTTTCAGTTGAACAAACCATCGCGCTTGAACCTGATCTTATCGTACTCACAGCCAACTTTGCTGGAATAGGCAAAGGACAAGATCCCCAAGACTCTTTAATGATGCAGCAGTTCAACGCCGCTGGCATTCCTGTCATCGTGATTGATTTTTTCCTTCAACCGATGAAAAACACCGTACCTAGCCTGAGGGCACTTGGTGCAGCGATTGGTCAGGTGCAACGCACCGAAGACTTCATCACCTTATACAAATCGCACATGGCCGCCATCGAAAAACGCCTGCTCAATGTATCTGACGATGATAAACCGCCTGTATTCATCCACGCACATGCCGGCAGCACAGATTGTTGCAACTCACCAGGCACAGGCACATTCAACAACATGGTGAGCTATGCAGGTGGCCACAACATCGGAAGTGATGTACTTAAGACCGTGACGGGTCGACTCAGTTTTGAATATATCAATTCACGCCAGCCAACCATTTATATCGCAACGGGCACAGGCGCCGGTAAACGCGCCAGCACAGGACTTACGATTGGGACGGGCGTAGGCACCCATGATGCACGTGTCAGTTTAAAACGCATTATCATTAGCAACCACCTTGAAGTGTTACCCGCCATACATCATGAAAACGCTCATGGTATTTGGCACGCCTTCAATGACTCGCCACTGCATGTTGTGTTTATTGAGGCCCTAGCGCGTTGGATACACCCTAATCATTTTACTGACATTTCTGCCGAGGACACCTTAGCTGAAATCAATCAACGTTTTCTGACTGTGCCTCTGGAAGGTACTTATATGGTGGATTTAACTAAATAGGGCCGACGACAATGCCTCAGTTTTTCACAACAGAGCAGTTACTGGTCAATCCTGTAGGCCGCGAATATCGTTTGCGCATCTGGCGTCCAAGCAACCCTGACCCAACCACTTCAATCAACACATTGCTCTTTTTGGATGGTCAGTGGTTGGATTCAATGCTAGATCCAATCATTCAGACTGTTTCCCAAACGAATGTTCAGTTTGCCAGCCTCGGGTACTGCGTGACTGAACGCAGCATTCTTGCACCTTGGCGTGCTTATGACTACACACCATCTGGCCCATTAGGACATCAAAACGATCCCAGAAACTGTGCTTGGCTTTGTGGTGGCGCTGATGCACTGTTGGCATTTTTAAAAAAAGAGGTTTTGCCACGATTGGCACCACCTTCATCGGTCTCAAGGGCGACAGTATCTCTCTTTGGCCATTCCTATGCAGGGCTTTTCAGCTTGTATGGCTGGCTAAATGCTGCTCCATTGTTTAGTCATATCTACTCGGCAAGTCCTTCCTTATGGTGGTATTGGCCATATATGCTAGATCTTCTCATGGCGAATTCAAACATTGCGCAGAACCAGACACGGAGCCAGAAAGGCAGTCCACCACTCCATGTTTACGTGGGTACACAAGAGCGCTGGCGACCACACTCTGATACTACAGACTCACTACGTGAACCTAGCATATCGACTGTGCCATTCGCACAGACGTTTTTAACTAGTGCACAAATTGCGGGTTACGACAAGATCACACTTCAGCTTCTTGAAGGCATCTCCCACGGTCCAATGCTACACAGCGCTGCGCATCATGCACTGGAACACTTCACAAAGCTCAATACATCAACCAACTCCATCTGAAATAGAAATCACTGAGTGGTAGTCCTCCCTGAACACGTACATCAATGAGCCGTATACAGATGAATCAATGTACTACCCCTGACCCTGAGTTTGCCCCTCAACAACGTAGTTCTTAATTCCAGTTACATTAGAAGAAAGGAGTCTGAAATGTCTGAATTAAGAACACGTGCACAGTACACACCGGAATTTAAAATGGAGTGTGTGCGACAAACCTTAAGTGGTGGTTTATCCATTGCTCGTGCAGCCGATCAGCTGGGCATTCCCAACGGTACCCTAAGCAAATGGGTCCGTCAGCATAAGCTTGGTGAGCCCGACACACGCCCTGAAAAAGCTAATCAGGTGACTGCTGAACAGATGGAGATATCCCGCCTGCGGGCGGAAGTTGCTCAACTCAAGGTGGAGCGCGACATCGCAAAAAAAGCCGCGGCGTATTATTCGCAAGACCTTCTGAAAAATACGCCTGGATACAAAAAATGAAGGATCGTTGGGCCATTCGTACGATGTGCAAAGTCCTCGAAGTCAGTGAGAGTGGGTATTATGGTTGGCAACGATCTGTTCATACTTCATCTACTCGTCGCGTCTCAGATCAGCGTTTGTTGGCTGAGACACGGGCTGCTACGAAAAACGTGGGCAATATCACCTTAAAACGCACAGCACTCATGCTAGCCGCCTTCACTCTTTCCAGCAGCGTCACGTGCGCAGACACAATCTTCGACCAACCAGATGATAGTTTCAGCGGCATCGTCTTACTACCAGCAAAATCAGGCCTGGCGATGAGGCAATTGTCCGTGGTCATGGCTTTAAACCGGGACAAGAAGTCCAGCTGTTACGTAGCAGTCAAAACATTTCCAATGACAAGTTGATCACCGCTGACATTGAAGGTAATTTCAGTACCACTATCAATGTGCCTAAAACCGCTGCGGTGGGAGTACATCCGGTGGTCGTACAAGTTGCTAAACCATCAGCAGCCAGCGTTTTCGAGTTTAAGGTTTCACCTGACATCAAATTCAGCGGTGCGGATAAATTCGACATCCTCACCAAATATCTGGAACCGGGCCTGTATCAAAGTGCCTACAGCACCGCATCCAAAGCCCTATTTGTAACCTCTGCGGTAGGACACCCACCCATAAAACAATCAGCATTAATTAAAGTAAATCCAGATAGTCTCAAGATCGAGACCAAGGTAACACCAAATACGCTCAATAAGCCCGACCAAGTTATGGCGGTCTATGGCATAGCCATTGACGATGACGCAGGTACAGTATGGGTAACCAATACGCACGCCAGCACGGTTGCAGTCTACAAACAAAGCGATCTATCACTCGTCAAACAATTCCCCAATGGTATCGCTGCGCACGCTCGCGATGTCGCGGTCGATAGCGCGAAGCTTCGAGCCTATATTTCGGCATCAGGCTCAAATGAAATTATTGTCATTGATACACAAACACTTGAGCCAATAAAATCCAATGCCATCCGATCATCTAAATCACCTAACCAGGCAATCAGACCCATGAGTCTCACGTTAGATGCAAAGAGCAACCGACTCTACACCATCAGTCGCACCACTAACGAAGCCATCATCATCGACTTGGTGACACACAAAGTTGAACTGATCTATCCCTTAGAAGGCGCCAAAGCACCCAGTGGTGTCGCCGTCGCTTCAGACGTCAACATCCTTTTTGTGGCTTCACAAGGTAGCGACACCCTGCAGTTAGTTGATCTAAATGAAGGAAAAATTCTACACACCGTCCGTATCGGCGCCAATCCCTTGAATGTCGTGTGGGACTCTAAAAATAAGCTCGCTTACGCAGTCAATCGCGCAAGTGATTCCATCGTTGCCATCAAGCTAGACGGCAAGCTAGTAGCCAATCTGAAAAGCGGCAGCTACCCCAATCACTTGTCGACTGATGGAAAAGGCACGGTATACGTGATCAACAAATCACGCGGCAAAGATGACCCAACAGGCGATCGCGTGAGCAGAATCTCATTGAAATAAAGCACGATACACTGAGCTTGTAGGCTTTTTATTTTTGCTTAACAGTGTCAATTTTCTTTACAGTCGGGATGATGATATTAAATCCTTCATACCCTCATTGGTACCATCAAAAGCAATTGGCTTGAGCGATACCAGCATAGACCAAGAGGGACTATAAAAGACTGTAAGTGTATGTAATAGAAAGAGAAAAAAGAATCGCCGAGACTGTTAGGTACTCGGCGATTCTGAATCTGGCGGAGGCGGTGGGATTCGAACCCACGATGCGGTTATTAGCCACATACTCCCTTAGCAGGGGAGCCCCTTCAGCCTCTCGGGCACGCCTCCAAACTCAAGAACGGTATTCTATCACGAAGAAACCGGTTCTGTCTCGAGATCGAAGGCTTTATGCAACGCTCGGACTGCAAGTTCCATATATTTGTCTTTAATAACCACTGATGTTTTGATTTCACTGGTGCTAATCATCTGAATATTGATGTTTTCATCAGCCAATGTTTTGAACATACGGCTTGCGACACCTGCGTGTGAACGCATGCCAATCCCAACGATGGAGACCTTGGCAACGTCTTCATCAGCAACCAATTCGCGAGCACCGATTTCTTCCACAACTCCATTACGCATAAGGTCCTGAACTTTCTGAAAATCGTTGCGATGAACGGTAAATGAAAAGTCTGTTGTGCCATCCACAGACTGATTCTGCACAATCATGTCCACATCGATATTTGCATCGGCAACTTTACCGAGAATGATCGAAGCAACACCTGGTTTGTCGGGTACGCCCAACAACATAATTTTGCCTTCATCACGGGTAAAGGCGATTCCGGAAACAACGGCCGATTCCATTTGTACATCTTCCTCAAAAGTGATCAATGTGCCAGAACGCATTTCTTGTTCAATAGGAATGTCTGGCGGTGTCAGTGATGACAGGACACGAAGTGGCATCCGATATTTACCTGCAAATTCGACAGCACGAATCTGTAAAACCTTGGAGCCTAATGAAGCCATTTCGAGCATTTCTTCAAATGCTAGAACGTTCAAACGACGGGCTGAAGGCACCACACGTGGATCGGTGGTATACACCCCATCCACATCGGTAAAGATCAGGCATTCATCAGCCTTCACGGCTGTGGCAATCGCTACGGCTGAGGTATCCGATCCACCCCGACCCAGCGTTGTCACATGACCTTCGTCATCAATCCCCTGAAACCCAGTCACAATCACCACACGACCCGCATCCAAGCAGTCACGAATACGCTGTGCATCGATAGAACGAATGCGCGCCTTGGTGTAACTCGAATCGGTTTTGACACCGACTTGCCAACCCGTGTAGCTACGTGCTGGCACACCCTCTTCCTGCAATGCAATCGCCAGTAAGCCACTAGAGGCTTGCTCGCCGGTTGCTGCAATCATGTCTAATTCACGACCATCGGGTGCAGCGGAAATTTCACGTGCCAATCCCAATAGACGATTGGTTTCTCCAGCCATTGCCGAAGGGACAACGACTACTTGATGACCTGCATTTCGCCATTTCGCAACGCGTTTAGCGACATTGCGAATACGCTCAGTACTTCCCATCGAAGTACCACCATACTTCTGAACAATTAATGCCATTTCTGCTCAATATCCTTTTTGGCATACCGCCAGCATGCTTCATTCTGGATGATTTCAGACAAATCTGAACGCTGGCTTTTACAAATGCCCGCCTGATATACCAAATTTGTTGTGCACTTTCTGGGCTAAAGCCTCAGACAAGGGGGCCGTCCATTGTAACGTGAAGAGACACGATTCCCGCATGGCATTTCACTTCACAGTCTGATTGACGCCACAACAGATGACGATCATGACCTAAAGCATGCAATTGATTCAGCTGTCGACACAGTTCAGACAACCTAGCTTCTGTCGGCATTCGCCGCCCTGCCCGGTCTAACCAAGTCCGAATCACCAGAGCCTGCTGATCGCCTGACAATGCGCGCCAACCACGCAAATCCAAATTCGGTGGCTTATTGACAGGACTCACAGGCTCGATTGATTCAACCGGCTGGGTATCCAATCGAATCTGTTCAATCAAAAGATCACCGTACTGCAACAACAAATTTTGTGCTTGCTGCGCCTGCCGTGCATGGCGCGCCAGGTTTTGTTGCCAACGAGGCCAGTGCTGCTCGATCGGTCCTGCCAAATGACGACGAATCAGACCACGCGCCAGCTCAGGATCCAGATTGGTCGGATCATCGACTGCAACCCAGCCAGTCGCCTCACGAAACGGTACCAGAACCTCTAAAATCGCCTCACGACTAAGATCTAACCAAGGTCTAAGCCAAACCAAGCTCGCTTGCTTAGTGACTGTTTGCATGGCACCCATGCCAGCCACTCCGGCACCACGAAACAAACGTTGCAGAACAGTTTCTGCTTGATCATTCAGGTGATGGGCCAACACAATCTTTGCAATATTCGCCTGCGCTGCCATTGTCTGCAACGCTTCATAGCGAGCGAGACGAGCTGCAGCTTCCATGCCCTGCCCTTGCTTTAAATCGACCACAACTCTGTGCACGATCAAATCTAAACCCAGCAATTGAGACAAATCTTGAACTTGTGCTTGCCAGCCATCAGCTTGACTTTGTAAGCCATGATGGATGTGAAATAGCTTGGGCGCCTGAAGTAAGGGTTGTTTCGTCTTTGCTTTAGAGCGACTTGTACTTTGTATCTGATCTTGTTGGGCTTGAAACAGTGCTGCTGCACACAACGCCAGAGCCGCTGAATCGGGTCCGCCGCTGAGCGCAATCGCCCATGGCTGTTCTCCAACCGATTCTAAGAGTGTGTTTTTTAAGGCTTGAAGAACCTTAGGATATTGCTTTAAAAGCTGAGCCAGACATGTCTGTATCGCCGTCTGGCTCGATTCTGCTGATGATTGAAGCTGCACAGATCGCTTAATTCTTGGTTTCCGTGAATTTACCATAAGCCAGCAGACGATTTAAGCGATGCTCAACCAGCTCTTGTGGACTCAGCGCGCGCAACTGACGCAACGAGTCTGTCAATGCACGACGCAATAAACGAGCCATTACACGCGGGTCGCGATGTGCACCACCGATAGGCTCATTAATCACACGATCAATCAAACCAAGCGATTTCAAACGATCTGCTGTAATGGCCAGTGCTTGGGCTGCATCGGGTGCTTTCGCCGCATCACGCCACAAAATTGAAGCACAACCTTCAGGTGAAATCACAGAATACGTTGAGTATTGCAGCATCATCACTGCATTGCCCACCGCAATAGCCAGCGCACCGCCCGAACCACCTTCTCCGATCACAGTACAGATGACGGGCACTTTCAACTGAGCCATTTCGAACAAGTTACGCCCAATCGCTTCAGACTGACCTCTTTCTTCTGCACCAATGCCGGGGTAGGCACCTGGTGTATCCACAAAAGTGAAGATCGGCATATTGAATTTTTCTGCAAGCTTCATCAAACGCAAAGCTTTGCGATAGCCTTCAGGGCGCGGCATCCCAAAATTACGCAATGCACGCTCTTTAGTGTCACGACCTTTCTGGTGACCAATCACCATACAAGGTGTGCCATTAAATCGTGCTAGTCCACCAATAATGGCTTTGTCGTCCGCGTACATCCGATCACCGTGCAACTCATGGAAATCTGTAAAGATCTCCCGCACATAGTCCAATGTGTAGGGTCGCTGGGGATGGCGTGCAACCAGCGCCGTTTGCCAAGGCGTGAGCTTGGCATAAATCTCTTTGGCTAATGTCTGACTTTTTTGTTGCAGACGAGAAATTTCCTCAGAGATATCAACAGTCGAATCTGCTTGTACATAACGAAGCTGTTCGATCTTGTTTTCCAGCTCAGCCAATGGCTGCTCAAATTCTAAAAATGTATTGCGCATTACGCTTTTGCTCATGTTCTCATGATCCCATTTCAGCGGCACAGTTTAACGCGTGTTGCATCGCAAGTCCGTGCAAGTCACACTTTGATATAAAACCATCGCGTTCATCATTTGCAAACAGGTACCCACAAATCACACAAACACGCAGTTATACAACTCTTTTAACATTCGTGCGAATTGCGGCTGGTTCATTCTCGTGAATATCTGCCTAAACACCTGTCAATACTCAACAGGCACCGGATCCAGACTGCGCCACAAATACCAAGTGGCCACTGTACGCCAAGGCACCCAAGCTTGCGCCACTTCTCTGGCATCAAACCGTGAAACCGGCTCCCCACTGTAATAATGTTTCGAAATAGCCCGCAACAATCCCACGTCATCTAACGGTAAAACATCTGGACGCAGCAAAAAGAAAATCAAAAACATTTCCGCCGTCCAACGACCAATACCACGTATCTGTGTCAATTCCCGAATAACTGTTTCATCATCCATCTCGTCCCACAAGGCCGGATGGACTTTGTTTTCGACAAAGTGTCGAGCCAAATCCTGTAAATACTCAACTTTTCTGCGTGAAAGACCGGCCTGACGCAGCGCACTTTCTTCAAGCGACAGAAACTTTTGTGGGTTCGGATCCTGTGCACAGCAAATCAAAGTGCGTTGCCAGACAGACTCGGCGGCTTTCACAGAAATCTGTTGCCCAACAATGGAACGGGCCAATGTTAGAAACGGATTGCCACGCGAAGCCAGATGGATACTGGGAAACTGCGGAATCAGACGACGCAAAACTCGATCTTGCGCCATCAGACTATCCGTTGCCTCATCCCAATAATCTGGCCTCAAAATAATTTCCTCGATCAAAGGCTGTGACACGCGCCTTAAGCCCGACGCCAGCGCGTCAGACCGCCCGGTTTGTCTTCCACAAGGATCTTTGCTTTAACCAATTGATCGCGAATTTCATCGGCTTTTGCAAAATCTCGATTTTGTTTAGCCTGACTGCGCGCATCCACCAAAGCTTGCACCTCGATGTCAGTCAACTCACCTGATTCATCCGATGTTTGTTCAGCCGACATAGCCACACGCGTGTAGCGTGAGCTTGTTTGCAAATAAACATCTGGATCGACTGTCAATAAGCCCAACACCTGACCTAAGGCCTTCATCAGACCACTGGCTTTGGCATCCTGATCACGATTGGCTTTGGCCGCTAGTTCAAACAATACGGCAACCGCCAAAGATGAATTAAAGTCATCGTTCATTGCTTGCGCAAACTGGAAAGCAGATCCCTGCGTCCAATCAATCTCGGTTTCTTCAGGCGTCACACTGGCCAGCGTCTGATAAAGACGATCGAGTGCAGCTTGCGCATCAACCAGATTATCTGGGGTGTAATTCTGAATGCTGCGATAGTGATTGCGTACGATAAAAAACCGCAGCATCTGTGCTTCACGTGGGTTGAAATCATATTCAGCCTGATCAGCCTGTGGTTCACCCACGGCAATGGTTTGCCGAATTGTTTTAAAGTTACCCAAAGACTTGGACATCTTTTCTGTATCGACCATCAACGAACCGCAATGCATCCAAGTGTTGGCCAACACGCCACCAAATGCGCCTTCAGATTGTGCAATTTCATTTTCATGATGAGGAAACTTCAGATCCGGTCCACCCCCATGAATATCCAAGGGTAAGCCCAGTCTGGCGCGACTCATGGCCGAGCATTCAATATGCCAACCGGGACGCCCCCAGCCATATGCGGAAGGCCAACGTGACTCTTCGGGCTCATCGGGTTTAGCCGCCTTCCAGAGCACAAAGTCTAATGGGTCGCGCTTGCCGTCTGACACCGCCACACGTTCGCCTGCTCGTAACTGATCCAGCGATTTACCAGAGAGCTTGCCGTATTCTGGGAAACTGCGCACTGCGTAATTTACATCCCCATCCTCACTTCGATAGGCTAGACCTCGCTGCTCTAAACGTTCAATGATATCGAGCATATCGGGCACAAAAGCTGTCGCGCGCGGCTCATCATCGGGAGATTGCACACCCAGCGCGCGTTCATCGGCATGCATGGCATCTGTATAAAAACGTGTGACATCCGAGATTTTACGGTTGGTCTCGACCGCACGTCGGATAATTTTGTCATCAATATCGGTCACGTTACGCACATAGGTCACTTTGTAGCCTAGTGTTCGTAACCAACGTGCCACCACGTCAAAGCTAACGAGCATACGGGCATGTCCCAAATGACAAAAGTCATAGACCGTCATTCCGCAAACATACATTCTTGCCTGACCGTCATGTACCGGTTTAAAGGGCCGTTTGCTGCGTGACAAAGAATCATAAATCTGGAGCATGGTGATGTAATCTTTTCCGTGAATATTGAATGAATGACATGTATACAACCGATTGCGCGAATCGCATGATAGACGCCTGATCGAGACTCATGATTTGTTGCTGTGACACACCCTTTCAGGATTCCTAGACCCACAACAATCCAAATCTCAGCGGCTCAACACGCAACATGGCCCAAGGCTGGCTACAATACGTCGATGATCAGTATAACAACGTGGGTCTGATTCGTTCATGTTCGACACCAGCACTTCAACGACCAATGCTTTGGCGAAACCGTCAGAGCCTCAAAAAAACAACCAATCTGTGCGCTCGCGTTTGCACGTTTCACGTCAACGCGTTTCACACTGGCGACATTTTGTGACAACCGTATCACTGATGCTCTGCGTCAATAGCGTCATGGCACAAACATCCGATGAAAAACTGTTGGGTGCGCCCGATCGTGGTTGGGAGGCGCTTGCTGAAATGCTCGATGTACTGACACCATCGATCAATACCGAGCTCACACCGTCAGGCACCGAAGTCACCAATAAGATCGAAGCACTGATCAATCAAGGTCAGGCCAGACAAGCACTTGAACAAATCGAAGCCCGCGAAACGGTTCTAGCGACTTCCACCTCACCCGGAACTGATGTACAGCTCATGTTTCAAAAAGCTAGGGCCTTACAAGCACTTAAGCGTGACAAGGAAGCCCAGGCGATCTATCAAGACATGACTTTCCGGTTTCCTGAACTGGCACAGCCCTGGAACAATCTGGCCATTTTGTATATTCGAGAAGGTCGTTTGGATGAAGCTGAACAAGCGCTTTTAACGGCCAACAGCAATGATCCAAGATTTGGTCAGGCGCTGGCGAATTTAGCCGATGTTCGTTTACTGCAAGCAATGCGCGATTATCGTGAAGCAAGCCGTTTGGGAACTCCGGGAGCCAAACAGCGTCTCAAGCAGCTTGAGGCTGTCTTTGGTCAGACTCGGCCCTAATCTTTATTTTTTCGCACTCTTTCTTAGCGTTTTATATTTCAAATCAAATGAGCACTATTCATTCTTTGTTTCATAAAAGCCGCCAAGCAATGGCTTGGATGGCGATCTCTTCGGCGGTGGCACTGACCCCCGCATTTGCACAAACCGCACAATCCACTGATACAGGAAAAACAACCATGAGCGAATCCAATCGCGTCAAACTTGCCACGAATTTTGGTGAAATTTTGATCGAAGTTGATCCCGTCAACGCACCCAAATCTGCTGAAAACTTCTTGCAATATGTGCGCGACGGTTTTTACGACAACACGATTTTTCACCGCGTCATTGATAACTTCATGATTCAAGGTGGTGGTTTTGAGCCCGGCATGAATCAAAAAACAACCCGCGATCCAATTGAAAACGAAGCAGACAATGGTCTGAAAAACGATCGCTACACACTGGCCATGGCGCGCACTAACGATCCCCATTCCGCTACAGGTCAGTTCTTCATTAATGTTTCAGACAATGATTTTCTGAACCATACCTCCAAAACGCCTCAAGGCTGGGGCTACGCCGTCTTTGGTAAAGTCGTCGAAGGTCAGGCTGTCGTAGATAAAATCCGCGGCGTTAAAACAGGCAACTCCGGTTTCCACCAAAACGTCCCTGTCGAAGATGTCATCATCGACAAAGCCATCATTGTTGAGTGATCTGCGTGTCAGCGGGCCTGTCTGGCTCGCCTCTGACATCCATCTTGGATCTCACAATCCGCGCACGTGCCAGGCCTTCTATGAGTTTCTGGCACATGCGCGAAATCAGACAAACGCCCTGATTTTGCTTGGTGATATTTTTGAAGTCTGGTTAGGAGATGACTGGACTAAATCACCTGAACCTTGGCTACAAACCGCCATCCACCACCTGCATCAGACTGCCCACGCCATTCCGCTCTGGATCATGGGTGGTAATCGCGATTTTCTCATCGGTGCCGACTTTGCGCATCAGCTTGGTGCACGCTTTCTACCAGCCCAAGTCATCCTCGAAGTTCAACCCAATAAACACCCAACGAAATCACAATGCTTGACGATCTCATGTAATCATTCGCAACGTTTTTTACTTGCACATGGTGATGAGTTTTGTACGGCAGATCTAGGTTATCAACGTTTGCGACGTATTGTTCGAACAAACTGGATTCAACAGGCATTTCTGAAGCTGCCACTCTCAGTACGTCAACGGATTGCGCAACGAATGCGCAACACTAGTCAGAATATGGAAAGATCAGATGACGATGGCCGCTATGACGTACAAGACAACCCTTTGCGCACGGCCCTGCTGGAGCATAAGCTGACATCTATGATTCACGGCCACACACATCAGCCTGGTCATTACCGGATCCCTCCTAAGCATGCTCAAACGACTTCAAAACGACACTTATCCCATCAATCGTCACAAAACTGTTTTGATCGCTGGGTTTTACCGGACTGGGAATGCGATCATTTGCCGCAGAATGCTCAGGCACGAGGCGGCTGGTTAGAAATCACCGACTCGGCCATGAGGTTATACGCGCTGAACCAATTACCTCAGAACACAAAGTAAGCAACGAATAAACTCAATACTATTCGGTACCAAGCAAATGCACGATACGTGTGTTTAGACACAAAGGCGAGCACCGCCCGCACAACCAGCAAAGCACTTAAGAAAGCAGCCACAAAGCCCACCAGAATGGTCAGCATATCCGCTTGGCTAAGCTCCCCAAAATGTTTGTAGGAATCATAGACGGCTGCCCCCAACATCGTTGGGATAGCGAGAAAAAAAGAAAACTCAGTCGCCGTTTTACGCTCAATACCTGCCACCATGCCACCGATAATCGTGGCACCTGATCTCGAAGTCCCTGGGATCATGGCCAGACACTGCGCAAACCCAACACCGAGGGCTTGCTTCCAAGAGATTTGCTCAAGCTTGGTTGCAGTTGGCTGCAGGGGGACAGCCCGCTTACGCTCGACCCACAACATAATTAAACCGCCCACAAACAAGGTGATCGCAACAACGCCCGGATGAAAAAATAGAGACTTAATAGATTTGATAAAAATCGCCCCAATCACTGCGGCCGGTAAAAACGCAATAATCAGGTTACGTAAAAAACTCAACTCAACGGGATCACGCTCTACTAGACTACCGCGCACCAGTCGAATCAGACGCTCACGAAATAGCCAAATGATGGCAAGAATCGCACCCAACTGAATGACCACCTCAAAGACTTTGGACTCCGTCGATGCAAAGTTGATCCATTCACCAATCAGGATTAAATGCCCGGTACTTGAAACGGGAATGAATTCGGTCACACCCTCCACAAGGCCCAGAAAAAAACCTTTTAACAGCTGCAATTCCAAAATACTCAACTGCCCTCTCCCGCATCCATCATAAAACTGTCATTACGCTGTTTCTCAACATCCACCAGCGCAATGCGTCGCCCGTCCATTTCTTTGACGCGGAACCGAAAAGTGGCGCCAGTCCCCTGGAACTCGAACTCATCACCCTCAGAGGGCAATTGACCAAATCGCGCCAATAAGAATCCAGCTAGGGTCGTATAGTCTTCGTCATCATCGACTAGGCCGTCAGTTTCAAACACCTGCTCCAGCAGATGCAAGTCCGCTGCCCCACCAATGCGCCAATGCAGCTCGTCCACGGGCTCGATATCTGGCACCTCATCTTCATCTGGGAACTCACCCGCAATCGCCTCAAACACGTCAATAGGTGTCACTAACCCTTGGATGGAACCAAACTCATCGGCCACCAACACAAGCTGACCCTTAGAATGCTTTAACGTATCCAACAAGCGAATGACGCTGATGGTGTCATGCACGATAATTGGATCTTTGAGACGCCCTTCTCGGATATGCCCATAAGTGAGCAAATCCGCAATCATGGCGCGAGCACGTCCCACACCCACAATCTCATCAATCGAACCGCGCCCGACCGGGAAAAAGCTGTGCGGAGCTGCTTCAATCTGCTCTCGAATCGTCTGAACATCATCATTCAGATCAATCCAGGTAATTTCTGTGCGGGGGGTCATAATGGAGTGCACAGAACGCTCAGCCAACGTCAAAACGCCACTGACCATATTGCGCTCTTCAACCGCAAAAGCAAGTTCTTCCTGTTGCATCATTTCTTCATCAGGCTGATCCACAAGCTCTTGCGTGGGTCGCTTACCCAACATGCGTAGCACAGCTTCTGCGGTGCGTTCACGCATCGGTCGGTCGGTATCAAGCATGCGCAGATTGCGTCTTGCCAGTTGGTTGAGTAATTCAATCAGAATCGAAAACCCGATGGCCGCATACAGATAGCCTTTGGGCACATCGTATCCAAAGCCCTCTGCAACCAGTGAGAAACCGATCATCAGCAAAAAGCCCAGACACAAAACCACGACGGTCTGATGAGCATTGACGAATCGTGTCAGTGGCTTAGACGCTAGCAACATCACGGCCATGGCAATGATGACAGCAGCCATCATCACGGGCAAGTCATTGACCACACCCACGGCGGTAATAATGGCGTCTAGCGAGAACACCGCATCCAGAATCACGATTTGCGTCACGATGACGCCAAAGCTCGCGTAAACACGAGGCCCTGTCGTGGTATGTCGTTTGCCTTCAATTCGTTCGTGTAGTTCTAACGTTCCTTTAAAGAGTAGGAAAAACCCACCCAAAATCAAGATAACGTCTCGCCCAGAAAACGAATAATCACTGATTTCAATCCACGGCGCTGTGAGTTTCACGAGCCAGGAAATTCCGGCGAGCAAGAATAAGCGCATCACCAGCGCCAGACTCAGACCAAGCAAGCGCGCTTGATCCCGTTGCCGCGGTGGCAGCTTATCTGCCAGAATTGCAATAAAAATCAGATTGTCGATGCCTAGAACAATTTCAAGGACAATCAGTGTGATCAGGCCGACCCAGATAGTTGGGTCAAACAGCCAATCCATGCAGAACCCCTTTGTGATTTAAAAAATCATGGTACTAAAAAAAGAACGTCTGAGGTTGTGCAAACTCACGCCGTGAAATATGGCAACATCTGAGCAAACACTTTTGGGGTCGCTGCAATCATGTCACCACTGCGCAACCAATCCTGCTCACCCGAAAAGTCTGTAACCAATCCGCCGGCTTCTAAAATCATGAGGCCAGCCGCCGCCATATCCCACGGCTGCAGATTCACCCCACAAAAACCATCCAGACGGCCGGCTGCCACATACACCAAGTCCAGTACCGAGGATCCAGTACGTCGCACGCCTGCACTTTCCTGACCCAGGCGTCGCAAATGATCGTAGGACGCGCCACCCGTGGCCTGCTGGTTTGGCCAACGCCCACCGAGCAGTGAATCCCCCAGTCTGAGTTGTCCTGAGACACGAATTCGACGGTCATTCAGAAAAGCACCACCCCCTCGGCTGGCCGTAAACAATTCATTGCGCGATGGATCATAAATGACCGCCTGCGACAATTGACCACGATGCAAGAGCGCAATCGATACAGCATAAATCGGCAAACCGTGAATAAAGTTGCTTGTCCCGTCTAATGGATCGATAATCCATTCGTACTCGGGTTCTGAGCCATCTTCTGGATGATGAATGCGACCGGCTTCTTCCGACAGAAAAGCGTGATCGGGGTATGCTGTGTGCAGCGTCTCAATGATGGCTTGCTCACAAGCATGGTCCACGTCGGTCACAAAATCCCGCTTACCTTTACGGGCAACCTTCAGTCGGTCTAAATCCAGGCTCGCGCGATTGATAATATTGCCAGCTTGTCTGGCGGCCTTGACGGCCATGTTCAACATTGGATGCATGTAAATTTCTTTTATTCAACACAAGTAATCTGGGGATTTTAGTTGACTTCAAGCTTCAAACGCGTTCGTTTCATCCTGACTGAGCCAAGTCATCCTGGAAATGTCGGTTCGGCAGCCCGTGCAATCAAGACAATGGGCTTTGAATCGCTGTGGCTTGCTGCCCCTAAACATCCCGAGATGACAACAGACTCACAGGCTATAGCACTAGCGAGTGGTGCCACCGATATTCTAGAAAAAACCCATCAAAGCAAGAGCTTATCAGAGGCGCTCGCTCCTGTGACACTGGCATTTGCCTTAACGGCCAGACCACGTGATCTAGGGCCACCGGCGGTGGATATTCGACAAGCAGCTCAGTTAGCGCATCAACATTTGAGCGACAACCCAGAAAATCAAGTCGCCATGGTGTTGGGCTGTGAGCGCGCAGGCCTAAGCAATGTGCAAATTGCGCAATGCCAACGTGTCTGTCACATCCCTGCCAATCCAAATTACAGCTCATTAAACGTTGCCCAAGCACTACAACTAGCTGCTTGGGAGATCCGTTACGCCTTATTAGACGGGC
The DNA here is from genome assembly GCF_048820935.1 of Orrella sp. 11846. Lineage (NCBI taxonomy): Bacteria > Pseudomonadati > Pseudomonadota > Betaproteobacteria > Burkholderiales > Alcaligenaceae > Orrella > Orrella sp. 11846. The sequence continues at coordinate 23,488 of NZ_JBMERD010000006.1, forward strand.
AAATTGACCTGCCTCAAACACCCATCCAAAAACCAGACGAAGGTAAGGTGCTGGCCAGCACAGAAGCGCTCGAAGCTTTTTTAACGCATTGGGAAACGGCTTTGATGGCGATTGAGTTTCTAGATCCTGCACATCCCAAAAAACTCATGACCCGAATGCGACATTTATTTAACCGCAATCAACTCAGCCAGGTCGAAGTGAACATGTGGCGCGGAGTGTGTACTGCCATGCATGAAATCGCCTCGCGTGCGACGCCTCGCATCAAAAATGAGACCAAACCCGATCAGTCAAATGGACATTGACGTTTTCAACAACGCGCTTCAGTTACGATTGAACCATGCTTGAACAATTCAAAGAAGACATCGCCTGCATCCTCGAACGGGATCCAGCCGCACGCAGCAAACTTGAAATCGTGACGTGTTACCCAGGACTGCATGCCATCTGGTTTCACCGTCTATCGAGTCGTCTGTGGCGACTGCGTTGGTATTGGCTTGCCCGTTTTTTATCTCACATCGGACGCTTGTTGACTGGTATTGAAATCCATCCCGGCGCTGTCATTGGCTCCCGTGTCTTTATTGATCATGGATTTGGTGTAGTGATTGGTGAGACAGCCGAAGTTGGTGACGACTGCACGATTTATCAGGGTGTCACCCTAGGTGGTACACAACTCTACAAAGGCAAAAAACGCCACCCCACCTTAGGTCGCAATGTGGTAGTCGGTGCAGGCGCACAAGTATTGGGCGGCTTTACGGTTGGCGATGATGCTCGGATTGGCTCAAACGCGGTTGTGGTCAAACCAGTTCCAGCAGGCGCAACCGCAGTTGGCAACCCTGCGCGCATCATTGACCGTTCAACACCTAAAAAAACCACTGAAGAAACTGTACCATCCACCCAACCCGTACAACCCGATTGCGGTAAAGGTCGTCTAGATCCTGCCCCCCTACAGGACATGCTCACCGGACACCTGAACGTTAAGTCTGCCTCTACAGGGTCTAGGTCTACTACATCGGTGATGCACGAGACAATCACAATGAAAGCACAGGTCGAACTCACGGAGCAGTCCAAGCAAAACCCAGAGAAAGAAACCGGGTTTACGGCTTATGCAGTGGATACGACCGATACGGACCCTTTGGTTAAAGTGGTTCAGGAACTCATCCGACATACCGCACAACAAGATGAACGCATTAGTCAGCTATGCCAAGCGATCGAATCGTTAGGCAAAAAAATCGAGCAACCAGAGAACAAGTCGCTCGATGTTCAGCGCTTGAATCGGCTTGTGGACTAATCACTCATCAGGGCCATCCACAAGCGGTAAGACTCAATCAGTCAACCAGATCTAGTCCTGTCAGACGTCTGAGCTCATCCATACCAACGCCTGCGCAATCATCAATCACACGCACAACGCCGCCTTCTGGCTCAATTTCAAACACGGCGTAATCCGTGTAAACGCGTTTGACACATTGCACACCGGTCAGTGGATAGGTGCAGTTCTCCACGAGTTTTGATTCACCCGTTTTAGTTAGCAATTCCATCATGATGTAAGTAGCACGTGCACCAGCCGCCAAATCCATTGCACCACCCACTGCAGGAATGGCATCTGGTTCGCCAGTCGACCAGTTAGCTAGATCACCATAGCGGGACACTTGAAACGCCCCTAAAACACAATAATCCAAATGGCCACCGCGCATCATGGCAAATGAGTCTGCGTGATGGAAGTAACTACCACCATCCAGCAAAGTCACAGCCTGCTTACCGGCGTTCACCAAATCCCAGTCTTCCTCGCCTTCTTTTGCCAAAGGGCCCATGGCCAGAATGCCATTTTCACTTTGCAGAAAAATATCTTTGTCCTGAGGTAAATAGTTACTCACCTTAGTAGGTAAACCAACCCCCAAGTTGACATAAGCACCTTCAGGAATGTCACGTGCCAGCCGCTCTGCAATCTGATCTCTCGTTAAACGAGTCATGTTGTTATGCTCCTCAAACTTACACTTTGACAATTCGATCGACGTAAATACCCGGGGTGACAACGGCTTCTGGATCAAGTTCACCCAGCGCCACAGTGTCGTTAACCTGAGCAATCGTCAGCGTCGCGCCTGTTGCCCAAACCGGGTTGAAGTTACGCGCAGATTTGTTGTAGATCAAGTTGCCCCAACGGTCTCCTGTACGCGCTTTAATCAATGCCACGTCACCCACAATTGGAGACTCAAACAAATAGTCTTTGCCATCAATATTTCGGACTTCGCGACCTTCGGCTAAAGGCGTTCCAACCGCTGTACGTGTATAGAAGCCACCAATCCCTGCACCACCAGCACGGACACGTTCTGCCAACGTGCCTTGTGGGACAAGCTCAAGCTCAATTTTTCCAGCACGATACAGGCCATCAAACACGTACGAATCAGCCTGACGCGGAAAGGAACAAATAATTTTACGGACTCGGCCAGCTTTCATTAACGCTGCCAAGCCGGTCTCGCCATTTCCAGCATTGTTGTTCACAATCACCAAATCTTTGGCTCCTTGTTCAATCAATGCATCAATCAATTCGATTGGCTGGCCAGCACCGCCAAACCCACCTACCAACACTGTCGAACCGTCCTTAATTCCAGCAACGGCATCTTCCACAGTGGCCACAATTTTGTTGATCATAAGTGTCTCTCATCCTTATCAGAAAGATGCAATCTGCGGCGCCCCTAAAAGGTTCAGTTCCAACGGCTTCTAGTCGCATCGCAATGCAACTTCAAAAATACCATGATGGCGGGCTCTTTAGGATAATTCCTAGACAGCCGTCACATTTCCAGCTTCGGAACAGCGCTTCGCTTTCCAGAGTAACCCGACTCCCAACAACATCACTAGGCCGCTAATGACAAACGAGCTGCTGTAGCTATTTGTGAGTTCGGCTAAATAGCCAGTCATTGCTGGTGCAAAAATCTGCGCAATGCCATATCCAAAGGTAATACGGGCCATAGCAGGTGATGGATTGTCCGAATAGCGTTGCCCAACAATGGTTAGCGTCAAGCTCACAACTCCGACATAGGTCGCCCCAAATAAAGCCGCAGCAATCATATTGACAAGGACAACATCACTGATGGCCGGTAAAATCATGGCCACACCTTGCAGCGCATAGGCCAGCATCAATGCAATGTAATTATCGGTGCGCAAAGCAACCCGATCCCACAAAAAGGTCGATGGTGCAGCGGCAATCCCAACCACCACCCAGACCCAGCCTCCCTGACCGGTTAACTGCGGCAACTCAACCAAAAAAGCCACAATAAAAGTAACACCCACAACAAATCCGAAGCCGCCACAGAAATAAGCCAGAATCATCCAGAGCGTCCAAGGCTCCATGATTTTGCGTTTAATCAAGGCGACAGGTTTAGCTGAAGTTGATTCAACCACGGGTGCGGGCAACCAGAACCAGGCTGGAAACAAAAACATCAAACCGACGATACCCAACACCACCCACTGCCCCGACCAGATCAATGAATGGACCGTCAGAATCACAGTGAGACCCGAGACAACGGTACCCAAACCCAGCCCAGAAAAATGCAAGCCTAGTTGTGGGCGTTTTCCGAGACGAATCAAGTGGTGCAATATCAATCCCGAGGACAGCAAAACGCCAGCCGCACTCGCTAAGCCCGCCAGATAACGCATGATGCCCCAGACAAACACATCGGTGCTCAACGCCATCCCGACTGTTGACAATACGCCCAGAACCAGCCCAATTCGATAGGCGTAAAACCGCGACTTAGGACGCGTAATCAGCATCGCCAGTACAACACCCGTCATATAGCCGCCGTAATTCACGGCGGCAAGCAAACCGCCGGACACATAGGTCAGACCGGCTTGGCTTTGCATGATAGGCAACAAAGGTGTGTAGGCGAATCGAGCGATTCCCAAAGTCAGAATCAGTGCGCAGATACCCGATAAGATGATTTTTTCTGCGCTCAGCGCTTTGGTCACTGTACTTGAAGAGGAAGACACATCAGAAGGAGACATAGACTTTGTACGCCAATTTGCTATACACAAAAAGTCCCATCAGATTGACAGCAAAGTTTTCGGATAGCGACACAATCAGGGTGCAGATCTAGCACTCAAAATACAAGACCCGCACAATTGTTCACATGCTAAACAAAACAAACTGATTTGTCTGTAATGTCCTGTCAACCATCAACAAAACTTGGGTGATACCGTCTCACGATGGCGAATAACGCGTGTAATCGCACTTAAAGCGGCACCATACATGGGCACAAAGAGCAACAGACTCACCATCAACTTGATGACGTAATCAACAAACGCGATTTCAATCCAGTTCTCTGCCATAAAGGCATCACTGCTACGCCAGAAAGCAACCGCAAAAAACACCAACGTATCGAGCGCTTGACCAAACAGCGCTGCTGCCGCTGGCGCAATCCACCACTGAGCAAATTGACGTCGCATGCGATCAAAAACCTGAATATCCAATAACTGACCCAATACATAGGCCGCAAAACTAGCGAAAGCAATCCGAAAGACAAAGAGGTTAAATGTAGTTAAGGACTCAAAACCATTGAACTGCCCTTGCTGAAACAAAACAGACACCACATACGATGCGAGTAACGCCGGTAGCATCACTCGTGCGATCACTTGTCGAGCCTGGTGCTTACCAATTAAACGAACCGTTAGATCAGTCACCAAGAAAATAATCGGAAAGCTAAACGCACCCCAAGTGCTATGAAATCCAAAGAGATCAATCGGCAATTGAACTAGATAATTACTGGCAATGATGATCAGCATATGCATGACGACAAGCCATGTCACCAGCAGACTCAGTCGTTTATCCGGGAGAGACAGCATGGTTGCCGATTGTCGAGAAGATGCGTATTGATCGTGCGAAGTCTCTGAAGACGTCGACGCATGTGATGTGCGTGATGATGCAGACATGAAAACCTTTTTAGCAAATGGGGGCGAGGGAACCCATGGTGTCAAATCAAATGTAAGAGCATATTGTACGCAAAGGTCGGCTTTCTCCAAACAAACAAGTCCATAAAAGCGGTTGCAAAGTGAATTTGTAAGTCCCTGTTGATAATATTTGTTCGCAAAAATACGGTGGTCGCGTTCCTCATCCACTTTCGCATTCCAGATCAAACGCGCGCAACCCATTCATTGGCTAAGCACTTTCTTTTGCTCAGGCGTTGGATTGGCGTGAAGTTTGATATCAACAAGCTTGATCCTCTTTTTCTAGATGATTCATTCGCATTGTTGTACTAAAATATTACACATCATTCAATCAACTATTAAGCGAAAATGCATAACTGGCGAACAGGCAGATCATGCCTTTATAAGAATTATGCACACCTAGTCTTTACCACAAAATATAGACAAATGGTTTTCACAAAAGAAATGCTAGAGTACCTTCAAGGTGTATTCATGGAAACTTGTGAGCAAATGGGCTGTGAACTTTTGGAGTTCAGTGGTGAAGATAGCCATGTTCATTTATTGGTATCTATTCATCCCAAAGTCGCAGTCGCTAACCTAGTCAGCAAGCTAAAAGGAAAGTCATCTTATCTGATTAGAAAAGAGTTTAAAGACCATGTAAAAACAATGCTTTGGGGAAAGCAGTTTTGGTCCCCGAGTTACTGTGTTGTTTCCTGCGACGGAACAAGCCTAGACGTGGTGAACAGATATATAAGTGAGCAAAACGCCCCGCCTAGCGAAAAATCATTAAGAGCGGCTAAAGCCGCTAACAAGTCAAAAACTAATGAGCTTGCTTGACTCGCACATGAATGAACGGGTCAAGCAAGCAATTCACTCAAAGGTATTGCGCCCGTCGATGGGAAAGTGTGGACGTAGTTAAAAAATGCTGCGCGTAATCCACACAAAAAGCGTCAGTACCCCACTATCAACGAAGTGCCTGACGTCTAGTCACTTTCCTTAGGAATACTCCGCCTACAAATCCTGAATCATACAAAGAATTAGTTTTTAAACGCACGCAAATGGGGAAATTGTTTTTCTACAATGTAGATTTCTTCGGCTGGCGTGGACGGTCGAACAAGAAGCTGGTTGCGATGAGGGTGCCGCCCAAACGTTGCAATAATCTCGCGAACATCTTGAGCCTGTTTTACTAAAGACTGATAGATCGGCATAAGTTGCGCGGGCACTTGATCTGCTATGTCTTGGCGAAGTTGGATAAGGAGATCGAGCCTCTCGAGGTGATCATCCCCTTCACAATGCCCAAGCGGCAAACCAAACACAATCTTAAACCACGGCATCGATAGTGTCGCATAGTGGCCATTGGACAAACCCTCCATTGTTAGCCTTAGTGCGGCAGGATCCTGGGCGAAGGCACGAGCACTATCTCTCCACACAGATCTTGAAAACTGATCCAGCACAATAATCAGTGCTAATCGTCCATCGGGTTCAGATGCCCAGTGATCTAGATGTCCAGCTGCAGCTTTTTCTGTCAGATCTGAAAACCGATCCACAATCTCATTGTCCGCACCACCGCGCATCCGCCAAAACCAATAGTCTTTATGTGTCGTTGAATCGATCTGAAGCGATCGTCCTTCAGGAAACCAAAAATCAAGAACCTCTTGCCAAACCTGAGCATCATTATCATTATTCATTTCGGCCTCGACGAGAGTTTTATTTATCACATGCCTCAGACGTTTCCCTTCGCTAAAGCAAAGAAATTTCGAATACGTTGTAAGAAGCCTTATGTTTTACAATATCAATCTGATAAGTTTTACGATTTACCACAGCTTAATCCGATTGATGACAACAGCGACAACGGTATTAGTGACATAACCACCGTACGTGCACGGAATTTATGCTTTTGCTACCAGTTTGACTATCTGCGTGATTGCATCTCCATTCACCTTAGACACTTTCTTATTGAAAGGCAATTCACTTCCAAAAGGTTTTTGCATTCCCCATTCAAGAAATTGATTTTAAAGAAAGATAGCGTAATCAATCAATTTATATCTTAATTTTTAGTTGACCAAAAACTTGTCACCCGTCAATGCATGGAATCATCTTCTTACCTTACGATGAAGTCATTCATTCATCAACAAGGAGTAAATCATGCAAAAAGCTGTTTTCAACATGGAACCTTTCACTTGCCCTTCCTGTGTAAAGCAAATCGAAAATACGCTTAAAAGAGTCGATGGCGTTAACGAGGTTAAGGTGATGTTCAATTCCGGCCGTGTGCGCGCAGAGTACGACAGTTCTAAAACCGATGCCGATGCGCTGGAAAACACCCTCGTACGACTTGGTTATCCAGTTCTATCCAAAAAAACTTCTTAAACAAGATTGAAGAAGATCGATCGCCATGCAGTGATCGATCTTTATCCCCTTATACCTGGATGTACTGGAGCACAACATGAAACAAATGAAAAACTCTCAGATCGCCGGTATCACCGGCCTGTTATTGTTAGTCGCACTGGTTTTACACTTGGCAGGATTTTCACAGTGGAAAGACTATGTCCTGATTGCATCATCTTTGTTTGCCGGATATTTTATTGCCATCAAGGCGTTCAAAGCTTTACGTATGAAGGCCTTCAGTATTGAATTACTGGTCACGATCGCTGTTATCGGCGCCCTGATTATTGGCGAATACGTTGAATCGGCAGTGGTAACCTTTCTCTTCATTTTTGGTGCATATCTGGAATCCCGCACGCTAGAGAAAACCCGTTCATCACTTCGAAATCTCATCGATCAGACTCCGACCGAAGCAACAGTCATCCGTCCCGAAGGTCATATCAAACTGCCTGTTGAAGAAGTCGTCGAAGGCGATAGAGTACTCATCAGATCTGGTGAAAAAGTCGCAGTCGATGGTGCGATCGTTTCTGGCCAAGCGCTGATTGTCGAAGCCGCTATTACTGGTGAATCCGTACCAGCCAGCAAATCGATAGGTGACCGAGTGTACAGCGGCACCATTATCGACAATGGTTACATTGAAGTGACTGCTGATCGCGTAGGCGATGACACGACTTTTGCTAAAATCATCGAAATGGTCGAAGAGGCTCAAGAGTCAAAAACCACTACGCAGAAATTTCTTGATCGGTTCGCCCAGATCTATACGCCAGCCATCGTAATTCTGTCGATACTGGTCTACGCCATCTCACGCAATGTCGAATTGGCATTAACTTTCCTAGTCATCGCCTGTCCAGGAGCGTTGGTTATATCGGCGCCAGTTTCCATGGTAGCGGGCATCGGAAATGGAGCGCGCAATGGCGTGTTGATCAAAGGCGGTGAAATCATGGAGAGACTCTCCAAAATCGATCTCGTCATTTTCGATAAAACGGGTACTCTAACCAGAGGCAAGCCTGAAGTCACCGAAATCAAAAGCTGGGGTATAGATGAAAACACACTTCTGCGTTTGGTGGCCGAAGCCGAAAGGCTATCTGAGCATCATCTGGGACAGACCATTGTTGCTGAAGCTAGAAAGCGAGAACTCCCTTTAAATGAAGAGCCACAGAACGTTGAAATCATTAAGGGCGGTGGTATGCTTGCCATCGTGGCTAGTCAGCATCTAGCGATCGGCAACCGAAAACTCATGGCTGACCAGGGCGTCTCCATTCCAGAACAAGCCGATGCTTATGCAGTCAGTCGAGAAAAAGCCGGTAATACCGCTGTCCTAATTGCAATTGACAAACAACTGATGGGTGTAATTTCCATTGCGGATCAGATCAAACCCGAAGCCAAGCTCGCCATTAATCAGCTCAGAGATGCGGGTGTAAAAAAGATGGTTATGCTCACAGGCGATAATCGTCATACAGCACAACTGGTGGGCAACGAACTGGGTCTTGATGCAGTCCATGCTGAACTATTGCCACAAGATAAAGTGCACTGGGTTAATAAGTTCAAGAGTCAGAACTATCGTGTTGCTATGGTTGGCGACGGCATCAACGATGCACCAGCGCTCGCCACCGCCGATGTCGGCCTTGCAATGGGGATCGGTGGAACTGATATTTCAATGGAAACCGCAGATATCGTCTTGATGTCCGATCGATTGGATCAGTTCTCACATGCCTACTCCCTTGCTAAGGCGACTGTCCGCAATATGCTGCAGAACACCATATTAGCCGTGGGCACTGTCGTACTATTACTCGCAGGCGTTCTACTGGGTAAGATATTCTTGGCTTCAGGCATGCTCATCCATGAACTCAGCGTCATACTCGTCACACTCAATGCCGTTAGACTGATACGCTATAGGGCACATGCAAAAAGAGAGACAAAAATCCATAATGTGGCAGGTTGCAACTCAGATTGCCAAACTGCCTAATGCGCAGTGACTACAAAGACGCGACAGCCTGAAGCTTAACTAAAACCAGTACAGACTCTCCAACTGATTCTCTGGAGCGTCTGTACCATTTTAATAAACTCAATAAATTTCAAATATGAATCTGAATTCTCCTTCTCACATATCTCATACAAATGATGAGCATATACCAGCACTATGCGTCTCAAAGGTACCCATTTTCAATCATTTACCTTCCGATGTACTGAGTGCCATTGCTGGCAAGGCGTCTATGCGTACCTATGAGCGGGGAGAATTTATTCACCGTGCCGGTGAACCTTCCAACAAGCTTTTTATCGTTCATAAAGGCAAGGTCAAGGTGTATCGGCTTTCCGATACTGGCAAGGAGCAACTCGTACGTATCCTAACTCCTGGCCATTTTGCAGGCGAATTGGCCTTATTCTCGGCCTCAGCACATGATTCCTACGCACAAACCATGCAGGCATCCGAAATTTGTACAATTTTCCAATCCGATGTGCATGAACTTCTAACCCAGCACCCTAACATCAGCTTACATATACTTGCGGAACTCTCTAGGCGACTGGGTACGAGCGAACGACAGACAACAGCAATTGCCACTGTGTCGATTAATGCACGTCTCGCAAACTACCTAATCGAGCAGGCTGAGCAGGTAGAATCCCATACTTTCAGTTTGCCCATGAGTCGTAAATACCTTGCCTCCTTTCTTGGCACCACTCCAGAAACTATTAGTCGTAGATTGAGCGAATTTGAAGCAGCAGGCTGGATTGCACAAACTGGACTACGCAAAATCACCATTCTGGACCTTGATGCACTTATGCTTATTGATTGAACCGTTACAAAAACTTACTCAAATCTACTCACCGTACATTTGATGTTCTCTTCCTACTTCTCCGTCAACACCTAGCGGCACACAGCCGCTAGGATTTACTTCAACTCCATAGGCTGACACGGAATAACTTTCCGCCTATTGACGCATTAAATTGTCGTCAATACTGTCTCTGCATAACGCAGAATATTTTTTGCGGCATTGATGTCACGGTCATGCATCACACCGCAAGCCTGACATTGCCAACTACGCATCTTTAAAGTCAAGTCATGGCAGATTTCTCCACATCCTGAGCATGTTTTGCTACTGGGGAAGAATCGGCCCACGGACTTCACGACTTTGCCAGACTGGTTGGCTTTGTAGAGGAGTTGACGTTTAAATCCTCAATGCAAATTTCATCATACTTGCGCACCAAATCGGTCGTGATTTGATGCAAGAAATCCTGACGAGCGTTGGAAACTTGGCTGTGTAACGTACCTAACTTGGTTTTCGCTTTGGCACGATGACGACTACCGATTTGTTGACGGCTCAATGCTTGATTCGCTCTCCTTAATCGGGACGATTTATTTTGCAAAGCTTTGAGTGGTGCTTTGACCTCACCATTGGATAACGTGGCTAGATTCAAAATCCCTAAATCAATTCCGATGGATTGACCTGTCTTAGGCGAAATCGGTATGGGCTCTGATAATTCAACCGAAATGCTCACGAACCATTTGACACCCCGTCTAAACACTTTGGCGGATAAGATCTTGCCGTTAAAACGCAATTTCTCTCGCATTCTGACAAAGCCAAGCTTGGGAATCTTAATTCGTTTTCCATCCACGTGAAATTGATCGTTGGACAGCGAGAATCGATCATCGACACCTTTCTTTCTAAATCTTGGGTATTTGCCCTGTCCGGCAAAGAAACGCTTAAAGGCACCCCCAGCTGTATGATCGCAAGTTGTGGAGCACATTTTGTGACCTCGAGCATGAATGGAAACTGTTCACGCTTAATCGCATTGAGCTGCATGCGTAATTTCCCCTGCGAAGGTGCATTGAGTTTCTTTTGATCGACTTCAATGCCCTGCGTTAAGCATTCATTTCGATAGTCTTTGTCCGCTTGAAATTGTCTCTGCCATTCCGAGAGTGCCCAGTTGTACGATAAACGAGCAATGCCACATGCTTTGGAGAAGTGGGTGGCCTGTACGTTGTTTGGACGTAGTTCAATTGTGTGTCCTCGTATCGTTCGGCTCATGACGCGTCAATGCCTATCTACATTCATTTTGGGCCTTTCTTGCAAGGACTGTCGGACAGCTGAAGGAGAAACACAGTTAAAACTCCCAACCCATCCTGCGCCAACAATTGCTTAGACATCTCGATCAATCTTGATTAGTTCAATCGCTAAAAACTAAATAATGTTTAATTATATATGAAAATCATTCTATCCGGGAAGGATGCCAAGTCGACTGCTACCCCACAGAGGCTCTGTGAAAGCAGGACGCATATCGCCGTGATGTATGTAGAACCACTTGAAGCTCTCCTTGTAAGAACAGGGTTAACACGCAACGGCGACCATATTAGGGTGTTCTTGTCGTTACATCATTGCCTATGAATCTATTCATCTGAGTACGTGTGCGTAGATTCGGGTAGATTCAAGCTAACAGTTACTAACCCCCTGCTCTAAAGCAACTACAGTTTCAGAGTGAGGTTTTCCGCAAACACAAATCAACAGACATAATCAGAACGACATCGTTACTTTTAAAAATCTCTTCAAATCAATTTGGGTAAACAGAGCGTTACGGTTACCATAGTCCCCTGACCTGTTGTGGACCGATCAGTCATGATTAGAATTCTCACAATATTTCATTTAGTCGAGAAAGAGATATCCTGACGACACAACAGTTCATCATTGTTCAGTGATGAACGAGCATCCATTTATGTTTGATTTTTATGAGTAAAAAAGACTTATCCGCCCACACCCCGATGATGCAGCAGTTTCTGACCTTAAAAGAAGAGGCTGGCGCATTTATGCTATTTTTTCGGATGGGTGATTTTTATGAATTGTTTTATGACGATGCCATCAAGGGCGCTCGTCTACTGGGCTTAACGCTCACCCAAAGAGGCACTTCAGCCGGTGAACCGATTCCGATGGCCGGTGTGCCTGTCCATTCATTAGAGCAGTATCTTGCCAAGCTACTGGACTGCGGTGAATCGATTGCCATTGGCGAACAAGTGGGTGATCCGGCAACCGCCAAAGGGCCTGTCGAACGAAAAATCGTCCGTATTATTACGCCTGGCACACTCACTGATGATGCCTTATTACCCAGCAAATCAGATCGTTATTTGGCGGCCTGGTGGCAACCCAAGTCCAGCAAAGCGGATACACAAACAGGCCTAGCCTGGCTCAACCTAGCCAGTGGTGAACTCATCATCACACAATGCGACTCTGATCTAGTCGCTGCTACGCTTGCCAGAATCAATCCAGCAGAACTCATTATTCCCGAAGACCGCTCTCTGAGCATAACTGACACATGTGCCATCGCTCGAGTGCCGACCTGGCATTTTGAATTCACATCTGTCGAGCAGCAATTAAAAAATCATTTCCAGGTCAGTACATTAGACGGCTTGGATGCCAGTGATCAGACACAGGCACTTTGTGCCGCAGGTGCGCTGTTACGTTATGTTGAACGTACTCATTCTCAAAGTCTGTCTCATATTAATCGACTACAAGTTGAGCGTCCCGGACAATACGTGCTGATGGATCCACCGACCCGTCGCAACCTTGAACTGACGCAAACCATTTCGGGTCAAGAATCACCCACCCTTTTTAGTCTACTGGATCACTGTGCCACCCCCATGGGCAGTCGTTTATTAAAACGCTGGCTTCATCACCCATTGCGCGATCATCAACAGGTTCAACAACGACAAGACACCGTGACGACCTGGCTTACAGGTGCACCCTCAGATGCTTTAGACAATCTGCAACAAACCCTAGAAAAGTGGCCGGATTTAGAACGCATCAGCACGCGTATTGCGCTACAAAGCGTGCGTCCTCGAGAGCTGGCGAGCTTGCGTGATGCCCTAGGCTCTTTGCCCACTCTTGTGTCACAAGTCCAAGCGTTTGAACCAGTGGGTAGCTCACTACTACATCAATTCATTGATGAATTAAAAATCGACAATGCGTTGGTCAATTGCTTAACGCACGCCATTGCTGAAGAACCTGCTGTTCAAATCCGTGATGGGGGTGTGATTGCCGATGGCTATGATCCCGATCTCGATGAGCTTCGTCAAATGAACGTCGATCAGGGCGAGTTCTTACTAAAACTAGAGCAACAAGAAAAAACCAACACGGGTATTTCAAACCTACGAGTTGAGTACAACCGCGTCCATGGGTTTTATATCGAAGTATCTCGTGGCCAAAGCGATAAAGTCCCTGAACATTACCGTCGTCGACAAACTCTTAAAAATGCAGAGCGATACATCACGCCCGAACTCAAAGTCTGGGAAGACAAGATTCTATCGGCCAAAGAACGCGCTTTGTCACGAGAAAAGTGGCTCTTTGAATCACTTCTGCAAACACTGACAGCATTTGCACCTGAATTATCGCGAGCCGCCTCAGCCATGGCTCAAATGGATGCGTTACTGGCCTTTGCTCAGCATGCCCGAACCTGCGAATGGGTTGCACCTAAGCTTGCCAGCACCCCCGTCATTGATATTCAAGCAGGCCGCCACCCCATTGTGGAGCACAGCATCGAGCGCTTTACGCCCAACGACTGTACGCTCGAGCCCTCACGTTCACTTTTAGTCGTCACTGGACCCAATATGGGTGGTAAATCGACTTATATGCGTCAAGTCGCCTTAATCGCTGTTCTAGCACGCATTGGTAGCTATGTGCCAGCCCAATCGGCAACCATCGGTGATCTAGATCGAATCTTTACTCGAATTGGCGCTGCAGATGACCTAGCTGGTGGTCGGTCAACCTTCATGATGGAAATGACAGAAGCAGCGGTTATCTTGTCAGCAAGCACTGACAGTAGTCTTGTCATCATGGATGAGATTGGACGTGGCACATCGACTTATGACGGTCTGGCACTGGCTTGGTCGATTGCCAGCCGACTGTTAGAACACAATCGGGCACTGACGTTATTTGCTACTCACTACTTTGAGTTAACACGCCTTCCCGCTGAAAAACCCTGCAGTGCCAACGTTCACTTAGCGGTTGCCGACTCCAGAGGCGGTATCGTGCTTTTACATGAAGTCCGACCCGGACCTGCCAGCCGAAGTTACGGGATTGAAGTGGCTAGACGCGCGGGCTTACCCCCTGCGGTCGTGCGCCATGCGTCCCGAGAGCTACAGCGTCTTGAGGCCATCGATGCCCCGAGTCCACAACTTGGCTTATTCACCAGTGATCTGGAGACGCCTATTGCCGATGAAGATACTCGGGCTGCAGCCGAACAATGGGCACAATACGAGCCCGTGATTGATTCTTTAGAAGAAATAGACCCCGATAGCTTGACGCCACGTGAAGCGCTTGAAGCACTGTATTTTCTTAAGCAAAAACTGCGATCATCCGCCAGTACTCGTGATCCCTAAAACAGAGTCTGAATGAGGCACACACGCACGATTTGAAAAAGTCTCTAGGCCTGCAATTATCTCACGAACGTCCTGAGCTTGCTTCACTATATCTGCGTGAACTGCGCAGACTTCTGTGCAGCTATTTTTTGACGGAGATGGATAAGCAGATTGGGAGGCACTCTAGGTGATCATTCGACAAATCTTCTGTAATGGGTGCAATGCAGCAACATTCTGGGTGAAGGCACAAACGCATCGCTCCAAACTGATCTTAAAAACCGATCGAGAACGATAATCAGTACTAATCTTCCATCAAATTCAGATACACAATGAGCAAGATGATCTTTTGTAGTTTTATTTGTCACATCCGAAAACTGACTCATAATTTCTTCTTCAGTACCATCACTCATCCGAAAGAATCAATAATCTCTATGTTTCATCAAGTCAATCTGAAACAATCGTCCCGCTGGAAACCAGAAGTTGTGAATCTCTTACCAAAGTTGACTACTCTATCCGTTGCTCACATAGCATAAAAGGCACTTAGGTAATTATCAATAAATGACAGAGTTAACAGATAAAAATGGTAAAATCAATGCTCGAGGCACAATAATTGAGGTCTTCGTCGCTTTCCTCAAACTCGGCGTGACCTCCTTCGGAGGGCCGATTGCCCATCTGGGCTATTTTCGCACCGAATTTGTAGAGCGCCGCCGCTGGCTGAATGATCGCGATTATTCCGACCTAGTGGCGTTGTGCCAGTTTTTGCCAGGGCCTGCCAGCAGTCAAGTGGGCATGGCACTAGGTTTGGGTCGCGCGGGATGGCCAGGTTTGTTGGTCGCATGGGCTGGATTCACCCTACCATCCGCCATCGCACTGATTCTGTTCGCCTACGGCATTACTCAATATCAAGAACTCGCTGAATCAGGCTGGGTACAAGGGTTCAAAATAGCCGCCGTAGCCATCGTGGCACAAGCTGTATGGGGTATGGCAAAAACCTTATGCCCGGATCGTACACGCGCCGCTTTGGCCATTTTCACTGCCCTACTCACTTTAATTTTACCGTCGACACTCGGGCAGGTGATCGCCATTGCAACAGCAGGTTTATTCGGCTGGTGGCGATTGAAGATTTACCAAATACCCAATAGTCAAGCACGCCTCCTCTACCCTATTTCACGTAAACTGGGCAGCATAGCGCTACTATTGTTTTTCACACTACTAGTTAGTTTAGCTTTAATGGCCTTAAGCACCAATTCCTCTGTGATAGTTTTACTAGACGGGGTATACCGTGCTGGTGCCTTGGTATTTGGCGGCGGCCACGTCGTATTACCGTTGTTGCAGGCCACTGTCGTACCCGATGGTTTTGTCAGCAACACCAATTTTCTTGCAGGTTACGGTATCGCTCAGATAGTGCCAGGACCATTATTCACTTTTACCGCATATCTGGGCACTGTAGCCAATGGTGCATTGAGCGGATGGACGGGGGGGTTGATACTCCTAGGTGTCATTTTCCTGCCAGCCCTGTTAGTGCTGATCGCTGTACTACCGTTCTGGGAAGCACTGTGCCATCGTTCCGACATTCAGTCAGCGATGTCAGGCATCAATGCCGGCGTGGTTGGTATTTTGCTATCGGCTTTGTATGATCCCGTATGGATCAATGCCATTCACAACAAAAATGATTTCGGCTTGGCACTTGCCGCCTTTGCACTGTTAGTCTACGCGCGCATGCCACCCGCTTTAGTCGTATTACTGACAGGTTCGGCGAGCTGGCTGCTAACATAAAATAAATATACGAAGGCATGTTTTCTATTAAGCGCAATTTGTAGTACTTTGCCCACTCGCCATACTCAGCAGCGCCTCCTATGCGATTTTTGTTCATCTACTCACGATTTATGCTCCACACTTCCTTTCCACATTCGGTCACCCTCGTGCAGTTACGCTTCTCTTCATTCACTGTGATCAATGGTATGGACGCCCCTACCTAAGGCTACGGCATCAAAGTGCCTTACAGTGAGGTTGTTAGCCCGACAGAGACGTCAACCAGCAGATGCCATCAGGGACAGTGGCGCTCAGCCACACAAAAAGTCCGAATGTACGGCTGCAATCTCTCCCTTCCGACTATCAACGATTGAAGGCTTGGCACAACAGGAGCGTCCATGTACAACTCATGGTGGGACTTGCACCCGCAGGAATGTGCCCATGCCGCTGGGCGCAATTAAAAAAAACCGCACTTCTTTTTAAGGAATGTGCGGTTTTTTTGACTGACTGGTGTTTCTAAAGAGTTTTACAAACGCTCAGCCAACACTTCAAGAATGCGAGTACCTGTGGCACTGGTCTCAACTGCACCCTGCTCGTTGTAAACACGAATCACTGTGTTTGGACCATCGGCACTCAGATGCAAGCGATAAAGCTGTGCGGGCTCCAGTTTTTTCGCGCCAAACATGCGTGCAAAAATTGAAGGCTCTTCACGTTTGACACCTGTATCAGCATCCACATAACGTACGAAGAAGTCACCCGATGAACGGTCACGATCTTCGACTGCAAAATTACCGGAATCCAATGCCAAGCCAACACGGCGCCATGTTTGATCAAACCCTTCTTCCACCACGATGGAACCATCACTGCGGACCTGATCGATCACTGTGGGTTTCAGGTTTTGTTCTTGCGCTTGGGCCATCTTGCGACGAGCTTCTTCCTCGTTGTCACCGAGATACACCATCAAACGTGCGATCATGGCCGCATTCAAACCAGGATCCTCACGACCGACTTCCCAACGTGTCTGATCGGCTTCAATCCCCACACGCACTTCAACCATGTGCTCATGGCTAATAAAGATCAAGGTCTTTTGACCATCGCGCTCAAAGATTGTGCGGAACTTATCACGCTCACCACTGTCATAAACGCTGTCCAGAACTGTTCCGATGATCTGACGAATCCAAGACTCAGGAATTTTGGCTCGGTTTTCAGCCCAGTTTGTGACCATCAAACCGGCTTTAGGATCGTTCACATCTAGGTTAAATCCGTTGTCATACCAGAACTCTTGCACCTTCGGGAACAAGGTATCAGGTGACGCATCGACCACCAGCCAACGCAGATCGCCATCACGTTTGACTTCGATGCCTGGATATTCTGGCAAAACATTTTGTCGTACTTCTGCATCCGCATTCGCTTGTTGCGACTGGTATTGCGACAATGAAGTCACACCGGTTGAAGGTGCACGATATCTGGGATCAGCGGCCGCTTGTGTCAGATCCGGCGGAATACTCAACGGATCAGTCCGAACGGTCGATTTGTAATCAATGGCGTTGTCGCCGCTGAGTGTGTCTTTCAGGGATTGACACCCTGCCATTGTCAGCGCCAAACCCACCACAGAAGTAATTTTAAGTATTTGATTCACTCGGCCACCTGAAATACAATTCACAGTAAACCCGCCTCTTGCAATGCTGCACGCAAAGGTTCATGAAACTGCGAACTAAGTTCACATAAGGGTAGACGCAAACCGCCTGGAATACGACCCATTTGCGCCAAAGCCCATTTCACAGGGATGGGATTACCCTCAACAAACAACAATTTATTAAGTGCGGCTAATTTAGTATTGAGCTCACGCACGCGAGGAAGATCACCGTTAACAGCCGCCATGCACAGGTCGTGCATTGCACGCGGTGCAATGTTTGCAGTGACCGAAATATTCCCACGCGCTCCCAATAGGATCAGGGCAGCAGCGGTTGGATCATCGCCGCTATACACCTGAAAATCAGCAGGCAACTGTTTAAACATCAGACCCGATCGGCTGATATCACCTGTGGCTTCCTTCAAACCCATGATGCCTGGCACTTTTGCCAAGCGCAGCAAGGTCTCAAGACCCAAGTCGGCAACAGTACGGCCAGGCACGTTATACAGCACTGTCGGTAAATCCACCGCTTCCTGAATGGTCACAAAGTGTCTATACAAACCTTCTTGAGAAGGTTTGTTGTAATACGGCACCACAGACAAGCCAGCATCCGCACCGACTTTCAGGGCATGTTGAGCCAAATGAATGGCTTCAGCGGTAGAGTTTGCACCGACGCCTGCAATCACGGGAAGGCGTCCTGCTGCATGTTCAACGGCAATTTGAATAAGCTCAGCGTGCTCATCAATATCAACAGTCGGTGATTCACCAGAAGTTCCCACCACGACCAACCCGTCTGTGCCTTCCTGGACATGCCAGTCAATCAGACGTTTATAGCAGTCCAGATCAAGACTGCCATCTGGGTGCATAGGTGTCACCAAAGCGACCAGACTGCCACGGAATTGCGGATACTCGGATGTATTGGTTGTGCTCATGTTGGAAAACTCGAACAATCAGTTTAATCATCAGACAAGGAACTGTCTGCGTATAGGCTTGGACGGTAGTTTAACGGAACAAGGACGTCGTTGCATCCTTAAACGTCCTCACAGAAAAAACTCCACAATCCAGCGCCCTAAAGCCATGAATGGTCGCAAAAGTGGCCAAAGGTTGTCCGTGACCAGTAAGACAATCAGAATCATCATGCCATAAGGCTCGATTCGACCATATTGCCAAGCCAACTGGTGCGGCAACAAACTATACACAATTCGTCCACCATCTAACGGCGGTAGTGGAAATAAATTCAAAGCCATCAGCACCAGATTGATTTGTACACCGACCACAGCCATCTGAAAAAGATAGCTCGAATGACCTGAACCACTCTCAAACACCAGACGCAAAATCAATGCCCAAAGGACCGCCATGACGAGATTCGACGCGGGTCCTGCGAGCGCAACCCATAGCATGTCTTTTTTTGGGTTGTGTAAATTCCCAAAATTCACAGGCACAGGTTTCGCCCAGCCAAATAACAAAGGGGGTCCACCCATGAGTCGTGATGCCAACAAAATGCTCAGGGGCACCACAATGGTGCCTACCAGATCAATATGGGGTAATGGGTTTAAAGTGACACGCCCTGCTTTGGTTGCAGTCATATCACCAAACATTCTGGCCACATAACCATGCGCTGCTTCATGCAACGTAATAGCCAATATGACGGGTAACGCATAAAGCGCAATGGTTGTGAGTAAATCACTCATCCGTTTCTACCTTAGTGGATTCAATCAAGACCAAGCAATGCAGGATCCCCACGACCAATCCGCTCAACCACTGGCGCTCCTTTGGACAAATCAATCACCGTGGTGGGCTCCCAGGCACAGTTACCCGCGTCAATCACACCTTGAACCTGTTTACCAAACTGTGCGTACACATCCTCAGGATCGACTAAAGGCGCTTCTTCACCGGATGGAATTAAGGTCGTCGACAGCAAAGGCGTGCTGGACTGTCCCAATAGTGCTTGCAAAACAGGATGTTCTGGCACACGAATCCCGATAGTTTTTCTGGAAGGATGCGAAACACGTTTGGGGACTTCTTTGGTAGCCTGCAAAATAAATGTCCAAGGTCCCGGTGTCGCCGACTTCAGTAAGCGATAAGTCACGTTATCGACTTTGGCAAAATGGCTAATCTCTGAGAGGTCCTTACAGAGCACAGTTAAATGATGGCGATGATCTAGCCCGCGCAAACGACGCAATTCATCGGCCGCATTTCGATCATCGAGTCTAGCCACCAAGGCGTATCCCGAATCGGTCGGGGTGGCAACAACCCCGCCATTGTCGATTAACTCAACGGCCTGCGCAATTAAGCGAGATTGCGGATTATCTGGGTGTACTTCAAACAATTGACTCATGACTGACTCGTCTAAAAAACCGAAGAATGCAACGTAAGAATTGAGACTAGCACATCCTTTACAACTTTCGTAGTTCGTTTCACGCAACAAAACGATTTAATTGCATTACAATACTGGGCTGCGGTCCCCGTAGCTCAACTGGATAGAGCACCCGCCTTCTAAGCGGGGGGTTGCGTGTTCGAGTCACGCCGGGGGCGCCACCCCACCCATCACAGACACTCATCATTTCTCAGCGTCGCTCAATCAATTGTTTTTATTGAAAAAAACAATTTACATCGCAACATACAAGAAACCAGCAGATATACAAACATCGATACGCTTTTCGAGGTCTGTACGCAAAACTTACGCACTGAATCACGCAAATCAATGACATCAAAAGCGCATCAAAGTACCCGCCATTGATTTTTCTAACTCACGCTATATCTATACTATTCGGATCAATCGTGTCACAGTCAATTGAACCATCCTCTTTTGTCTTTGAATCAGGAGCGCACCATGGATCCCTTTTTACAAGCTGCATATGATGAAGCCCAACAAGGTCTGACTGAAGGAGGCATTCCAATTGGCTCAGTGCTTGTGCATCAAGATCAGATCCTAGGGCGCGGTCACAATCGTCGTGTCCAAAATGGCAGTGCAATTTTGCACGGTGAAATGGATGCCCTAGAAAACGCGGGTCGCCAGCCTGCGTCTGTTTATCAAGCATCAGTGCTCTACACCACACTCTCCCCTTGCCCGATGTGCACTGGAGCCATCTTGTTGTACGGCATCCCTAAAGTCATCATCGGAGAAAACAAAAACTTCATGGGCGACGAAGATCTGCTCAGATCACGTGGTGTAGAAGTGGAGGTTATTCAAGACGAGGCTTGTATTGCGATGATGCAAAATTTCATTCGCAATCGACCCGAACTTTGGAATGAAGACATCGGCGAGGACTGAAACACACTCAGTTCAACCAAACCAAAGGTATCAGTACGGATGGATACATGGTTAGTCATCGATAACGGCACGCACATCTGTGCCTTGATACAGGTTGAGCTGACGTTGTGCCAACCAATCTACAAATGCGGCACTGCCTAGCACTTCATACTCACGTTGTCGGGCAATACCAACAGGATCGTTTTGAATGGGTGCACGAGAAGGATGCGTCATCAGAAGCGTGCCCTGCTTTGCACAATCCAACCATTTTTGCATCAGCACCTCAAATGGTGCAGATGGGCGCACAAAATCATACACACCTGCAAAGCCCTGATTACACAAAAAACCTACGGCCTTGGCCTGCTTTACAAACTGATGCGCCCCCAATGTTTCAATGACTTTGGCTTTCAAGGCATCTCGCAAACCTGCACGCCATAATCCGGACACGGCACATGTGCTGCGCAACCAAGGTTTGCGATTGCCGTAGCGCTTAAACAATGTTTGTAATAACAACTGTCTCACCCCTGGAAGCTGATGCACGTGCTGATGTCCATCCACATAGGTGGGTGGTGCATCAAACAAAGATTCGTACAAATCCAGCTGCCGGTCAATGGTTTTCTGTAACCACGTATGCGGCACTTGCCCAAGATAGCTACGCATGATCAGACGCCCCAAAGGTTGTACATCCTCATGCGTCAGGTCACCCACTTTTTCAGTCAAATTAAAATGCAGCCCCGCACTCAATGGACTATTCTGAAGCGCCATCACACGTTCTCGATGCAATATCGCGGCATCGACCAACACACTGGTCACGCTCAGTCGACCGCGCTCACCTAGGTCTACAATGGCGGCATCGACGTCTGCATGCAGTCCATAATCATCTGCGCAAATCAAAATCGTTTGTTGACCCGCGTGGTTTACCCTTTGTTTAGACACCTATACCTCTCATGAACTCAACTGCTCACTCACCACACAAGCAACTGATCCGACAACTATTCTGGTTTGTGATTGTGGGCACCAGTGCCGCCTTTATCCACTGGATCACCGTGGTGGTGCTCGTCAGCGTTTGGAACTGGCCACCTCTGGGAGCAAACGTCATTGGTTGGTTAGTTGCTTTTTTCGTCTCTTTCACGGGTCATTATCGTCTGACTTTTCGCCAACACAACACACAAGCCCGTCAAGCCATGCAACGCTTCTTTCTGCTATCTGGCGGGGGGTTTGCGGTTAACGAAATTGCATACGCCATTTTATTAGAAAGCACCGAACTAAACTATCAATGGCTACTGGCTGGTGTGCTCGTCGGCGTTGCTTTCCTGACTTTTGTGATTAGTAAATTCTGGGCCTTCAACCCCAGCCCTGCGCACTCGGCCCAACGATGAACGCACAACAAATAAAGGTCGATTTTTAACTTCTTCATAAATGCGAGCAATGTACTCACCGACCACACCCAAGGACAAGAGGTTCACACCACTAAAGAACAGCAAGATGGTGACAATGGTCGGCCAGCCTCGGACGGGGTCATCGTAAAACATGTGTTTTGTAAAAATAAACAAACCGTAAAGAAAGGCTGCAAGGGAAACAACCAATCCGACGATACTGACCATCCGTAACGGCCACGTTGTAAATGATGTCAAACCTGCAATCGCCAGACGCAACAGACTGCGCGCATTAAACGAGCTCTGACCACTGGCTCTGGCATCGGGCGTGTATTCAATCGGCTCAGAACGAAACCCTACCCAAGCATATAAACCCTTCATGAAACGATTGCGCTCAGGCAGCTTCATCAAGGCATCTACGACGGCTCGGTCCATTAACCGAAAATCACCGGCATTGGGCGGAACAGTTACACGACTATCGCTGTGCAACAAGGCGTAAAACATTTTGGCGCCCAAGCGTTTACGCACCCCCTCGTCATCACGGTTCTGGCGTACGGCATACACCATGTCGACACCCTGCTCCCAACGCGCTAGCATCGCCTGCAGAAGATCCGGTGAGTGCTGCAAATCCGCATCCATCAATATCACCACATCACCCTGTGATGCTTGCAATCCGGCTGTCAAAGCCGCTTCTTTACCGAAGTTACGACTGAGTTCAATCAGGCGAAACCCAGGAATTTGACACCAGGTTTGCATCAGCTCAACTGTCTTGTCTCGACTGCCATCATCAACCACCACAACTTCCCAGGTCGGACTTAAGGCACCCAGTGCAGCCTGCAACTTGGGCAATAAAATCTGCAGATTGTCATGTTCGTTATACGCAGGGACGACGCAGGATATCACCTGCTGATTCGCATGGCGCACGTTCAGGTTTTGAGGAGAGTCGGGATCAGGCACGGTTTTGATCACCTTAGGAGTTTGCATTATCAATAAAAACCAGACAAAGGAATGTTGCCATCATAACTGCCCAAGCCCCTTTGCCGCAAAACAAAGTGCGCCTCACACTCGGTCAGGCGCACTTTTGTTTCAACCAAACGATCAATCAGTTTTAGACTTTTTCAAAGATGAACTGATCATCGCGACTGTCAACCCGGATCACATCTCTGGGACCAAACTCACCTTGAAGAATGAGTTTTGCCAATGGGTTCTCTAACTTCTGCTGAATGGCTCGTTTAAGCGGTCTGGCACCAAATACTGGGTCAAATCCAGCCACGGCCAATTGCGCCAAGGCTTCTGGTGTAACCTCCAGCTCCATTTCCTGATCTTCTAGACGTTCAGCCAAACGAGTCACTTGGATGTGAGCGATTTTTTCAATGTGTTTACTAAGCAACGCATGAAACACCACCACTTCATCAATCCGGTTCAAAAACTCAGGACGGAAATGTGTCTTAAGCTCTTCCCAAACAACTTCTTTAACAGCCTCATAGCTCTGACCCACCATCGACTGGATGTGTTGTGAACCCAAGTTCGAGGTCATCACGATCACCGTATTCCTAAAATCCACGGTACGGCCTTGGCCATCGGTCAAACGTCCATCTTCCAGCACTTGCAACAGCACGTTAAACACGTCTGGGTGTGCTTTTTCAACCTCATCCAGCAGAACCACGCTGTAGGGCTTGCGACGGACAGCTTCGGTCAGATAACCACCCTCTTCGTAGCCCACGTAGCCTGGAGGTGCACCAATCAAACGCGCCACAGAGTGCTTCTCCATGAATTCACTCATGTCGATACGGATCATCTGCTCATCGGAGTCAAACAGAAAATCAGCCAATGCTCGCGTCAGTTCGGTTTTACCCACACCCGTAGGTCCTAAAAAGAGGAACGAACCATAAGGACGTGAAGGATCTGCCAGACCGGAACGTGAACGACGGATGGCATCGGCCACCAAACTGACAGCCTCATCTTGACCCACCACACGCTCATGCAGATGATTTTCCATCTGAAGCAGCTTATCGCGTTCACCCTGCATCATCTTGGAGACGGGAATACCGGTTGCACGAGAAACCACTTCGGCAATCTCTTCAGCCCCGACTTGAGTACGCAGCAAGGTCGGCTTCATGGCTTGCTCATCTTCTTCATGAACTTCAGCCGCTTCCAAGCGCGCTTCTAACTGTGGCAAACGCCCGTACTGCAGCTCGGCTAACTTGTCATACTGTCCACGACGTTGCAGCTCAGCCATTTCTGCACGAATCTGCTCAATTTCTTCCTTGATCGCCTGAGTTCCCTGAACCGCTGCTTTTTCTGCTTTCCAAATTTCCTCAAAATCGTTGTACTCACGCTGCAACGACTCGAGTTCTTCTTCCAAGATCTGCAAACGTCGCATCGACGCTTCATCGGTTTCTTTCTTAACCGCTTCACGCTCAATCTTAAGTTGAATAATGCGACGATCCAATCGATCCATGACTTCAGGTTTGGAGTCGATTTCCATGCGAATCCGTGCACCGGCTTCGTCAATCAAGTCAATGGCTTTATCAGGCAAAAAACGGTCCGTAATGTAACGGTGTGACAATTCAGCCGCCGCAACAATGGCAGGGTCCGTAATATCCACACCGTGGTGCAATTCATAACGCTCTTGCAAGCCACGTAGGATTGCAATCGTGGATTCCACATCGGGCTCTTCGATCAAAACCTTTTGGAAACGGCGCTCAAGTGCGGCATCTTTTTCAATATATTTGCGGTACTCATCGAGAGTGGTTGCGCCAATACAATGCAACTCACCACGCGCCAAGGCGGGCTTCAACATATTACCGGCATCCATCGCACCTTCAGCTTTTCCGGCACCCACCATCGTGTGGATCTCGTCGATGAACACAATGTTCTGTCCTTCATCCTGAGAAAGCTCTTTGAGCACAGATTTCAAGCGCTCTTCAAACTCCCCGCGATATTTCGCACCTGCCAGTAAGCTGGCCAAATCAAGCGACAGAACCTTTTTGCCACGCAAGGTCTCAGGCACTTCGCCATTGACAATGCGCTGAGCCAAACCTTCGGCAATAGCAGTTTTACCCACACCGGGTTCACCAATCAAAACCGGGTTGTTTTTAGTGCGTCGCTGTAAAATCTGAATCGATCGACGGATTTCATCATCACGGCCAATCACGGGATCGAGCTTACCCGCACGAGCTCGTTCGGTTAAGTCCGTGGTGTATTTCGCTAACGCTTCCCGGTGGGATTCACCTTCTTGATCTGTCACTGCTTCACCCCCACGTACGGCGTCAATCGCCACATCCAGCGCCGCACGAGTTAAGCCCGCTTGACGCAACAGCTCACCGGCTTTGCCTTTATCATCGGCCAGTGCCCATAAAAACAATTCAGTCGCAATATACGTATCACCACGCTTTGCGGCTTCTCGATCCGTTACATTGAGCAATGCCTGCAAATCACGGCCGATCTGAATCTGTCCATCTGTGCCTTGCACTTTTGGCAATACGGAGATCGCTTGCTGCAGTGCTGGCATCAAGTTTTGTACGGAAACTCCGGCACGCGACAGTAAACTGACGGCACCACTGTCTTTTTCCGTCAACAATGCGGCAAGCACATGAACGGGTTCGATATACTGATTATCTTGTTGCGCGGCCAGACTTTGCGCATCGGCCAGCGCCTGTTGAAACTTCGTTGTTAGTTTGTCAAATCGCATAAGTCGTCCTATTAAACAGGAGAATCAAAATAGTTTAATTTCAATATTTTGATAGTTTGGGGCATTTCTTGGAATTTCAAGGTAAATAAGATTAACTGAGCAACATATCAAACAATTCTCTTGATTTTTATCAATTATTATTTGAATAACTTGATTTTGACAGTCTTAAATCTTGACTTCCGAGATCATTTTCAGAACCAGAAACCCAATCTTCTGTCAAATAAAACCTAAATCCACACGCTCTTTTGCTCTAAAGCAACCATCATGCGGTTAAACTGTGTCGCATATGATTGCCAAACGCATCCGCATGAAACCCGATTCTCCCCAGTGTTCCACATGCATGATGGCGCAAGTTTGCTTGCCCGCAGGGTTACCTGAACGCGAGATGACTCAGATTGATCAATTGGTCAAGGAACGTGTTCGTCTCAAGAAAGGCGACTCCCTCTATCAACAAGGTGAATCTTTAGAGGCACTATACAGTGTTCGACTGGGCTCTGTAAAAACACAGCTCACTGATTTATCAGGGCAAAGTCAAATTACTGGTTTTTATTTACCTGGTGAGGTCGTCGGTCTAGACGGGATGCTCGAAGGTCAACACAACTCCAATGCTCTAGCTATGGAAGACTCTGAAGTCTGTGTCATTCGTCTGGATGATATCGATGAAATCAGCCGTTACGCGCCGTCTTTACAACATCAGATTCGCCGCATCATGAGTAAAGAAATTTCGCGCTCCCATCATGTTCTGATGGCACTGGGTTCTTTGCGTTCTGAAGCACGAGTGGCTGCATTTTTACTGAATTTGTCACAACGACTCGCCATTCTTGGCTATTCATCGACTGATTTTGTCATGCGCATGAGCCGTGAAGAAATCGGTAACTATCTCGGATTAACGCTGGAGACAGTCAGTCGACTGTTCTCCAGATTTGCTCGCGAGGGTTTGATTCACATTAATCAACGTGAAGTCAAACTCCTCGATTTGGATGCGCTTAAGCAGCTGTCAGGCCAAGCTTAGGTGAATCAAACAGCGTTTCACGAATGTAATCCAGTACACTCTGATCGCCATCCAGCAGATCCTGACCCAACAATCCTGACCAGTACTCTGTACCGCCTTCGATGCGAGCCCACGCATACAACAAACGTGTCAGCAGTTGCAGATCATGCTCACGCGTCACACCAATGGCACCATGCACAGCGTGTGCTGTGCGAGCGACTGCGGCTGCCCATTGGCTAGTCTGTGCTTTCGCCATTGCCGCTTGTGCTGCGGAAGGTATAGCAGTCTCCGATTGACATCCGAGTTGGCTGGCCATCCGCATGCCATACACCCGTTCGGCCATTTCCGTAATTTGCTGCTGCAATGCCTGGAATTTGCCGATGCTGCGACCAAACTGATGACGCTCCATCGCAAAGGACAAAGTCATGGCCAAGACGCGATCGGCTGCACCGGCCAATTGTGCTGATAGCGCTAAAGCATTCATTCGAGCTAGCAATCCCGGCTCACACTCACCCACTACTTCAAATCGGTTTGCTTGCACCAAAGCATCAAAACCACCGCCCTGGGTCACATCTTCAAGCGTACAGTCAGACAACTCAGTCAAATAAAGCGTTTTCCCCTCTTGGAACAAAAACTTATCGGCAACCAAAGCGCCTGCCACAACTTGTGCGTACAAAGTCTCTTGGTTCTCTCGGAAATTTGCCGCTCCAACGCTATAAATCGCCTCTAAGTCATATGGTTTGTGTAGATGCGCCAACAAAGTGCGTGCCACCATGGTTTGTCCAAATGGCAGACCCAGTGCATGGCGCCCTGCAGCAAACAACACTTGCCAAGCATGGTCCCAACCAAGATCGGCACCGCCCTGAGACTCCGGCACCATCACATCCAGATAGCCAGACTCAGATAATTCAAACCAACACCCGCGCACATCACGAGTTTGGTCCATTTCACGCAATCTCGAAGCCGGACAAACTTGGGTCAGCATCCGATCAAATGAATCATATAATTCCGTATCCATCTCAACTTACCTCATACCCAAGCCGCGAGCAATAATGCCACGCAGAATCTCGCGTGTCCCGCCACGCAAAGAAAACGTTACACCCATTTGTTCCAGATAAGCCAGTGTTCGAATGAGTTCACCACTGACTGCAAAATCAGGTCTAGCACCTAACCAATCAGTGATGCGCTGAATGACACGTTGTTCAAACTCCGTGCCGTAATCTTTCACCAATGATGCTTGCACCATCGGGTTCTCACCGTTAATCAGCGCTTGTGTGACAGCCAGCGACATGCCTCGTAAAACAGCCATCTCGCTCACCAATGCGCCCACCATGTTGTGGGTTGGCTGATCAATTACAGACTGTGCACGCAACTCATCGATCCAAAGACTTAATAATGCAATGCTGGAGTAAATACGTTCGGGCCCGCTACGCTCAAACGACAGCTCTGCATTGACTTGCTCCCAACCCTTGCCTTCTTGGCCAATCAAGGCATCAGGTGCAAGCTGCACATCTTCAAAAAATACTTCATTAAAATGTACGTCACCGGCCATGTCTTCAATCGGACGTATCGTGATACCCGGCAAAGACAAGTCGATAATCATCTGTGACAAACCTTGCTGCCGATCAGCAGTTTCGCCACTGGTACGCACCAATGCAATCATGTAATGACAATGATGCGCCACAGTCGTCCAGATCTTGCTGCCATTCAGTACCCAGCCTTTGTCATTTGGAACAGCACGTGAACGAATACTGGCCAGATCCGAACCAGAATCTGGCTCACTCATACCAATACAAAAGAATGCTTCCCCACGACAGACTTTGGGGACATAAAAATCTTTTTGTGCTTCTGTGCCGTAGCGCATGATGACTGGTGCACTCTGGCGATCCGCAATCCAATGCGCCGCAACCGGTGCGCCACAAGCTAAGAGCTCTTCAGACAGCACAAAACGGGCGTAATAGTCCAATCCTGCCCCACCATGACTCTTGGGGAGCGTCAGACCAAGCCAACCTTGTTGAGCCAATGCACGACTCAGTTCTTCGCTTGCCGCGACCCATGATCTCGCTCTGACATGTGGCGGCGTTGTTTTCATGTAGTCTCGTAAAAACTTGCGGACCGAAGTCCTAAAGTTATCCAAGGCGTGTGGTTCAGTCACCCTATCTAATGGTTTCAGCAACATGCATCTGCTCTCCTCTTTACATATAAGATGTATACCTGAAAGAACAATCCAAGGTGCGCCTTCAAGTATGATTCCTTAAGACTGACGCAAAAAGCGTCACATCGCCCGCATACCCTCTGGGTGCTGTTTTTGTTTCAATTTTCTTTTGACTGCGACCATGACAACCCCATCCACACCCACTTTCCCAGATCAACCAACGACTCAAACTGCTTTGCAAGGGATCCGCATTCTGGATCTCACATCCGTCGTTTTTGGGCCGATGGCAAGTCAGACATTAGCCGACTACGGGGCAGAGATCATCAAAATCGAGTCTCCTGCAGGGGACTCCACCCGATACACAGGCCCTGCCCATACGCGGGGTTTGTCAGCCATTTTTCTTGGCGTCAATCGTAACAAGAAAAGTTTGTGCTTTGACCTAAAACAACCCTCAGCCCGTGAAGCGTTATTACGTTTGGTGGATACAGCCGATGTTCTCATGCACAGCATGCGCCCACAAAAAATGGCAGCCTTGGGTTTAGATGAAAAAACACTCTGTGCTCGCAACCCTCGTTTAGTTTATGCAGGACTGTACGGATTCGGTGCAGGCGGTGCTTACGCAGGTTTACCTGCCTACGATGATTTGATTCAAGGCATGACTGGCGTTGTCGATCTCGTCGAACGGCAAACAGGACAAGCCCGTTATTTTCCAACAATCGCAGCTGATAAAACCTGTGCCATGACTGCCAGTCACGCAATTTTGGCAGCACTTTTTCAACGTGAGCGCACTGGACGAGGTCAGTTCATCGAAATCCCCATGTTTGAAAGCATGACTGCGTACATGCTGGTCGAACACTTATATGGACAGCAACTCAAAGACACACAAGAGCCCACCGGCTATCCACGTGCTTTAACACAATGGCGCAAACCTTATGCCAGCAAAGACGGACTCATTTGTGTCATGCCCTACACTGATCAACACTGGCAGAACTTTCTCAAACAGGCAGGCTACCCTGAACATGCAGCCGATCCAAGATTTGCCTCTATCGAAGCACGCACTGAGTCCATTGCTCATGTCTATGAGACCTTAGGTGCCATCATTGGAACGCAAACAACCGATCACTGGCTCAATTTCTGTTCAGAAATTCAAGTGCCTGCAGCCCGTGTCAACCGAATTGACGATCTCTTAAATGATCCACACTTACAAGATGTCGGATTTTTCTCAGACGTTCAAGACACCGAGGGACATACTTATCGTTATATTCGCAATCCAGTGCGGATGGAACAATCTTATGTCGCACCCACGATGGCCCCACGTTTGGGTGAGCACTCATGCGAAGTGCTCAAAGAAGCTGGTTTTGATCAGGTGACAATCGATGAAATGCTTAAAACAGGGGCACTCAAAACACTCTAATCAAATAATAGAATAGAGAAGTTATTAAAAAAGGCCGCTTAAGCGGCCTTTTTTAATAACTTTCCATATTTGTGCATCAAAACACATCCAACAGATTCACATCAGAATTGAGGATCACTATCAGTCAGAAATGACTTATTAGGCAACATCAATACGGTCATCAAACTGGAAAGACTGGTCAAAATCCAGAAAAAGAAAAATGAAACGGCGTAGAAATATTCACGCTCAAAAGGCTGTACCCCTAAAACGGTCACTTCGAGTGGATCCACAAAGGCAAACACAATGGCGCTAATGACACCTGCCACCAAAAAAGCAGGCCATAACACCAACATCACTGCTCTGGCAGTCATCGAACTTCTCCAACAGATGACTTTTTAGGCGGTTGGGCCAGACCAGGCTTATAGCCCGTATCACGTTCCACTTTCAAACCGCGTTTGACGCCACCATCATAAATGGGTTCATCAGAAAAATTGTCAAGCGCTAACTTAATCGTAATTGCACACCCCACGACGGCAAGCGCAGGCCCTAGCATCAATAACCAAGGCCAAGGCTCTTTGTACCAAGGCTTTGCGACGTGTTGAACAGCTGAATGCATAGAACCTTCCTACTTGATTAACGCGGGTAAATAAAACTAGAACGCTCACGAACTTCGGTCACAGCAGCATCCGGATTGTCGGCAGGCTGTGCATGGGTCACAAATTCAATCGGATAGGAACCGGACTCTTTAGAGCCATCGTAAGGTGCCTGCACCACGATTGGGAGCATGTAGTTACTTGATGCTGGTACTTCAATCGCCATCGCATCATCATGACCCTGGCGGCCCACTCCCACACGCAAGCCATCAATTCCCTGCGCTTCAAGTGTCATTTTAAGGACGTTTTCAGACGAGTTAATAATTTGGACTCGATAGACGTTTTCAACCAGACCACCAGGCACTTCACGTCCCAGTGCACCACGATCTCGAATCACGTCCACACGCAAGGTTGTACGAGTCGCCAGTGATCCAAAGAAAATTGCCACAATCAAAATCATGAGCGTGGTGTAAATAATAATTCTTGGGCGCACCAGACGCTTGCGAACTTGTTGATCAGTGAGACCTTCCTCAATTGCCCGTTCACTGGTATAGCGAATCAGGCCCTTGGGATAATGCATTTTCTCCATGACATCATCACAGGCGTCAATACAGGCGCCACAGCCAATACACATGTATTGCAGCCCATGACGAATATCAATCCCTGTGGGACAGACTTGGACACAAATCCCACAGTCCACACAATCGCCCAGTCCAAGGTCTCTGTGATCTACTTTGCGTGAACGCGCACCACGAGGCTCACCACGTTTATAGTCATACGTCACGACATAGGTGTCGTTATCAACCATCACACTCTGAAAACGAGCGTAAGGACACATGTACTTACAGACTTGCTCCCGCAAGAAACCACCATTACCCCAGGTGGCCAAGCTGTAGAAGAACAACCAAAACCACTGCCACGGGCCCAAGGCTAGCGTAAAAATCTCACCCCAGAGTCCACGGATTGGTGCGAAATAGCCAATAAATGTAAAACCGGTCCACAGCGCTACCACAATCCACACAAAGTGTTTGGTGAATTTCAGTCGGAATTTTTTCCACGACCAAGGCGCTTCATCAAGTCGAATTCGTGCAACACGATCGCCTTCAATTTTGCGCTCTATCCACATAAAGATTTCGGTATAAACCGTTTGCGGACAGGCGTAACCACAGAACAGACGTCCTGCAATCGCTGTAAATAAGAATAAAGCCAGTGCTGAAATAATCAACAACACAGACAGATAGATGACATCTTGTGGCCAGAGCACCATGCCAAAGATGTAAAACTTACGAGCCCCCAAATCAAACAACACCGCTTGCCGGTCATTCCATTGCAACCACGGCAAACCGTAAAAAATGATTTGAGTAAAGAAGACAAACGCAACCCGCCAAGTCGCAAACAAACCTTTGACGGATCGCGGATAAATTTTTCGGCGCACATCGTGCAAGCTTTCTTCAAGCGCTAATGCAGCTGATGTTCTTTTAGGTAAAGCACGCTCCACCGCAGGATTCGGAGCCGGACGCCATGCCGGGGGTTGCTCCTCATTATTCTGACTGGGGAGATTCGAATCCTGTTCTTTATCGGTGGACATGCCTTAACTACCTATAACAACTTATTGTGAAACAGATGCATTCAACTCGGAAGGTTGCGAACCTTCTTTGTTTAAGTTCCAAACCCATGCGGCCAGCATACGAATCTGGTCAGATGACAAAATATTCTCCTGAGCAGGCATACTGTTATTCAGACCATTCATGATGTTGCTCACGATCTGTTTTTCAGAGCTACTGTACAGCCAAACTGCATCAGTCAGGTTAGGTGCCCCTACTAACTTGTTGCCTTTTCCATCAATACCATGACAGGCAACACAGTGCACGTCATAGTTTTTCTTGCCACGAACGGCTGCCAACTGATTATGTGCCAAATTCGACAAAGAACGCACATACTGTGCAATGTCGACAGCTTCGGCTTCAGTAATCTGTCCTGCAAACCCAGGCATTACACCATTACGACCGTGCGTGATTGTCGCCAGAATGCCTTCTGGGGTACGTGGATAAATTGGATCACCCTGCTCCAAATTCGGAAAGCTGTAACCACCACGTGCATCAGAACCGTGACACTGTGCGCAGTAGTTCAAAAAAAGTCGTTGGCCAATTTTTTCTGCCTCTGGATTCTTAGCCAGCTCTTCAATACTCAAATTGTCAAACTTAGCGTAAGTCGGGCGAACGGACTCGGCATAAGCCAGTGAACGCTCTTCGAGCTCAAGTTCAGTGGTGTAGTTCAAAGCACCACCGTATGAACCCAGACCTGGATACAGATACAGATAGCCCAGTCCAAAGGCACACAGCAGCAGATACATCACGATCCACCAGCGTGGCATTGGGTTGTTCAATTCGCGCAAGTCACCGTCCCAGACATGGCCTGTATCGGACACCTCCTGTTCTTTGGTGATTTCCAGCCATTTACGCTGAGACAGCAACAGCCAGACGCACCAGATCACACCACCTAGCGCAATCGCGGCAATGTAATAACCCCAGAAGCCGCTTGTAAAGTCATTCATGTCTACTTGACCTCATTATTTTGATCAGATTGTTTCTTCTGAGTAGGCGCCCCTTCATCAGGGAGATCAAACGGCAAGTTTGCCGCTTGTTCGTTGTCCTTTCGGCGATGGGCTGAAAAAGCCCACCAGACGATGCCGAAAAAGACCGCCAAACTCAGAATTGTTGCAATGGCGTTCAGTATTGCCATTTAATTACCTTTTTGTTGGGCTTGAGCCGCTTCTTCACGTGCTTTCGCTTGTGCTTCTAAAGCCGCTTCACGCACACCGGTTCCAAGGCTCTGCAAGTAAGCAACGATTGCATCTTCCTCGGTTTTACCCTCCATAAAGGCTGGTGCACCATCAATTTCCTCGTCCGTATAGGGCACACCCAGATGACGCATCACGATCATACGTTCCTGAATTTTGGTATCAACGAGTTGATTGCGCTGCAACCATGGATAGTTCGGCATATTGGACTCAGGCACCACATCGCGCGGATTACGCAAGTGAATACGGTGCCAGTCATCCGAATAACGGCCACCCACACGGGCCAGATCCGGACCCGTACGCTTGGAGCCCCACAGGAAGGGGTGGTCGTAGACAGACTCCCCGGCCAGTGAGTAATCACCGTAACGCTGAACTTCAGCACGCAACATCCGGATTTGCTGAGAGTGACAACCTACACAACCCTCGCGAATAAAAATGTCACGTCCCATCAGTTCCAGAGGTGCGTAAGGACGCACCCCAGGTGCCGGTTGTGTCGTTGAGTACTGGAAGAACAACGGCACAATCTGAACCAGGCCCGCAAAAGTAATCACCAGGAAACTACACAACATCAACCAGCCGATGTTGGTTTCCAACGTCTTATGTGAAAAGAAAGAAGGTTTTTTCTGACTCATCTTATTCCTCAGGCCTTGGCCATACCAAGCTCAGGTTTAATCGGATCTTTGGTTTCG
This sequence comes from Orrella sp. 11846, assembly GCF_048820935.1. Taxonomy (NCBI): domain Bacteria; kingdom Pseudomonadati; phylum Pseudomonadota; class Betaproteobacteria; order Burkholderiales; family Alcaligenaceae; genus Orrella; species Orrella sp. 11846. The sequence goes on from NZ_JBMERD010000006.1 coordinate 58,452, forward strand.
GTTGGAACCACAGGGTTCACAGCGCGTGAGCCAACAACCGTTTTGTAAACGTTAAAGGCCATTAAGCAAATACCGGTCAGATACAACAATCCACCCAGAAGACGAATCGCGTAAAACGGATACGTTGCTTTCACGACTTCCACAAAGCTGTATGTCAGTGTGCCGTCCAGTTCGGTCGCACGCCACATCAAACCTTGCATCACACCGGCAATCCACATTGCAGCGATATAAAGCACCACACCAATTGTGGCAACCCAGAAGTGGATATCAACCAAACGTGTACTCCACATATTGTCGCGTCCCCACAGGCGTGGAATCATGTAGTAGAGCGAACCAAACGTAATCATCGCGACCCAGCCCAATGCACCTGAGTGCACGTGACCAACCGTCCAGTCCGTATAGTGGGACAAGGCGTTCACGGTACGAATAGCCATCATGGAGCCCTCAAAGGTCGACATACCGTAGAAGGACAGTGACACCACCATAAATTTCAGGATGGGGTCGGTGCGCAGTTTATGCCATGCACCAGACAGCGTCATAATCCCGTTGATCATCCCACCCCATGACGGTGCGAGCAGAATCAGGGAGAACACCATACCCAACGCTTGGGTCCAGTCTGGCAGCGAGGTGTACAGCAGATGGTGAGGACCCGCCCACATGTACGTAAACGCCAACGCCCAGAAGTGAACAATCGACAAGCGATAGGAGTAAATGGGACGTTGTGCTTGTTTGGGGATGAAGTAATACATCATGCCCAAAAAGCTTGTGGTCAAGAAAAAGCCCACTGCGTTATGCCCGTACCACCACTGAACCATGGCGTCATGCACACCGGCATAGATTGAATATGACTTCATCCAGTACACAGGCCATTCCAAGTTGTTCACGATATGCAGCGTGGCAATGGTCAGAATATATGAACCAAAGAACCAGTTCGCCACATAGATGTGTTTAACCCGGCGTTTTGCAATCGTTCCAAAGAACACAATCGCATAGGCAACCCAGACGAGTGTGATCAGGATGTCGATTGGCCACTCAAGCTCGGCATATTCTTTGGTGGACGTAAAGCCCATGGGCAGTGAAATCACCGCACCAATAATGACAACTTGCCAGCCCCAGAACGTAAAGGCGGCTAACTTGTCACAGAACAAGCGAACTTGCGACGTGCGTTGCACCACGTAGTAAGAAGTCGCAAACAAACCACTCCCACCAAACGCAAAAATCACAGCGTTTGTGTGCAAGGGACGAAGACGTCCATATGTCAGCCAGGGAATGTCGAAATTCAGCGCCGGCCAAATGAGCTGAGACGCAATAATGACACCAACCGCCATCCCGACGATCCCCCAGACTACAGTCATAATGGCAAATTGCCGTACGACTTTGTAGTTAAAGGATTCGGCATTCGTTGCGGTGGCCTCAGACACTCCACCCATCACAGGTGCGGAGGCTGTTGCTGTAGGCGAACTAGCCATGATTTTTTCCTCAAACGTGGTGATACAAAACAAACAAATAAAACTACAAAACCTCAGTTGCGGATGTCAGTGACTCCACTTTGCTACCCCATTCTAACCATCAGAACGGCCACTGGTCGAGTCATCATCATCCAGAACGGACTGACCGCTCTGTTCCGGATCGTCATATTGACCAGAAAACACAGCCCACCAGAGGATGGCGGCAATCATCAATATGATAAGAACTGAGACGGGCAGAAGTATATACAGGATTTCCAGCATTCGTCACCCGGCTACCACGGCTGCGTTCTTTTGTTGATCCGGTGCAGGCATCCGATATAAACGCCATGCATTCAAAATCACTGCCATCGATGACACAAACATCGCAATGGCCGCTAACCAAGGTGTCACCAATCCCACAGCAGCCAATGGTGTGGTAATCAGATGGAAAATCAAGGAGCCGTAGAGGTTTTGTAAAGAAACACGGCGTGTACCTGCAAACAGCTTTTGCATCTGTGCAGGGGTCATGTCAGGACAAGCGCCTAGCGTCGCATGGGTTGCGGCAAGAGAAACCGGTGTTGCCAGCGACAGCGCACAGGGGCAGCTCATCACCAGAAGCGAGACGGTGACTGATAGTGCATACTCAGGGCTAGTCCCCCACCACCAAGCACCAACGACCGCTGCAATACTGAGCTGGACAATCACAAACCAAAAAGCAATTCGATCGGCATATTGCATTAGAGGGGCACGTAAAGCCTCCAGCGCTGACCCGAATTGCTCATCATCGACAGCCATTCTGGCACGTTCCTCAAAAAAGCGGGCTGTCAACAAAAATGCAATAAACATGGTGACCGAGTCGTAGTAAACCTCACCTTGACCGGTGAACGTGGCATACATACTCGGAAAAAAAGACGCTGCAATACTAATCGCAACTGGGACATCCATCGTCATGTGATGACGTGACATGGCACGCATGGCACCTCGCCAAATGGGCCAAGCACAGTACAGCAAGACGGGAATGGTCATACACAGGCTAATCCAGCTCATGAAGGTAATGGCTTTATCCATCACATCCAAATCATCATGCATATAGGCATCTCTGCGCAAATAGCCCGGCAATGCAAACATCATGACTTGCATCATCACCAACCACGCAAGACCCAGCCTAGCCAACGAGCGTCGACGGGCTGAAATTTGCTCAGGCGTCAAGGCCCGATTGATGGAGAAAAAGGATTTAGCCATGGCTGAATGTTAAACCAGTCTGCACTGAGATTGCGAGAAAACCGCTTTGAGCACGCTGTTTTACGTGGATTACGCTTGATTTTAGCAGTTTGAACACACTCGGCAACCTTGATCAACTAAGGCTTGAATGTGTCCACTCAGTTGTGTGCGCTCAGTCGCGTCTACAATAGATCGCGCAAAAACTCCGCCCTATTCACTCAACCTACCAAACCATGAACTCAACTCCAACACTACTGGGTCAAACTGTGATCTACCCTTCTCAGTACAGTCCCGCACTTCTGGAGCCGATCAAACGTGCCAGTGCGCGCGCCGAGCTGACGGGTTTGAATGCTTCAGTTCTTAACTTGCCTTTTGTGGGATGGGATCTCTGGCGTGCCTACGAGGTTTCCTGGCTTAACTCAAAAGGATTGCCTCAGGTTGCCATTGTTCAGATACAAATTCCCTTTGATAGTCCTTCACTGGTCGAATCCAAATCACTCAAACTTTATCTCAACAGTTTGAATCAAACTGTCTTCAAAGCACCAGAAGATGTCCTAGCCTGTCTTCATCAAGATCTTAGTCAGGTTGTGGGTAGTGAGATTCACATCGATCTTAAAACCGCCGAGCACTTTGATTCAGAACACATTCTGGAACCAAACAACAGTTTGTGCTTGGATACACAAGACATCGAAGTTGACTGCTATACACCCAACCCAGATTTTTTAAATACCGATGCTTCTAAAAAAGTAATCACGGAGTCAGTCTTTAGTCGTTTACTTAAATCGAACTGCCCTGTTACGGGCCAGCCGGACTGGGCCAGTGTGCATATTGACTATAAAGGCACACCCATCGATCATGCGGGATTGTTGCGCTACATTGTGTCGTTGCGCAATCATGAAGGCTTTCATGAACATTGCGTTGAACAACTTTTTTGTGAGATCTGGCATCGCTGTAAACCGCAAACACTCAGCGTTTACGCGCGTTATACCCGCCGTGGCGGCATTGACATCAACCCTTGGCGGGCCACACCAGGCCATCAACCACCCGCTTATTTGCCTGCTCGAAGTGCACAGCAATAAAACTTAAGCACGATCGCGGATCGTGGGCCACGCTTTTTTCAGGTAATAAAACATTGACCAGACGGTGAGCAACGCGGCAATCACAATCAGAATCTGACCAATGACATAGATCGGCACATCGTGCCAAGACGTTTTATAGAGCAAACAGGGAATAGCCACCATTTGTGCCGCTGTTTTGAACTTGCCTAGCCAGTGCACGGCCACACTTGCGCTGGCTCCCATTTGCGCCATCCATTCGCGCAAAGCAGAAATGGCGATTTCCCGGCCGATAATCACAAGCGCAATCAGACTATCCACTCGGCCAAGTTTCAGAAGCACTAACAAAGCAGCAGCAACCATGAGTTTGTCAGCCACTGGATCTAAAAAAGCGCCAAAGGCCGATGTTTGCTTCCATCGACGTGCTAACCAACCATCGGCCCAATCGGTAATCGCAGCCGCAATAAAGATCCAAGCCGCAATCGCATCTCGCACAGGCACAGAGACCCAGCTTTCAGGAATATAAAACAACGCCACAAACACAGGGATCACGGCAATCCGTAGCCACGTGAGCGCAATCGGTAAATTAAATGGCATACAACGACCTATCCCTATTCAGAAGCTTCGGCATTAAATACCCCGAAACGCATCATAAATTCTTTTGGCGAGTGAAACAGAAATCCCATCGACTGTCGCCAATTGTTCCACACTGGCTTCACTCACGCCTCTCAACCCCCCGAAGCGCGCCAGCAGTCGCTGGCGACGTTTCGGACCAATGCCCTCGATATCCTCTAAGCGAGAGCTTTGTCTCGCCTTGGAGCGCTTGGCACGCATCCCAGTAATCGCAAATCGGTGCGCTTCATCTCGAATCTGCGCCACCAGCATTAATGCGCTGCTCGTCGGACCTAACTCTAGCGATTGTCGCCCATCGGCGAACAAAAGGGTTTCAAGCCCTGTTTTACGATGATCGCCTTTAGCAACACCCACTAGTACAGAAATGTCCAAACCGTACTCTGCGAACACTTGTCGGGCCACTTCAACCTGCCCTTTGCCACCGTCGACTAAGACTAAATCTGGCAATTCAGAAAAACCATCTACAACTCGACTATAACGCCGTGTCAGGACCTGGCGCATTGCGGCGTAATCATCACCCGGCGTAATCCCCACAATGTTATAGCGACGATACAAAGAAGGCTGCATTTCGTGATGCTGAAAAACCACGCAAGAAGCTTGTGTCGCCTCACCCGAGGTATGACTGATATCAAAACACTCAATGCGCAACTTGTCCAGAGAATCTTCATTGGCGTCTAACCCTAATTGCTCGGCCAATGCCAGTGTCCGGGCTTGCTGGGAACCGGATTGAGCTAATGCACGCCCCAATGCCAATTGGGCATTGAGCAAAGCCTGCTCTAACCAAGCCTTACGCACACCTTGTGGTCGAACCAGCAATCGGGTTTTACGATTCTGTGCATCTGAGAGCAAATCCACCACCCGAGGATCGCGTAAAGGTGGATTCACCACCAAAACAGCCGGCAACGCCTGTGATAAATAATGTTGGGACAGAAAGGCTTCAAGCACATCGACAGCATCATCACCATCGACCTGAGTTGGAAAAAATGCACGATCCCCCAAGTGCCGACCAGCGCGCACCATGGCGAGGTTCACACAGGCCCGCCCACCCTGTAGATGCACTGCCACAATGTCGGTATCACTGGCATTCAGATCTTCCATTGTCTGTTGCTGCAAAATTTTAGACAATGCGCTCATTTGATCGCGTAACTGAGCCGCTTGCTCAAACGCCAAGGCGTCGGACGCAGCCTGCATCCGTTGTTCAATATCCTGCAGCACTTCTTGCGTCTGTCCTTTCAGAAAGCGGCTGGCTCGTTGAACATCCTCGCCATATTCCTCCAAAGACACATGGCCCACACAGGGGGCTGAGCATCGTTGAATCTGATAGAGCAAACAGGGTCTGGATCGGTTGGCATAAACAGAATCCTCACAGGTTCTCAAACGAAACACCTTCTGAAGGATCTGCATGGTTTCGCGTACAGCCCAGGCATTGGGATAAGGCCCAAAAAACTCACCTGGCCGTTGAGTTGCACCACGGTAGTACGCCATTCTCGGCGCTACGTGGCCACTAAACCAAAGATAGGGATAAGACTTATCGTCGCGAAACAAAATGTTGTAACGCGGCTTTAACTCTTTGATGAGATTGTTTTCTAAGAGTAAAGCTTCAGCTTCTGAAGGAGTGACCGTGACTTCTACACGCGCAACACGGGCCACCATATGCGCAATTCGGGGACTGTGCCCCGATTTTTGAAAGTATGAACTGACGCGCTTTTTGAGTTGACTGGCTTTACCAACATAAAGCACATTGCCTTGTGCATCTAAATGGCGATAAACGCCAGGCAAATTCGGGAGTTCTGACAGAAATGTGTTCAGATCAAAATCAGGCTGCTCAGGCTGAGGGGTATCATTCGAGGCCATCGAACTGCATTACCTGATCGCGGGCACGCAAGTAGACCGATGATTTCATCAAATCTGCCCACTCTGGCGATTTACCGCGTGGTTTAAGTCGTCGCATCCGTGCCTGACTTCTCAGGTCACATGTGTGAACCAAACCGGCAAGCAATTTATCGGCCAGATCCAGTCGATTGCACACCAACACCATATCGCAACCTGCATCCAAAGCGGCGCGTGCTCTTTGCACAATATCGCCGGCGGTGCTTGCACCTTCCATCGTTAAGTCATCAGAAAACACCAAACCGTCGTAGCCCAGCTGCTCGCGAAGAATGTCTTGAATCCAGCGGCGAGAAAATCCAGCTGGCTGACTATCAACCTTCGGATAAATGACGTGCGCGGGCATCACAGACTGCAAAACGAGATCGCCCAACCATTCGTAAGGCGCAGCATCTTCAGAGACAATGGTTTGCAGATCACGGTTATCAACAGGGATTTCATGATGCGAATCGGCTTCCACTGCACCATGACCAGGGAAATGCTTGCCGCAAGCCCCCATCCCTGCGAGTGCCAATCCTTGAATCAAAGCACGTGACAATTGAGTGACCACTTTAGGATCACGATCAAACGCACGATTTCCGATTACCTCACTCACACCGTAGTCCAGATCCAGAACCGGCGTAAAACTAAAATCAACACCACAAGCACGCAACTCACTGGCCAACACAAACCCGACTTGTGTTGCCAACGATAGGGCTTGCATCGAATCACGATGCCACAAAGTGCCTAGGCTAGCCATACATGGCAAAGTCGTAAAGCCATCTTGGCGAAACCGTTGAACACGTCCACCTTCATGATCCACGCCAATTAATAATCGGGGACGCCGCAAATCATGAATTTCTTGCGTCAACGCTTGCAATTGGGCTCTGTCTTCAAAGTGACGAGTAAAAAGAATGACACCACCGACCAGTGGATGGCAGAGCCGTTGGCGATCACTGTCCGTTAGACGTGTGCCTTCAATATCCACAATCACTGGACCACGTGCCTGGCGCAATGACTTTTTCACGCTGAGACACTCCAATCAAACCCGAAGGTTTCACCGCGCAAACCCGCCAATGCACTTTGCACCATAATGGCTTTCATCTCACGCACTGCAGGTTGCCAACCATCAAAAATAGACTGCGCCACAATCGCATGGCCAATATTAAGTTCAGCAATACCAGGCAATGCCGCAATGGCTTGAACGTTCTGATAATGCAATCCGTGACCTGCATTCACGCGTAATCCACCGGTTTTAGCATGCGCAATGGCAGCTCGAATCCGGGTAATTTCATGTTGCTGTAGATCATGATCATCCGTCTTAGAATACACACCCGTGTGCAACTCGATGACTGTCGCACCACTTCGGATCGCGGCATCAATTTGTGGCAAATCAGCATCAACAAACAAAGACACTCGAATGTCCGCATCTTGCAACTGTGCTACGGCAGCACGTACCGACTCAAAAGAGCCCACGACATCCAAACCGCCTTCTGTGGTCAATTCCTGACGTTTTTCAGGAACGAGACAAACATCATCGGGGCGTACACGCACCGCGATGTCGAGCATTTCTTTGGTAATCGCACACTCAAGGTTCATTCGTGAACGAATCTGCTCACGAATCGCAGGAACATCCGCGTCTTGAATATGACGTCGATCTTCCCGCAGGTGTAAAGTAATCAGATCAGCGCCCGCCTCTTCGGCCAGCAATGCGGCCCGCACCGGATCGGGGTAGCCCGCATGACGCTGCTGGCGCAATGTGGCCACATGATCAATATTCACACCTAATTCAATCATTATTTCTCACTTACTTTAGATATTTAAGAAGGAGAAGTGATCCGTGTAACAACAGGTGTTGTGGACGACCCAGCTTCTCGACGCGCGGCACCAGGCTGCGATTCATCCCAACCGCCCCCTAAAGCCTTATATAGATTAACCCGGTTTGACAATAGTTCAAATGTTGTCTGAACTTGTTGGGTTAGCGCATTGTAATGATTGATCTGCGCATTTTGCACCGCTAAGAAGCTATCGACTCCGTTCGCAAAGCGTGCTTGACTCAGATTGACCGAGCGTTTTGCTGCTTGCGTCTGACCATTGAGTGCATCCCATTGTGCCTGTAAGGTCGTCTCACCAGCCAACACATCCGACACTTCACGGAAAGCCTGTTCCACACTGCCCTGATAAGAGGCAACCGCTTCACGTTGTGCCGCTGTGGCTTGATCCAGATTGGCACTTAACGTGCCGCCAGTAAAGAGCGGTACGCTCAACGCTGGTGCTACAGTCCAACCAAACACACCCGCTGTAAATAAATCGCCTAGCGCGGTACTCACCACACCTAACGCACCCGTCAGATTAATGCTAGGTAAAAAGGCCGCTCTAGCAGCACCAATATTGGCACCTGCAGCCCGTAGTGTGTTTTCTGCAGCAAGAATATCGGGTCGACGGGTCAGTAACTCAGAGGGCAACCCAGTTGGAATCCGTGCCACTTGATCTTTCAGTGAAATAGGTTGCTTTTGTTTCAGATTGTCGGGAATCGGCTGACCAATCAGAATTGCCAAAGCGTTTTGTGCTTGAACCTGCTCACGGGTCAGTTGTGCCATTTGAGCAGCTGCGGCATCGACTAAGCCTTTCGCTTGAGATAGATCAAGTTCAGAAGCGACACCTGATCGATATCGCGCACTCACCAAGTTGTAGTTTTTCTTGCGTGCTTCAAACGTCTGACGCGCCAACTCTAAAAGCGTCCACGCCATTCGCTCACGGTAATAATGGATGGCCGTATCTGCCACCAACGCAATCTGAACAGAGCGCACACCCTGCGCAGAGCTTAAGTATCTTTCATATGCGGCATCCGACAGATTGCGCAAGCGACCAAACAAATCAATTTCAAATGCTGTTAAGCCGACCCCAGCGTTGTATTGACTCGTGATCTGTGTGCCCTGACCCGTTGGATTTGGAATCTGCTGTCGAGATCCCTGAACACTGGCACCCAGTTGAGGAAAGAGCGCACCGCGCTGTCCGCCCCACATCGCTTCTGCCTGTTCCATTCGAGCCACCGCGACTTGCATATTGCGGTTGTCTTTCAAGGCCAGTGCGATCAGCGACTTTAGGGTCTCATCTTTAAAGAAATCCTGCCAAGGCGTGAGCGCATTGACCGCGTCAGATGATTCTAACGCGTCGACCTTAACGGTTTCTTCCGTCAACTTCCCTGTACGGCTGTCGTAACGCAATAGCGTTTGCTCGCCATAGGCAGCTGGCATGGTCGTAGATGGCGCTTCATAAGTTGGCGCAAAGTTACAACCCGCCAGCAAAACAGCCATTGCACTGAGCGCAAACCCTTTAGTGGAGATCCATTTAGCCATGATGATCTCCTGTCGAAGCCGAAGCGGTTGGTGTAGTCGTCTGTTGAGTGCCAGGTTCATCAAACGGTTTATTAAACAGTTTGACTTTGGTCTTAAACACACTTAACACCACCACAAAGAAAATCGGTACAAAAATCACGGCAAATGGCGTAGCTGCCAACATGCCACCGAGCACCCCAAAACCAACCGATTTTTGGCTAGCGGCACCAGCGCCAGAAGCCAAAGTCAATGGCATCACACCCAAGATGAAGGCAAATGACGTCATTAAAATGGGGCGAAAACGCATACGGGCAGCTTCTTTCGTGGCTTGGAACAAGTCCATCCCTTCACCATATAAATCCTTGGCAAACTCCACAATCAAAATCGCGTTTTTAGTCGAGAGCCCAATCACCGTCACCATACCGACCTGGAAGTACACGTCACTTTCCATACCCAGTGCCGTCACCATCAATACGGCCCCAAGCATCCCCAATGGCACAATCAGCAAGGCAGACAACGGAATGGCCCAACTTTCATACAGTGCAGAAAGCACCAAGAAAACAACCAAAATCGCAAGTCCAAGTAGCATCGGCGCTTGAGCCCCTGCCTGAACTTCCTGATAAGACAGGCCTGTCCACTCATAGCCAAAGCCGTCAGGCAATTCGCTGATCAATTGCTCCATGGCCGCCATGGCCTCTCCAGACGAATAGCCTGGCGCAGCAGATCCAGAAATTCGGATCGCATCATAGCTGTTGTAGCGCACCACTTGCGTTGGACCCTGATCCCAGCTTGGTTCCACAAATGACGCTAAAGGCACCATTTCACCTGCTCTGTTGCGGGCATTTAATCTCAGCAGATCTTCTAGATCCATACGGAAAGTCGGCTCAGCTTGGATCCAAACGTTTTGCATCCAGCCCATATTGGGGAACTTCCCAATATAGCGACCCCCAATCGCAGCTCCGAGTGTGGAAGCGGCCTCATTAAAATCAACCCCTTGTGCGGCTAATTTTTCACGATTGAGTTTCAGATTTAAGGTTGGACCAGGTGATAAGCCCGTAATTCGCACTTGAGACAGTACGGGATTTTGCGCAGCTTTTTGTAGCAATTCTTGAGCACCTGCCAACAACTGCATATTGCCCATACCACCACGGTCTTGCAGGCGCAAATCGAATCCACTTGAGTTACCCAGTGCAGTAATGGCCGGCGGAATCACCGCAAAGACCAAAGCATCTGGGATTGTGCCTAACAAAAAGCCTGTGGCTTTGCCTGCCACAGCCATGGCAGAATCGCCTGGGCCACGGCGCTCATCAAATGGTTTTAGCGTCACAAACGCAAGTGCTGCATTTAAGCCATTACCATTAAAACTGAAACCGCTGACAGCCACAATGTTTTCAGTCTGAGGTTGCTCAAGAAAATACTTCTCCACCACGTTCACAACTTCTTGCGTACGTGTCTGCGAAGAACCGGATGGCAGCTCAATGTTGACCATCAAGAAACCCTGATCCTCTTCAGGCAGAAATGATGATGGCAATTTCATATACATCAGACCCATCACGACTGTCAGTGCCAGATAGATCACCATGTAGCGACCACCCCGATAAATCAGATGGTTGACACCCTTTTCATAACCACGTGTCGTCTTGTTAAACGTCCGGTTAAACCAACCAAAGAAACCACGTTTTTCACCCGCATCTTGTGGCACAGGTTTCAAAATCGTTGCGCACAACGCTGGCGTAAAGGACAGCGCCAAAAATCCTGAAAAAGCAATCGACACCGCCATCGCAACCGCAAACTGTCGATAAATCACACCCACCGAACCAGACATGAGAGCCAACGGTAAAAACACCGTGACCAACACCAGCGTAATTCCCACGATAGCGCCCGAAATTTGCGGCATGGCTTTAATCGTCGCTTCTTTCGGAGGCAATCCCTCCTCAGCCATAATCCGCTCGACGTTTTCAACCACCACAATGGCATCGTCAACCAGAATCCCAATCGACAAGACCATGGCAAACATCGTTAAGACGTTCACTGAGAATCCAAGTGCATTCATCACCGCAAAAGCACCCATCATGGCAACCGGCACAACCAGTGCTGGAATCACGGTGTAGCGCAAATTCTGCAAGAAGACGAACATCACGATAAAGACGAGCAGCATCGCTTCCAACAACGTTTCGATCACCTGTTGAATCGACACTTCAATATATGGCGCGGTGTTGTACGGAATTGAAAACTCAATATCGCCCGGGAAAAACTTGGATAAGTCCTCCATCTGCTGAATCACACCTTGCGCGGTCTGGAGGGCATTGGCACCTGGCGCCAAAATCACCGCAAACGCTGCAGTCGGGTGTCCATTCAAACGAGCACCAAACTGATAGTTGTCGGCACCGACTTCGACACGTGCCACATCACGTAAACGAATATTCGAACCATCTGTATTGGCGCGAACAATGACATTTTCAAACTCTTCAACCGTTGAGAGCTGGCCATTCGTCGCAATGTTTGCAGTCACTCGCTGAGAAGTGGGGTTAGGCGGCCCACCCAACACACCGGCTGGAATCAAGATATTTTGCGTCGCAAGTGCGTTGCTAATATCTTGTGCACTAATATTTAAACCGGTCAGTTTGTCTGGATCGATCCAAATTCGCATTGCTCTAGGCGATGCAAATAGCTGGAACCGTCCAACACCCGGTACACGAGAGATGGGGTTCTGAACGTTACGTGTGATGTAATCCGCCAGTCCAGTTTGATCGAGCGTGCCATCTTTAGACGACAGCGACACGACCATCAAAAACCCAGCACTCGTTTGCTCAAACTTCACACCTTGCTGGTTAACCGCATCAGGCAACTGAGCCATTACGTTCGAGACTCGGTTCTGTACATCAACCTGGGCTTGGTCAGGGTCGGTGCCAGGCACAAAAGTGGCCGTGATCTGTGAGGATCCATTGGAATCACTCACTGATTCGTAATACAGCAAACCTTTCGCACCGTTGAGTTCATTCTCGATGATACTCGTCACCGATTCCGAGACTTCTTCGGAGGACGCACCAGGGTAAGTGGCAGAAATCTGGATCGCAGGGGGTGCGACATCCGGATACTGAGAAACTGGCATCATCCGAACCGACAGCACACCGAATAGCGTGATGAGGATTGCGACAACCCAGGCGAAAATTGGACGTTCAGCAAAAAACAGAGACATAAAATACCGCTTTATTCAGTTCAGGAGGCAGACGGCTGCCAGGGCTTCGTCGTCACGGGCACACCCGAACGAATCTTCTGAAAACCTTCAACGACGACTTCATCGTTTGGCTCCAGACCATCCAAAATCAACATTTTGTCTTTGTAGCGATTACCTGCTGTCACAGGAATCATAATCGCGACACCATCACGCACGACATAGAGATTTGACAATCCATTCGGCGCACGTTGCAATGCCTGAGGCGGAACAGCCAAGGCTTGCTCATCCACACCTTGCTCAATCTGAACGCGCACAAACATCCCTGGCAACAGAATATTGTCCGGGTTATTGATTTCGACGCGCAAGACCACTTGTCCAGTACCGGGATCAACAGTCACGCCCGTAAAGAGAAGCTTACCGGGCTGGCTGTAGACACTGCCATCTTCCAGTATCACATTCACTTGAGCATCTTCATCAGAGACTTTCTGCAGCTGACCGCTACTAAAGGCCCGGCGCAATTTAGCCAGAGCGCTGGTCGACTGAAAAACGTCCACGTAAACCGGATCCAATTGCTGTACCAATGCCATGGTCGTTGCCGTTGTGGCTTCAACCAAGGCACCTTCTGTCACTAATGCTTGACCAACACGCCCATCAATTGGCGAAGTGACTTTCGTATAGTTCAGATTAATCTGTGCATTTTTTAAGGCTGCTTCTGCTGCCAGAATACTGGCTTTGCCTTGATTGGCTTGCGCAACTGCATCATCGTATTCTTGGCGACTCACCGCATTCACTTTAACCAACGGTGTGTAGCGTTTTGCTAATTGGTTGGCTGATTCTGCTTGTGCTTTAGCGCGTTCTAAATCGGCATGCGCTGCCTGATAAGCCGCCTCATAAGGCGCCGGATCAATTTCAAACAACAATTCGCCCGCTTTCACGTTCGAGCCTTGCGTAAATAAGATATTTTCCACAATACCCGTCACACGCGCTCTGACTTGTGCATCGCGCACCGCATTGACACGACCTGGCAAATCGGCCACGATCACAGCACGCTCGGGCGTCACTTTCACGGTTGACACCAGTGGAGCTTGGCCTTGCATCGGCGCTTGCGCTTGATCACAAGCCGCCAGTGCCAAAGTCGTTGCACAGATGGCAATCAGACGGATGGGTTTCTCAAAAATGACACTCATTCAGTTATGTCCAGCTTTTCAATAAAATTTAAAACCAAAAACCTGCGCTCAAAGCGCAGGTGTGAAATCAATCTCAACGATCAATCGCTACTTTTGTCGCATTAGGTCTGAACCCGCAAGAAACGGATACTTGCTAAAGATATCAGCCACTAGTGGATCAATATAGGCGGCAGTGCGAGCTTGTGTTTCGTTGTCCAGAACCTGAGTCGCGACACCCTCCCAGACCATTTGTTTTTTACGGGCATCAATCAAGTCAATATTGACCGCCCCTTCAGCGTATTGAACCATTTGAGGCTCAAAGTCATACCCAGGCCACGGTCCATACCAGCCCATGCGGTAACCATAGTAATTCGGTCCCCACGGCATCGGCGGTGGTGGCACATACGCTGTACGGGTTTGCACCTGCAATTGAAAGTTCACTAACAAATCGGGCGATTTCGCGTCATACACGTAGCCCTTTTGTTCCATTTGCAACTGTGTTGCAGACTTTAAACGTTCTGTAACCAACGTGCTGTAGCCAGCCGTATCTGTTCCAAGTGGCTCAAAAAAACCAAAGGTCCGATAGTTTGCAAAGTCTGCTTTTGCATCAAAATCACTGTAAACAGTGGGTCCAGAAGCGCATGCACTCATGATCCCCAGCAATCCCAGGATCAAACCTAATCTCACGACACGAAGAATCATGTCTGTTTCCTTACACGACAGTTAGTTGAGCCTTTGAGCAATTTATCACGAGCAAGCCTTCATTTCATCACGAATGATATTCTTCTGCACTTTACCCATGGCATTTCTAGGTAATGATGGGACTTGACAAATTTGTTTTGGCACCTTGTAGTTTGCGAGTTGTTTTTTTAACTCACTTTGCATCGCATCCACATCCAGCGTTACACCCGGTCGCATCACAACGACAGCCGCCACCGCCTCACCAAAGTCGTCATGAGGTACCCCGACAACTGCCGACTCTTCAACACCTTCAAACGTGTCGATCAGCAATTCGAGTTCTCGAGGATAAACGTTGTAACCACCCGTAATAATCAAATCTTTGCTGCGACCCACAATGGACAAATAAGCTGCGTTGACTGGCTCGCCATCAACGCCTGGACCGCCCCAGCAGCCCATATCGCCCGTTCTAAACCAGCCATCGGCTGTAAATTCTTCTTGTGTTTTTTCAGGCATTTCCCAATACCCTTTAAACACGTTCGCGCCCCGGACCTGGACATGTCCAACCTCACCTTCTGTGCAAGGATTTTGGGCGTCATCCACTACCCGCACGTCAACACCAGGCAGCGGCATACCCACTGTTCCAGCTGTGCGTCTGTAATCCACGGCTTGTTCGTATGGGTTCGAAGTAAGCATCCCAGTTTCACTCATGCCATAGCGTTCCAAGATCACATGACCTGATTTTTCTTGGAAACTTCGGAATGTTTCGGGCAATAATGGTGCCGATCCTGAGACAAAGAGTCTCATTTTTGGGACGACTTGCGCACTAAAGCGAGGTTCATTGAGTAAACGCACATAATAAGTTGGTACACCCATCATTATGGTTGATTCGGGCAACCAGCGCAAAGCTTGCTCAATATCCAGCTTCGGCAGCCAGACCATACAAGCACCTGCATGTAGCGCACCATGACAGGCCACAAAAAGACCATGAATATGAAAAATCGGCAACATATGCAACAACACATCATCAGACTGCCACTGCCAGTATTCATGAAGTGTACGCGCATTGGAGATTAAATTTCCATGCGTGAGCATCGCCCCTTTGCTACGACCCGTTGTGCCTGACGTGTAGAGAATTGCCGCCAAATCATCGGTTGCCGTCGCGACATTTTCAAATGTTTCTGGCGCATCGACGCTGGCATCAATCAGGGAGCCTAATCCATTGGCATCCAGTGTTTTAACGTGTGCCACCCCAAGTTCAGTCGCGATAGGTTCGAGTTCTGCAAGCCTTTCCGGATCACACACAAACACAGCAGGCTTGGCATTGCCCAGAAAATAAGCCACTTCCGACGCGGTATACGCCGTGTTCAAAGGCACGTAAACCAAGCCAGCTCTCAAAGTGGCCAGATACAGCAACAAAGCCTGTACAGACTTCTCGACCTGAACAACAACGCGTGATTGAGGCTCTAGATTTAACTGATGCAGCCAGTGTGCCAATTTGGCAGAACCTGCCTCAATTTGGTCGTAAGTCCACTGAGTATCAGGTGTCTGAATCGCCACCTTATCTGGGGATTGCAAGAATCGATCGCTCAGAACGGTATACAAATTAGTCATCGTTTTTCCACAAATTTTCAGTCAATACGAATCAAACAGCTGATATCACCGGCAAATAAATGCGTTCAGGCTGGCACCATTTTACGTAAGCCGCGCACCCAACGGTTCGCAGGCAAACGATACTGACGTTCAATCACCTGGGCACGCAACAGCAATTCATCAATCGACAAGCCCGGGATACCTGATTTAAACGCCAAAACGATCTGATTGCCTTCCGGTGTCATCGGCAACAACAAAAACTGACCATCAAACGCTTCATCAATGCGTAAAAGATTACGCTCGTAACTGTCATGCTCACCAAATAAGTTCACAGTCAGAATGCCATCTTCGGGCAACACACGAGCACAATTCTCATAAAACTCTAAGGAATCACAAACCGGTCCTTCTGCAAGCGCATCGTATAAATCCACCATCAAGATACGACTCGAGGCGTGATTCGCAGGGTCTGCAACCCAATCCTGCGCATCAGCACACACCAGTTCAATTCGTTCATGTACTGGCAACCTGAAATACTGCAGACAGATCTGAATCACGCCGCCACTGCGTTCCACAACGGTTTGTGGACAGTCAAAATGACGATAACAAAACCGTGTCAGCGATCCAGCACCCAAACCTAACTGAGTCAACCGATCATCGGAGTCTGGTTGCGCGTAAAGTAGCCAGCCCATCATCAGCTGTGTGTAAGTTAAAAACAAACGGTTCGGATGACGCACTTGCATTGCGCCCTGCACCCAAGGTGAATCAAAATGCAGGTATCGAATCCCACCTTCTTCAGATAACGTCGGCTCATCCATGACTGATACCATCACTCCAAACAAACACCCGCAACATACAAACTCCTCGTAAAATCAGCCATGACACACAAAACGCAGTCAATAGACACGCGCACGTTGTCATAATGCCACTCTGCAGTTATACTAACAGGCTAAGCAGAATTGTCGGCCTGCATTTTGTCGCGCGCAATAAATATTGCGCTATCGCAATGAGCACTTAAAAAGGTGGTTTTCAAGTTAACGCAGGCAGACCGCATTGGAACACCCAGACGAATACACAAGGACATCATGAAAGAAGGCATTCACCCCAACTACCGCGAAGTCGTGTTTATGGACCTGCAAACAGGCAATACGTTCATCACACGCTCCACATTGAACTCACGCGAAACCATCGAAATTGACGGCACAACCTACCCGCTGTTCAAGTGCGATGTGACTTCAGAATCACACCCTTTCTACACAGGTGCACAAACACGTATCGTAGAAACTGGTCGCGTCGAAAAATTCCGTCAGCGTTTTGCGCGCACGGCTGGCCTTCGCAACAAAAAAAGCGACGCCTGATCTTTTCGTACATTCTGGGCGTTCAGTCAATCAAAATGGGCAGCCCAAGCTGCCCATTTTTCTGAATACCTCTCGATGAGTTTCTCTCCAACCACATTGCTGCTCTGATGGTACAACTTTGTGACATCACGCTCCTCATCCACACCGGCGCGATTGACCGCCCTTGCCACGACTCGATTGCCTCGCTGGGCACTGCTCACGCTCGTGGCCCTCTATCTGTTACTCGGGCTATTTGATCGGGATCCCTGGAAAAACGACGACGTCCTTGCATTGGCATCTGCCATCAGTGCAATCGAACTGGCTCCCAACGCTTGGTTATTTCCACATCTAGGCAGCTTACCTTTCTTCGAAATCGGCCCTTGGACGAACTGGTTCAACGCATTTCTAATTAAGCTCTTCAGTCCGTTTGCCGACGCCATCACAGCCGTGCGTTTAGGCTCATTATTCTGGATGGCCACCACACTCGGGGCGCTCTGGTATGCCGTTTATCTAGCTGGTCGACGTCCAGAATCACAACCCCTAGCCTTACCTTTTGGGGGCGAACCTAAAGAAGCGCAGTACGGTCAACTCCTGGCTGACATCAGTGTTCTTTTTCTAATTGGGACCGTTGGGATTGTTTTACGGACCCATGAAACATCGATCGCACCCGTCCTCATGGCTTGTCAGGCTCTGACACTGTTAGGTGCTTTACGATTACTCGACAAGCCACTACACGCATTTGTTCTCATTTTTGCAGGCATCAGCATGGCGAGCCTAACGCTAGGTGCAGGAACTAGCCTTGCGCTCACGATCGGTGTGCTGCTCAGTCTCCTTGCTCGCCCCTTGCGCAAGAAATACCTCATTGCCATCCTGATTTGCATCATTAGTCTGATCCCTTTCGCACTATGGTGGTGGGCTGTGCAAGACGTGGACCCCAGACTTGCACAGACTTGGTGGCAAACAAATGGCATCACCTGGGGTGTGGGACCCTTTATTCAACACTTGTATCCCCTACGGGATCTACCTTGGTTTGTCTGGCCCACATGGCCTTTGGCGATTGTGGCCATCTGGAATTGGCGCAAAAGTCTTTTTACCCCACATATCTGGATTCCAACAGCGTTCGTCTTGTCACAATCTGTCATTGTGCTCTTGCAGCGAGATCCGGGTGAAATGTATTACATCGCCATCACCATTCCAAGCGCCATGCTCGCGGCATTTTCAATTCCGACACTGCGCCGCGCACTAGTCAATGCACTCGACTGGTTTGCGCTGATGTATTTCTCAGTCATCGCCATCACAATCTGGTTAGGCTGGTTTGCTCAATCGACGGGTGAACCCGCACCAATCGCAGACAAGATCTCTCGACTAACCGTAGGTTACGACGATCAAATCGCCATCGGTGCCCTTGCGATGAGTGTCGTCGTCACATTCATCTGGATCGGCATGATTGCTTGGCGTTTACGCTACCATCCCAAAGCAGCCTGGCGAGGTGCTTGGTTATGTGCAACCGGTCTGACATCCACATGGATTCTGTTTGTTTTTCTCTGGATGCCCACGATTGACTACGTGCGAAGCTATCGCCCAATGTCAGCTGAAATACAAACCATCCTCACCCAATTTCATGCACGCACTGGACAAACACCATGTATTCAGGCATCTGGCATTAATGAGGGTGCACGTGCATCCCTATACGTCTTTAACCGAATTGATCTACCCAACGATCTGAGTTGCCCAATCATGCTGCAACAAACCACTGCCGATCAACTTGAGAATGACTCAAACAGTCTCGCCCAACAAAACATCCAAGTGCTCTGGACGGGTTCTCGTGGCGCCGACTTGTATGATCGTTTTCGATTACTGCAACTCACCGATTTGCGATGATCTCAAGCGCATATTTTGCGACTTTCAGGGGACTCCCACGTGAGACGCATTCTTAAACAAGCCTGGCCCATACTGATCACTCAGTGGGCCAGTATTGCATTTGGCGTTTTAGACACAACCATGACCGGACATGCCAGCGCGGTCGATCTTGCAGCCCTAGCCTTAGGCATCTCGATTTACATCACCATTTTTATTGGCTTGATGGGTGTGATGCATGCTTTGATCCCACTTCAAGCGCAAGCATTCGGCGCGAAGAAATTCTCACAAATTGGCGAATACTGGAGTCAAGGCATCTGGGTTTCGATTATTTTGTCGAGCATAGGTGCATTAGCCTTAAGCTTTCCAGATGTGTATTTGTCCCTTTCAGGTGACATCGGTCCAGAAGTCCGTGAGCGACTCACGCAATATTTGCAACTGCTCATTCTAGGACTGCCTGCTGCTTTGATTTTTCGGACGGCGTATGCATTGGCCAATGCGGTTTCACGGCCACGCATGATCATGAACATCAACCTGCTTGGCGTGGCACTCAAGGCATTCTTTAACTGGGTCTTTATTTTTGGCCATCTGGGCGCACCCGCGATGGGGACACCGGGTGCTGCACTGGCCTCCTCGATCGTGTACTGGGTCAGTCTCATCGTTGCCTTAGTGTGGATGACGCGAACACCATTTTTTACACGCTTTGGTTTAGGACTGACTCGACCTGTTTTGAGCCGCATTTGGGAAATTCTAAGATTAGGTCTACCCATGGGTGCATCCTACATGATCGAAGTCGGTGCCTTTACCTTCATGGCATTGATTGTGGCGCGAGAAGGCACATCCGTCACGGGTGCCCACCAAATCGTCTCAAACTTGGCTGCACTAGGCTTTATGATGCCCTTGTCGCTCAGCATTGCCACATCTGCGCTGACGGCTCAGGCTATTGGTGCTCAACGTCTGAGAGAGGCTCAAAAGACAGGCTCATTCGGAATGCGAGTTGTTTTTGGGGGTGCAGTCCTCACCGCGATGGCATTTTATTTTGGGCGCGATTGGATTGTGGCTTTTTACACAGCAGATCCCGACGTAGCCACCATTGCTTTATCACTCTTGGTGATTCTGCCTTGGTTTCATCTCATTGATGCCCTGCATTGTGTGAACGCGTACCTTTTACGCGCCTATAAAATCGCCATGATGCCTTTATTGATTCAGGCATTCTCATTAACAGCAGTGGGTTTAATTGGCGGCTGGTTTTTGGGTTTTGGGCCCGGTCAGGCTTGGGTGCGCCCCTGGTTAATTCAGGTGTTCCCGAACGCACCCCCCGGCGCCGCCACGATGTGGATCATGGCATCAGTGGGCCTGTCACTCTCAAGTGCACTGTTGTTTAGCTGGTACCGTCACATGACACGAGTTCTTTTACGCACACATGCGTCTGACACCTCAAAACTCTGATCTCAGACGCATGACAACAACCTGTAGTTAAACGTTAGACGCAGGTTCTGTACGAATAAAATGCTCGCGGTAATAACGCATTTCATCGATAGATTCGAGAATATCTGCCAGTGCCTCATGCACCGCTTTTTTCTCAAATCCTTTGAGCAACTCTGGACGCCAGCGTCTAGCCAGCTCCTTAATGGTGCTGACGTCAATGGTGCGGTAATGAAAGAATTGTTCCAACAATGGCATATACAGAAACATAAATCGTCTATCTTGGCTCACCGTATTACCACACAAAGGTGAACAACCAGAAGGCACATGCTCAGACAAAAAATCAATCAGAATTTTCTCAGCCTCTGCTTCCGTCATGGTCGACGCACGCACACGTTCAATCAGACCAGACTTGCCATGTGTGGACTTATTCCAATTGTCCATAGCATCAAGAATCTCATCGGGCTGATGAATCGTTAGCACTGGTCCCTGAGCCACAACCGTTAAATCAGGCTCAGTCACCACGACAGCCACTTCAATAATGCGTTCTATGTTTGGATCCAGACCGGTCATTTCCATGTCGAGCCAAACTAATCGTTGTTCATTCACAGCCAACAGCACACCTCTTTCTATTTATTCGAAACTTGCTAACCTATAATCCCAACCTGTTGAACTTACGTCCATGACGTCATTGAGTCACCTAAACCGTCACTCGTCTCGTCAACCAAGTACTCTGGTGGAATTCCAATTCACTTTCATTCTCTCACACTGATGCCATTTTTATCTGCGACCTTTCTGATTCTTCTCCTTCTGGTGACCTTCACTCGATTCTGGTTAGGTGCGCGCCAAATTCGTCATGTCCAGACACATCGCGAACAAGTGCCTGATGAGTTCAGTGAAAAAATCAGTTTACGCAGCCATCGTCGCGCAGCCGACTACACCGTCGCACGGGTCCGTTTAGGACGCATAGAAATTTTGTTAGACGCACTGATCTTGTTAGTCATGACATTGGGCGGTGGATTGCAATGGTTGTGGACGCAAACACAAAACATGATCTCTGGCACACTATTGCCTGAATTGGTTTTTATGGTGACCGTGTTTTTGATCATCAGTGCTTTACACCTGCCCATCAGCCTTTATCGACAGTTTCGTCTTGAAGAGCGTTTCGGGTTTAACCGCATGACGCTCAAGCTTTATATCAGTGATTTATTGAAAGGCTTATTGCTAGGGGCTCTTCTTGGCATCCCTTTATCCGCTTTAATCCTGTGGCTCATGGAAATGGCTGGAACTTACTGGTGGTTGTGGGCCTGGGTCGTTTGGACCGGATTCAATATTCTGATGCTATTGGTATTTCCGACATGGATTGCCCCGATGTTTAACAAGTTCACGCCATTAGACGATGAAGAATTACGCTCACGAGTGCATGCTTTAGCAAAACGCTGCCAGTTTTCAATTCAGGGTTTGTTCGTCATGGACGGCTCTCGCCGGTCTGCCCATGGGAATGCCTACTTCACTGGCCTTGGAAAATCACGCCGAATCGTCTTTTTTGATACTTTACTCAAGAAGCTAACACCCGAAGAAATCGAAGCGGTCCTCGCGCATGAACTGGGTCACTTCAAACATCATCACATTACGCGCCGAATGATTCTGAGTCTCTTGGCAGCGCTTGTCTTTTTTGGGGCACTGGGCTGGCTTGCACAATCGCCCTGGTTCTACGAAGCCTTGGGCGTACAACCGGTCGACCAAGCCGGTGCCATGGCATTAGTGCTCTTTATGCTGGTCATGCCTATTTTTACGTTCTGGCTCACTCCAGTAATGAATGGCTTATCACGTCGTGATGAGTATGAAGCCGATCGTTTCGCAGCCCAGCAAAGCGATGCCACACAGTTGATTAGCGCATTGGTCAAGCTCTTTAATGACAATGCGGCCACACTCACACCAGATCCCGTTCATTCGGCTTTCTACGACTCACATCCACCAGCCAGTCTGAGGATTCAACAATTGGCAAAATTTGCATGAAAGAAAAATCGCTCACCGCACGCGTTGTCAGCTCGCATGGACGTCATTACATCGTCGAATTAGCCGATGGACAAACTTTGCTAGCTTATCCACGCGGCAAACGCATTCAGGCTTGCGTCGGTGATTTAGTCAGCATTGAAATTTCTGGCCCAGAAAACGCTGCACTCACTGGCATACAACCTCGCCGTACATTGCTATATCGCTCTAACGAGCAACGCAATAAACTACTTGCCGCCAATGTGGATCAAGTATTACTCGTAGTCTCTGGGTTTCCGATGTTCTCTGAAGATCTGTTGGGACGTGCTTTAACCGCTGCGTGGGCGGCAGATGTAACCCCGATCATTGTGCTCAACAAAACCGATGAGCCTGAAGGTCTAGAAGAGGCTCGAGAAAAACTCAAACCCTACACCACACTCGGGGTCGACATACTTGAAGTCTCTGCGCTCAATAGCGCTCAAATTCAGAATCTTCTAGCCCCGCATTTAGAAGGTAAAAGCACACTTTTGCTTGGACAAAGTGCCATGGGTAAAAGCACATTACTCAACACACTCATTCCTGAAGCGCAAGCAGCCACCCAGTCACATTCTCTGGCTTTGGGAGCAGGCCGTCACACCACAACAGCAACTCACCTATACCACTTACCTGCCCCATATGAAGGATCTTTAATCGATTCTCCAGGGCTACAAACATTTGGTTTAGCTCATTTGAATGAGGAAGAGCTCGTGCGAGGTTTTCCGGAATTTTTGCAAGAAGGAAAAAGCTGCCGTTTCTATAACTGCAGCCACTTACATGAGCCGAATTGTGTGGTGCTTGAAGCCTTGGATCAGAGCCTCATTCACCCACAACGCTATGCACTCTATGAGCGGCTATTGTCCGAGCTGGCAGCACGCGCAAGAATTTGATACATCCCTCGTAACATCGCTGCAGTCGCACCCCAGATAAAAAACTGTTCCCAAGGTACTGAGTAGTATTGACGCTGTAAACCGTTAGGCAAACGAGCTCGATGTAAACGATAGTTCATCGGATCGGTGAGAAATGACAAGGGCACTTCAAACACTTCAGCGACTTCACCGGCATCGGGTGCTAAAGAAAAGTCCGGGCGCACCAAAGCTGTCACCGGTGTAATTGAATAACCTGTTCCAGTCACATACTCAGGCAGTCGACCCAACACATCCACGTGATCGTACGTCAAGCCCGTTTCTTCCAAAGTTTCTCGTAGTGCTGTGGCTTCTGCGTCCGAATCATCTGGTTCGCAACGGCCTCCAGGAAAACAAACCTGACCTGCGTGATGCTGCAAGTGTGCAGTGCGCTGAGTTAATAAAACCGTCAAACCTTCTTGTCGCATCACCATCGGCACTAAAACAGCCGCTGGCACAGGCTCTTGATGAACAATCTGGCGAGAGAATGATTTTTCTCGTGGCAAGTCTGTCTTAAAGTCAACACCACCGCCTAAAACGTCACGAATAAAATCAGGTGCTAAGCGCTCTACAGGCACTGCACCATAGGACGAACCAGCAGGTTCCCACGATTGGGCTTGTGGGTCAAAGGATGGAAGCAGTGTTTTAGATTTTTTAATGCCGTGTTCGGCGGTAGATTCATGAGTCTGCATGATCAATAGGCAAACGAGACGGATAAACGTAAACACCTACTAGCATACACCGATGATTCACTCATAGTGAAAAAAAACGCCGTTCGTTTGAACGGCGTTTTTTGAAACAATCGAATTTATTCGTTTGTTGCGGCAGGTGCTTCTGCAGCTGCAGGTGCGGCAACCTTAGCAGGTGCTGCACGACGAACCAATTTTTCTTTAATACGTGCTGCCTTACCGGAACGCTGACGCAGGTAGTAAAGCTTGGCGCGGCGAACATCACCACGACGTTTCACGATGATCTCAGCGATCTGTGGGGAGTACAACTGGAATGTACGCTCCACGGCTTCGCCGGAAGAAATCTTGCGAACGATAAAAGAAGAGTTCAAACCACGATTGCGACGGCCAATTACCACACCTTCATAGGCCTGAACACGGCGACGTGTTCCTTCAACGACGTTGACGTTCACAACCACGGTATCACCAGGCCCAAACTCTGGAAATGTGCGTTCGCCCATCAGGCGTGCAATTTCTTCCTGCTCAATTGTCTGAATAAGATTCATGCTAACTCCAAAAGCATCATGCGCTGGTCTCTTCATGAGCGTTGTTGTTCATACCAACACCCGAGTATTGCGTTCTCACCAGTCAGAGGATGCAACTAAAAGAACGTAGCATTATACCGACTTTTCGAATGAGTGACACACTCACACGAAAAATTAATAACCCAAGTAGAACCCCATCCACATCAGTCCAGGGGTTGCGATCGCCCAGAACGAAACTAGCAACACATCACCGATCAATCTAGAACGACGTTTTTTGAATTGTGATCTCTCAGAGTCATGGAGTTTGGCAGTGTGGTAAGACATCGAAGTCATGATATTTTCCTTTTTACTTGTCTCAAGCTGATTTTTTTCACAGTGCTATTTCTAGTACTGTATAACAACACAGTACTGTTTGCAAGAACAGTTAAATTGACATCATGACTATTTGTTGGATAAGAGAGACAACAGAAGACAATCTCGATAACTTGGACGCACACAATGGCATAAAAAAATCCCGCCAAAACGATAAAGCGCTGGCGGGATTTTTTTGATTAGTTTTAGGTAAACAGTTAGCCTGGTACCAAACCAGACGTATCCGGTGAACGATCACGCCCTCTCCAGAGCCAGAGCAGAATCAACACGACCAGAGGCGTCGCGACTGCGTTGACCACATAGTTTCCAAATACCAAGGAGACAGACAAAATATTCAACGCCACAAAAGCTGGCCAAGGAATTTTTCGACCAAAGAACCCGGTATAAGCAGCAGACAATCCAACCAACGCAACGATCATGCCAATGAAAGCCACCGTAAAGTCTGACCAAGTAAAGTCAATAAACAATAAGGCTGGCGTGTACACAAATGCGAACGGCACCAGTGCTTTACCCATCGATAGTCGGAAGGCCGTCATACCAGTACGCATCGGTTCAGATCCTGCTATCCCCGCTGCGGCAAACGCAGCCAGTGCAACCGGCGGCGTCACATCAGCCAGCACCCCAAAATAGAACACGAATAAGTGGGTCGACAGTTGTGGCACGTCAAGCTGCGCCAATGTAGGTGCCACAATGGCAGCCAAGATGATGTACGTCGGTGTTGTCGGTACACCAGCACCCATCACGATGCAGGCAATCGCAGTAAAGATCAAACCCGTGAAAATGGTGAGCTGCTTCAGATCAATCAAGTTAAACAGGTCTAAGAACTTGATCGAATGGGCAACCGATTCAGACAGGTTCAAGACAAAGGACGAGAATTTGAATCCCATACCGGTCAACGTCATGATACCCAGCACAAAACCAACACACGCACACGCTGCACCAATACCCAGCGCCGATTTCGCACCCATTTCAAAACCGACAACCAAAGCTTTCGGTGTAATGGCCTGCCCTGCCATTCGACGTCCATAGGAGCCCAAAAACTTCGGAATCCATGAACAAACAATACACAGGATAATGCCCCAGAAAG
This sequence comes from Orrella sp. 11846, assembly GCF_048820935.1. Taxonomy (NCBI): domain Bacteria; kingdom Pseudomonadati; phylum Pseudomonadota; class Betaproteobacteria; order Burkholderiales; family Alcaligenaceae; genus Orrella; species Orrella sp. 11846. The sequence goes on from NZ_JBMERD010000006.1 coordinate 84,852, forward strand.
CGGCCAAGAACGGCGTGTACTGCATCAGAAGCAAGGTCACCATCACAATGAGTGGAATGAACAAGTGCCATGACGACACCAGTACTTTCCAGACATTCGGAATGTCTTTAGGATCCATCCCTTGCAAACGCAGACGTTTAGCTTCAAAGTGAACCATCAACAAAATGGCCAGATAGTGCATCGCCGCGGGGATAATGGCCACCAAGACCAGATAAGCATAAGGAATGCCCAATGTTTCAGCCATGATGAAAGAAGCGGCGCCCATAATCGGTGGTGTAATCTGCCCACCACACGAGGAGGATGCTTCTACACCTCCCGCAAAACGACCACCAAACCCGACTCGCTTCATCATCGGAATCGTCATCACACCGGTTGTCACGGTGTTGGCAATGGCTGACCCTGAGATCATGCCAAACAGGCCCGACGAAACCACGGAGACCTTGGCAGGGCCACCAGAGAATCGGCCAGCCGCAAAAGTGGCGAGTTCTACAAACAACTGACCTAAGCCTGTCATTTGCGCCATGATGCCAAACAACACAAAGTGAAAGACAAAGGTCGCAACGACACCCACGGGGATGCCATAAATCCCTTCTGTGCCTTTATACAAGTGGGCCACCACGCGTGGCACGCTATAGCCTCGGTGCGCCAGTTCCCCTGGCAGATAGGGCCCAAAAATTCCGTACAGCACCACCGCAACTGCTAACAAAGGCAAGAAAACGCCCATGGTTCGGCGTGTCACCTCAACCACCATCACAATCGCGAGCACACCCACCATCAAGTCAATGGCAGAGTGGTCACCAGGCCGATCGATAAAAATGTCCTGAAAGTTCACAATCAGGTATAAAGAAAACCCGCTCGAGACGGCTGCAAAAAACCAGTCACGAATTGGAATATGGGTGTGACTACCTTCCAAAAACTTCAAGGGCAGCGATAAGATACTGATGAGTATCACGACACCCATAAAAAGCCAGGCTGTCGTCGAATCAACGTTATTGCCTAAGCCATCGATCAGCCACCAGGCCAGCAAAATATAAAAGGCGCCCAAGGCAATCGGAACAGTCCACTCCCAAATACCTGGCAAGGGTCGCTGGCGCGGAAACACCAGAAAGCACAAGCCCAACACGGCTGCCAAGTGAATGGCTCGGTGTTCGATTTCATTGTGCAGTCCAAACCCAGCTGTGTATAAGTGCCAACCAGACAGCAATACCGAAATAACGGTCACAATCATGGCTGCCAAACCAGCCAGATTTCTAAAATTTGATTCCGGATCGTATTGTTCGATCAGCTTATCGACATCGATTTCACCGGAATTCTGATCTTCTTTTTGTTCAGGTTTCACACACAACCCCAATTGTTGAACGATACGACATCAATTTGATGCGGCTTCAGGTGTCGGACACCCTTGCAAAGTGATTCGAACTGAGCGATCACTTAAGTCGCCTAGACGCACACGACTGTCACCCCAAACCAGCGTAATTTTTTGAGAAGGTAACGGCAGTTGGATGAACGGATCAATCACGCGATCTAGTGTGAGTCGCCAAGTTTCGCCATCTCTGATCATCGTTTCGGATGAATCAGTTGCTGCATAAGGCAAACCATACCCCTGCCCTTGAAACACTTCTTGCACCAGATGTGCACGCCACTGTCCATGATGTGCGCGCATTTCATAGATGTCTTGCACCGGCGTATTTAAAACAGAATGAATGAATTCAACTGAAAATCGCACAGGCCCATCGGGCATTTTCCATTGCGCAAGCAGCTGATCTGAACGATGCTCTTTGAGTGTTAGGTAACAAGGTGATTCAGATAAAGATTGTGCGCCGACACTGACCATAAAAACAGCCAGTATCGGCACACAGAGCAAAGTCCAAGGCTTACTTAACAAGACCTTTTTCTTTGTAGTACTTCAGTGCGCCTGGGTGTATGGGCGTTGTACCCACTTCCATGGCGTTATCCAGCGTAATAGTTTTACCTTGGCTGTGTACTTGACCCATCACGTCCAAGTTCTCAAAGAGCGCTTTAGTCACTTCATACGCTGCTTCATCGCTCAGCTTGTCGTTGGTTGCCCAAACAGCCAACACAGCAATTGTGTCGACAGGTTCAGTCTGACCTTTGTACGTATTGGCGGGCAGTGTCACTTTTGCGTAGTACGGCTGTGTTTCACGCAGCTTATCGATTGAAGGACCGCTCAGTGGCACGATTTTGAGGTCATGTGCTTGGGCGAAATCAGTCACAGCGGCTGTTGGCACACCCGCTGTAATCAGCGTTGCGTCAAGGTTACCGTCCTTAATTTTATCGACAGCTTGTGTAAAGGAAGATGAGTCTTCTTTTACATCGCTTCGCTTCAGACCGTTGATTTCAAGCAGATCTGTCAACAACTGATACTGACCTGAACCGGGTGAGCCAGATGAGATGGACTTGCCTTTCAAATCAGCAATGCTGTTGATATCGGAGTTGGCACGTGTGATCAACTGCACGGTTTCGGGATAGAGTGCAGCCAAAGCACGCAATTGTGGCAAGCCATTGTTTTCAAACTGAGCGCGACCGTTGTAAGCCGCATCCAAAATATCCGCAGCCACAAAAGCAGACTCAATGTCATTGTTGCCCAAGAGCTTGGCGTTACCGACCGATGCACCTGCAGATTCCGCAGTTGCAGACACTTTTTTACCGTTGACAGTGGCTTTGTTTGAAATCAACTGAGCCAGCATGCCACCTAAGGGATAGTATGTGCCGCCTGTACCACCTGTCGCAATACCAAAGAACTCACGATTTTGCGCCATAGCGCTCGAAGACAACAATGACAGGGCCAATGCCGCACCTGCCACAGCTTTCCATGTGATTTTCATGCAACTTCTCCTATTGAACAACTTAAAAATGAGACCCCTTCAACCGCATCAGGAAACTGCACCTGCCCCATATTTCCCAACCAACAACTTGCCACTGGCAAACCGCTCAAAACTGTACGGAAGAATATCAATCCCTGTTTGCAACTGCAGAACCTGCTGTGCCAAAAGCAAGCCAACTGCCGGTGAAAGTTTAAACCCGTGTCCTGAAAACCCAAAACCCACTGTCAAACCTTCAATACCTGGCAATTCCCCAAGCACAGGGTTCCAGTCTGGTGTGACATCATAAACGCCTGTCCAAGATGACGCTAGCTGTGCTTGCATATACTCGGGAAAACGAGAACCTACTTGCTCACCGATTGCAACGATTTCATCCAGATCAATATCACCCTGTTCGTTCATGCATTCTGACAACTGTTCGCCCTGTACGCCCTCACTAACCAACATCTGATTGCCGCCATAACTGCGTAAATACAGCATGCCAGGCGAGATCATGTCCTTAAAGACGGGCATCGCTTGTGTGTAAGGTGCCGAGGGTGTTTCAAGGGCCAGAACCGTGTGACGCTCAGCCACCAACGGAATCGTCACACCCAACCACGATTGAAGCTGATGCGCCCAGATATTTTGCGTACTAATCACGTGATTGGCATAAATCGGGCCATCTGCAGTTTGCACCCCTGTAATCCGATTGCCTTCGCGCACGAGCGCCTGAACTTGGACGCCTTCACGGATTTTGACACCCAGACGGCGTGCATTGCGTGCAAATGCTGTATTGACTAGATAAGGGTCGGCAAACCCAGCTAAAGGCTCATAGGCAATCAGTTCAGCCTCCTCAAACTGGGCAATCGGCAATAACTCTCGTGCTTGCTTGGCATCCAACACCTCAAGCTCAATACCCATACTTCGCTGTTGTTCAATTGTCTCGTGTAACGCAGCTTCGCGCTCTCCTTGGCCTGCGGCAATTAAGTATCCACATTGAACCAAACCACTGTCTGCTTGGGGATCATCCAAATATTGTGGAAAATCCTTAAAAACATCCCAAGACAACCTGGCCATGGCGACATTTTCTGGAACTGAGTAGTGCGTACGTAAAATACCCGATGATTGCGAGCCTGTTCCGGCACCGATTTGCCCTTGCTCAAGCACCAAAACTCGTTTTGCACCCAGACGGGCAAGGTGATATGCCGTAGAAGCACCGATGACGCCGGCGCCGATGACAATGATGTCATAGTCTGTGTTGGTCGACACTTGTTGATTTCCGTATAAGCAGCATGCTGATCAATCTGCACTGTGACCAGTGACCGAAGCGAGACAATCATGCTGTTCGTTTGTCTCGACATGGATGAAATCGTAATCACAAGTCTCGATATTTCTGATGCTTTCAGTTAATCTTCATACGTCGTTTAATAAAACCGCACAAACCAGCCAACTCACTAAAAACACAGCCCGACCCTTCAATACAAAACGGAGTCCCATCTTGAATACATCGTCTTGCTCCGACTCCGAAACACAGGTGTCTGTCTCAGCACTCGATATACCCAGTCATAAACGTCTGGACAAACATCCTGATGCGCTTCCAGACATGCGTGCCCTTAACGCGTTTGTTCGGCTCGCACAAAACGGCTCATTTCATCAAACGGCGCAAGGCCTACAGATCAGTACCAGCGCACTTAGCCAAACAATTCGTGCTTTAGAGCAACAGCTCGGACATGTCTTGTTTGATCGCAGCACGCGCCCTGTTGTCCCCACCCGAATTGGTGAACAACTATTGCCACAGGTACAACGTTTATTGAATGAAGCTAGAGCGCTCAATCAACGCATGAAAGCTTTGTCTCACAACACACCTAAAAACTTGCGTCTAGGTTGTGTCGATTCGTTTGCCGCAACCGTCGGTCCGGCGTTAATTCGCGGGCTCACCACACACGACAGTACCGTTCAACTTTACTCGGGTCTCACACCCGACATAGGCCGCCAGCTATTGGAGCATCGCATTGATTTTGCAATTACCAGCGATCCACAAATTGAACACGCCGATCTGAATTGCACACCGCTTTTTGAAGAATCTTGGTTAGCTGTCTTTGCAAACGACCAGATCCCCAAACAATCCTTAAACTCCAGTGCAGATTTGCGAGCCATCAGTCAAAACCGAGATTTTGTCCGCTATAGCCAACGGTCTCGGATTGGCTTAGAGATTGAACGTTTTGTGCGTCACCATGGTATTCGTGCACCACGACGATTTGAATTCGATGGCACTGACACTCTATTAAGCCTGGTGGCAGCCAACATGGGATGGGCGATTACAACGCCACTGTGCTTATTACAAGCACGCCACTATCTAAGCCCTGTCGATGTCATCCCACTGACGGGTGCGGTCTCAGGCCATCGTACTTTTTATCTTTTATCGCGCCAAGATGTACCAACCGAACAGGCCGCCCTACTGCAAAAAATGACGCGCGATATCGTCTGCCATCAGCTTGCGCCCGCTTTTGATAAACAAATCACCAACCACGCAAAACTCTCGCACATTCGCTGGCTTTAAATCATCCGTTAAAGAAGCAAAAACCGGGATTTTCACAATTAGAAAATCCCGGCTTAAACTTCATCATTAACTGCTAGTGCTTTGCTAGCTCTACTTCCACACAGTCGGCAGCCAAGTGACGATGGATGGCACGTAGTAAATCAGCGCCACTGAGAACATCATCAGCAAGATAAATGGCACCACACCGCGTGCTATAACTCCCAGTGGCGAATTCGAAATCGCTTGAATCACAAACAAGTTCAAACCCACCGGTGGCGTAATCAGGGCCACTTCGATCAAAATCACGAAATAAATACCGAACCAGATTGGATCAACGCCAAGCGCCATCACAGTTGGGAGCACCACGGGCACCATGATCAGCAACATCGAGAGGCTCTCAAGGAACAGTCCCAAGAACAACAGCACAATCGTGACCACAATCATGAATCCGTCAGTTGAGGCAATATGCATATCAACCAAGCTGGAAATCATGTTGGGGATTTGATAGATGGTGATCGCACGACCGAAAATCTTGGCACCCACCACGATCAAAAACAGCACAATGGTTGTGGATACCGTTTGGCGGACTGCTTGGTAAAAATCTTTCCAAGACAAGGTTCGTAAAAAGAACATGGTCAATACAAAAGATGCCGCTGCCCCCACAGCCGACGCTTCTGTCGGTGTAAATGCACCACTGTAAATTCCACCTAAAATCAGTAATGCCAATCCCAATGTAGGTAATGCGCGCAACGAGGCAACGCGACGCTGAGCCATCGTATATTTCTCAAGCACTTGCTGAGACTTACTGAATCGGGCATAAATAATTGAGAACACGCTAAACAAGAGGATCAGTAAAATCCCTGGTCCCACACCAGCCAAAAAGAGCTTACCGATACTTTCTTCCGTAATTACACCATACACAATCAACGGAATTGACGGCGGAATCAAAATACCCAACGTCCCACCAGCCGCCAACAACCCAAGAGTGAAAGGCTTGGCGTACCCCCGTTTGGTCATTTCCGGAATCGCAACCGTTCCAACTGTCGCAGCTGTCGCAACAGAACTGCCCGAAATCGCAGAAAACAGTCCACAAGAAATTAAAGCTGCAACCCCTAAGCCACCGGGCCAATGACCCACCCAGGACTGAACGGCTTCAAACAAGTCTTTACCAACCCCACCTTTTAGCAAAATATTGGACATGAGCAAAAACAATGGCACTGACAACAACACGAAGTTATCCAGTGAGCCATACAGGTTTTGCGACAACATGGCTAGCGGCAGCCCTTTGAGCACAATCAGAACCGCACCTAAACCAGCCAGTGAGAAAGCGACTGGCACGCCAATAAACAGGAGCGTCAGTAACGCAATAGCAATATAAACAAGTGTCACGATTTACCCACCTGTAAAGATTCTTCTTCATCCACGGTTGGCACATCGTGCTCGCCACCCACGGAAAACTCAGGTGCGGGTCCGAACGGCAACCGCAACAACTCAACAAATGATTGTAGTGCTAGCAAACCAAAACCAATCACAATCGGCAATTCACCAACCCAGTTTGGCAAAGCCATCATCGTAGGCTGACGACGCCCCAACTGCAGTGAATCGATCATCATGTCATAGCCTTTGACCGACGCCACAATCGAAAACACGGCAATAATGAGCAAAGAGATGCCTTCGAACAAATAACGCATCCAAGCCGGTGCAATCGCTAAAATGGCGGTAATCCGAATCATTTCTCGCTTTTTTAAGACCAGTGCCATACCAAGAAACGTAAACCACACTTGCATCAACGTTGACACATCATGCGTCCATTTGGTCGGCGCATGAAACATGTAACGGGCAATCACTTCATAAGTGAGCATGATGGTCACTAAAATGAGCATCACATCACCGACTCGACCCAAACCGTCCGAGATCTTATCGATCAACGTCAGTCTAGGGATTTGTTTGCTGCTATCTTGCATATTTGAGCCTGTCAATCAACCACATTTCAGACGAAAAAAACCCGCAACTCGATGTTGCGGGTCCTCTTGGTCAGCTTAATCGTAAAGCTTATAGACTTCGTCAACCAATTTTTTACCTTCAGGTCCAGCTGTTTTGATGAACTCATCAATCGCAGGTTTAGCTGCTGTCTGCCAGGCTTTAATCTGCTCAGGCGTCAGGTTGATCACTTTCATATCCGTTTTGTCCTTAATGAACTCTTCGGAATCCAAGTTCTCTTTTTTAGTTTCGCCACGGATTTTCAACTCAGCAGCCAAAGCAGCTTCATTCATCCAGGCTTTTTCCTGATCACTCATGGAGTCGTACAGTTTGTCGTTAATGACCATCAAGAACTCAGTTTGCGCGTGGTTAGTGATCGTCACATAATTCATCACTTCAAACAGTTTACGAGATTCAATCGCTGTCGTACCGGTCATACCGATATCTACAGTGCCGCGTTGGTACGCAATAAACTGCTCAGAGCCACCGATTTTGACAGGGATACCGCCTAAAGCTTCCACAAAGTCACCAGAGGGTTTACCCAACACGCGGACTTTTTGACCTTTTACGTCTTCAGGCATTGTGACTGGCTTTTTAGAGACCAGTTGGATTGGACCGTAATCCTGCCACCACAACACACGTGTGCCGGTTTTACGAATCATTTCATCAATTGTCTGACGCACAGGACTTTCTGGGCCCGCGGCTTTGGCGAGCACTTCATACGTTGGGAACAAGAAAGCAACGGAGAACAAGCCCACGGCAGGCATCGTGCCAGCGTATTCATCGATCAGCACCAACCCCATATCGACGGCACCAGAAGCCACCGCTTGAGGAATTTCGCTACCTTTGTAAAGCTGAGCTGCGTCATAAATTTCCAGCTTCATCTCACCTTTAGAGAGGCGTTCAACTTCTTCCTTAAAGTAGGTAATATTTTGACCAAGTGGGTGCTTAATTGGAAGCTGAATAGAGACACGCACGGTACGCTCAGCCAACGCTTGGGTGCTCATCATCAAACCAGCCGCTGCCAGCGCACTGACCGACAATAACTTAACAAATTTAGACTTCATACAACACTCCTTCTGTGAAATTCTTTCTATATCGCTAGCCATAAGTTTTTTCGAGATGTGGATAGGTTATCAATTGCCACAATACGCGCATCCTTATTTCAATTCACGCGAATTGTATTGAACACCTGTCTGTGGAACAAATAATCGTGCAATCTTGTTTCGTCCCTAATCGTACTACCATCAACCCATTGGCGCACCCAGATTCACTCGGTAAAAACCCCAGTGAACACCTTAAAACCGCCATTTTCTTCTAAAACCAATCCCAACCAATACGCTCAGACCGAGATCTGATTAAAATCAGGCATCTAAAAAACGGTTCAAGCCCTCATCATCCATTCCAGTCTTTCAGGAAACTATTTATGTCACACATTCATCCAGATCCAACCATCCAAACTGACCCTAGCGCTAAACGTCGCCGACTTCGCGAACGTCTGCAGGCACCGGGTCTCATTGTGGCGCCTGGAATTTTTGACATGATTTCTGCAAAGTTTGCTGACCGTATGGGATTTGATACTTTGTACATGACTGGCTACGGCACAGTTGCTTCTTATCTGGGTCTGCCAGACGCTGGGCTTGCCAGCTACACAGACATGGTGAATCGTGTGACAGCTTTTGCTGGTGGCACCAACACCCCTCTCATTGCCGATGGTGATACAGGCTACGGCGGACTCCTTAATGTGGCCCATACCGTCCGTGGTTACGAAGCCGCTGGCGCAACAGGGATTCAGCTCGAAGATCAGGAGTTTCCTAAAAAATGCGGTCATACGCCTGGTCGCCGTGTAATTCCAATTGAAGACATGGTTCGCAAAATTCGAGTCGCAGCCGAAGCGCGTACTGACCCAGACTTTCTGATTGTGGCACGTACGGATGCCCGCACAACCCATGGTTTAGATGAAGCCTTGCGACGTGCACAAGCTTACAGTGATGCAGGTGCAGACATTTTGTTTGTCGAATCACCCGAGACTCGGGATGAAATGGCAAAAATCGCAAGCACCTTCGCCAAACCGACATTGATCAACGTCGTGGAAGGCGGACGCACACCGGTTCTGGATAAAGAAACACTCACTCAGATGGGTTTCAAAATGGCAATTTATCCGACTGCTGCTTTTCTGGCCGTCGGTCAAACTTTGCAAAACATTTACCAAACACTCAAAGAAAGTGGTGACACGACACAAATTCCAGATCAGCTCTATCCATTTGAGGATTTCAGCCGCCTGATGGGATTTGAAGCTGTCTGGGACTTTGATCGCCGTCACGCCGATGAATCTTAAGTCTTAAAAAATCTCGAACATTAACTGTCAGGAATCTGGACCTGATTCATTCGTTTTTGAACGATCCCGGTTTTGCGGTTAATCCAGTTTGATTGTCTTTGTTTATCGTAGCGCCTGGGTGCTGGCAATATGCTAGCCAGCCAGGCCGCTTGCCGAGACGTCAATTGACTCGCAGATCGTTTGTAGTAGTGTTGTGCTGCAGCTTCAATCCCAAAGACGCCTTCACCAAACTCAACCAAATTCAGATACAAATCCAGAATACGTTGTTTGCTGAGTGTCAATTCCAACATCCAGGCGATCACGACTTCTTGCGCTTTGCGTAAATAGCTACGGTCTGACGACAAAAATAGATTTTTGGCAAGTTGCATGGTGATGGTTGAACCACCCTGAAATATCTCACCCGCCTGACGATTAACCTTCAACGCGCGCTCAATCGCTTCCCATTCAATCCCGTGATGCTGCATAAAGCCTGTATCTTCAGCCGCAATGACAGCCCGCTTGGCGTGAACAGAAATTTGTTCGTAGGGCACCCAAGTTTGTCGCACCGATTTTGGTGGCTCAATCTTTAGCAGCTGTAAAGCCTGAGACCGCATAAATGCACTTGAATGCGGATCGATCCATCGAAATGCCACAATTTGCACCCAAAAATAGGCTTGCAGCAACACAATACCAATCAATAAAAATAAAACGACGCGTTTAAACAAGACCCAAACGCTAAAACGTCGATTTGAAGAAGACTCTGACATCACTGCCCATTGTTTAAAGACTCTGGCGTCATCGCAAAAACGCGATTAATCATTTTCCTGACGTGCTTGCGCCTCCCAGTCAATCAAAGCCGATTTCACGTCAGATCCCCAGCGAAACTGACCTATCGCGCCATTCTGACGCACCACCCGATGACAGGGAATTAAAAATGCCACTTGATTTCGGCCAAGGGCACTACCAACCGCACGAGCTGCACCCGCACGACCTAGACTCCGGGCAAGCTCGCCATACGACCAAATCTCACCTAACGGAATTCGACACAACCCCTGCCAGACATCGTGATCAAACGCACTACCTTTCACCACAACAGGTATCCCAGCCGATTGATCTTTCGACGGTGCAGAAAACATCCGATCTAACCATTGCTGTGCTTGATCATCATTGATCTTTATCTCTACGGTCGATGCGGTGGACTCTGTCTCTTCGAGACCATGTTGTCGTAAAAGTTCCTGACAGGCAGTGGCACTATTTTCCTGACCAAACCACAAACCCATGATTCCAGCATCACTCCAAACAACGACAGCCGGTCCAACCGGGGTATGTCCCGAACCGTGAGCCCAGCCAGTCAGTGAGGTTGGATCCGAATGAATAATCAATGTAATCTTTGGATCACCCAGTACAATTGAGTTCATCATCGATGACTCCATTTCAGTGTTTTCGATGGGCTTCAATCAAGCAAAACCGATTTTGCTAACATGCTAACATCCTCGCTTCGGATTCTGCGTAATGATCAATGCCCTGTCTGTGTGCAATCCGAAATTCACTTAAAGCGGCTTTGAACTGGTTAATACGCATGCGCCAAAACACTCTGCCACCCTCTTCTTCTCATGCCTCCTGGTTGGAGTTGCTGCGTAAGCATGCCAAAAAGCATCGTCAACACCTGATCGGCCTCTTTATTGCGCTTAGTGTCTTGATTTTGCTGTGGGTACTGGCTTGGATCAATCCCCTAGAAAATCGTAAAGAAGTTACTGGTTTGGCTTTGTTAGGGGGCCTTGCAGGGTTTATCAGCACCACACTCGGTGCAATTCCTGCTTTATTAATTAAGAAACTACAACAACGAACGGAAGACGTCATGCTGGGTGCTGCAGCCGGCATGATGCTCGCTGCCGCCTCTTTTTCACTGATTCTTCCAGGACTTGATGCCGGTGCCGATCTAACTGGCCACATGATTTGGTCGGCAATGCTTGTCGTCGTCGGCATGACAATCGGTGTGCTTCTCATGCTGGGTCTAGATGCACTCACCCCTCATGAGCACTTTAAACTCGGTCCATGTGGTCCTGGTCATGAGCGTTGTGCACGTGTTTGGCTCTTTGTGTTTGCCATTGCTTTACACAATTTGCCAGAAGGCATGGCAGTCGGTTTTGGGTTTTCAAGGGGTGATCTGATGGTCGGTATTCCCTTAACGCTGGCAATTTCATTACAGAACTTACCTGAAGGTCTTGCCGTTGCAATGGCTCTGCGAACAATTGGAAGCAGTCGCTGGACAGCACTTTGGATTACCGCAGCCAGCGGACTTCTGGAGCCCATCGGTGCCCTCATTGGTGTGAGCTTAGTGGGTGGCTCAGCTTTTGCTTACCCAGTCGGTTTGGGACTGGCTGCAGGGGCCATGATCTTTGTGGTGTCTCACGAAGTGATTCCTGAGACGCACCGCCACAATCATCAGACACCTGCCACCCTAGGACTGATGGGCGGTTTTGCGCTCATGCTTGTGTTGGACAGTATCCTGATCTGATTAATCACTCGCTAAAACGACACGATCTCGACCAATCCCTTTTGCTTCGTAAAGACTACGATCAGCACGACTCAGCAACTGATCAAGTGTTTCATCGGGCTGCAATGTTGCCACACCAATACTGACAGTGATCGCAACCTGCTCACCAGTGCTCGTTTCCACCGTCATCTGACGAATCGTCTTGGCCAAACGCTCTGCGAGGAACCGAGCCTGACCCAATGTTGTTTGAAGCAGCAATACCGCAAACTCTTCGCCTCCGATTCTGGCCACCACATCCGAGTCCCTTAAACTATCCACCAGTGTTCGACTGAGCGTCTGTAGAACCTGATCACCTACACCATGCCCCCAGCGATCATTCACATCTTTAAAATAGTCGGCATCGATCAGCAATAAAGACATTGAACCGCCATAACGCTGAGATCTTTTGACCTCATGATGACCAATATCCATCAGATAACGGCGGTTGTATGCGCCTGTTAATGCGTCTGTAATGGCCAACCATTCTAATTTGTCTTTTTCTTCATAAATGCGAACACAACGCTGTGCCATGCGCATTAAAAACAAAAACAACAACGCGAGCAATCCAGCAATCATCCAGTTTTCGCGCTTCCACTGCGCGAGAACGGGTTGCACATCCGGCTCCAACCACACTTGCAAACCGTACGGGGAGTCAGAGTCAACCTCTAAAGAGATCCCGTTTTCTTTCCCTAATAAAGTCTGCATCTGATTGAGAAACAACTTGGGCTGCAACAACAGCACCGTGGTTTGCGAATCCGCAGTCTGTCTATCACTTACTTGCATCAGCAGGAACAAATCTGATTGTTCTGGCAAATCAATCAACTGCCACTGACCATTACGTAGGTCTCTCTTGGCTTTTGAATCAGATTGGCACGCGCGCATCATCGCAGTCAGCCATGTCGCTGGACCCACTGTATTCGTAATCTGGCAATCTGCACTCAAAGTCGAGGCGGCCACAATCGGTTGCATCAGTGTGTCAGAAACCTTAGAACCAGACGGCTGAGTTTGAAGGCTCAGCCGAAACCGAATATCTTCAATACGTTCAGTGAGCATTTGTGTGAACAGCAAACTTTGTTCAACAGCCATCATCTCAATTTGATCGATACGGCACGCTTTGGTATCCAAACGATGTGGCAACAACCACGCACCAATAATCAGAAAAATGAGAACAACAACACCATACGTTTTAACAGCTGTTTTCTTCACTGACGATTTTTTTACGTCGAACGAGGCACGCATGAAACCCCTTACAAATTAGGAATACTGAAACCACAATTTACGATTTGATGGTCAGGATCACACTTTAACCAACGAGATAAATCTAACCTCAATAAAAAATCTGATCTCCAAAGCTTATCCAAAAATATAACAAACCCTTTAGGTTCACCACCGTATTTACCCGTGGTGCACCCCATAACGTCTGCGATTAATCATACAAACCATCAAAATTTGTATTGATTCCTTGACAGAATGCCCATTTTTCTGTGCGCTTCTCCCTTATGATGTGCAATCTTTCGAAGCAAAAAGTCTTTTTTGTCATTATGACCACACAACAGAAAACCGCTGACATGAGTCTGCAACACCGTGCGATCGAGCCATCCGAGGACGAAACCATCAGCTCAGCTGGATTAGAACTCGAACAAAAAATTAAACAGCAAATTGCTGAGAAAAACAAAACAAAAGCCGCTAGACGGCGAATGATGCATCGGCGCACACTGACACTACAATTTTACGAACTTGAAAATGGCCTTTTTGAGATCGAAGGTCGCTTGCGAGATATTAAAACCGATCCATTTAAACGAGTGCTTTACCAAGAACCGTGGCCACCGGGTGAACCAATTCATGATATCAAAGTTCATCTGATCGTCGATCGGGACATGCTTGTCCATGATCTCTGGGCAGATATGCAGGCCACACCTTTTAGATTATGTTTACAAGCACAAGCGACATTAACACCATTGATTGGTCGTCGAATAGCCAAAGGCTGGAACAAAGCAGTGCGAGACACACTAGGGGGTTCTCAATCCTGTACCCACATCATGGAGATGCTTGGCCCTATGGCAACCACGGCGTTTCAGGGACTGGCACCGCAACGCATGGAAGATATGAATCGACCTGAAAACGAGCATTTACGGGTGGGTAAAGTAGATAGCTGCTTTACTTACGGCGCTCAGCGAACTGTGGTGGCGCAGATCTGGCCACATTTGCACAAGCCAGAAAACGACAACTAATTAAATTGTCTCCTCGTCTTCAACTTGCAGCGCCTTTGTTGGCGCTGCATTGTTTTGCATGGCCATATTGAGCCAACGATGAGCTTTCGTCATTTGCTGAACCGCTCGTCTTTGCGCACTGATACGATGGAGCGCCTCCTCCATTTCAGTCACACTACACACACCACCGGCACCGGCTAACAATAAAGCTGATTTCAATTGCTGATAAGCCAAATCAAAACGCTGCACTTCTTCCGGATCACGCGTGCCTTCGATGTTCTGATCAATCAGACTTTCCAGACACCGCAAATAGCCCGGATAACTTCTTTGTAGCGCGTCAGACTCAAGCACATCAACAGGGAGTTGCAATGTTTCAAACACCAGCTCTAACACATTTTCTAAATAACGACGCACACGCAATAGCATGGCGATTCGTTCACTGGTTGCCTCATCCATCAGACCTCGACTCATTTCATCCACAAAGGTCTGGCTGGCTTTGAGCAACCCAAAAAGATCACGCCGACACTTACCCGGATCATGATCTTGACTCAATGTAGAACTCACATAAGTCCAGCCGATCGATACCATACGGGCAACTTCCTGACCCAACGCCACGGCAGCCAGCGCAGGCACGGGTAATGTCGTTTTATCCAAAAACAGTGGGCGAATTGACGCTTTTTTCTGATCCGGCTCAAACCAGTTTTTAAGTTGTCGACTTAGCCAATTGACCCATGGCCACATCACGGCCATCCCGCTGAGCTTAAAGACCGTATTAAAAATAGCCAACGTCATCGCCGGCGCTTCATCTAAAGAAAACAAATCAGTAATCGCACCAGTCAACCACATGAGAAGTGGCAACAACACAAACCCAATCACGGTCCCCACGACATGGAAAATCACATGTGCTAGCGCAACACGTTTCGCATTGGGCGTGCCGCCGATCATCGCCAAAACAGCTGTCACCGAAGAACCAAGGTTTGCACCAATGATCACCATCGCAGCAGCTTCAATGCCAATCATGCCTGCTTGGGCCGCTGTAATAGCCAGAGCAGTTGATGCACTTGACGACTGCATCAGCACAGTCATCAGAAAACCAATCATGAATTGCAAGACAATTGGCCACAAACCCGCGCCTTCAGGGATACGCCACTCAGTGGCTGAGTCGGTAAATCCCGCTTGCATCAACAAAATGCCGTAGATCAGTAAACCAAAGCCAGCAAGTGCTTCACCAAAATAGCCAGTCCGATGATCACGCTTTGCCACTTGCATGGCCACACCCACTGCAATCATGGGTAATGCCAAGACGGAAAAATCCAAATCAAGTCCGGCAACGGCCACAATCCAGCCGGTACTCATCGAACCAATGCTGGCACCAAACAAAATCCACAGGGCCCCGTTGAGTGCCAACAAGTTTGCATTCACGAAACCAATGGCAGCCACAGTAATGACGTTTGATGATTACACCAATGCGGTCACCAGTGCACCGGCTGATACCGCCCGCATTGGCGTATTGGTGGCCCCTGTGAGAATATTTTCGAGTGCGGGGCCAGCCGCCATGCGCAGCCCACCCGACAACATAGACATGCCCAGAATAAACATGCCTAAACCACCGAGGAGTTCCGTTAAATTAAAGTCCATCCACTCATCTCTTTACAATCTGCTCTGAACACCAAACGCAGAACATGCCTATTATGCGATGGATTTTCTAAAACAACGTATTTTGTCTGGAAAGCAAAACAGCCCGACACCAAAAAAGATGAACAGGCTGTTTTGTTGAACGAGAAGCACTGAAAAATATGACTGAGGTCAAGCGACTGTTTCGAAATGCTCAACGACGGGTGGCTCACTGAAATATGAACCCACAATGTCTCGCCACGCTTTAAATGCTTCAGACTCTCGAAAGTCCTTTGTATGATTTTCTAAAGTTTCCCATTCGATGATGAGTAGGTAGCGCCCGGGAGTTTCGATGCAACGTTTGATGGTGTGACGACGAAAACCCGTTGCGTTGGCGATGACCGTATTAACACCGCGCTGAATGGCCTCTTCAAAAGCGTCTTTCTGATCAGGAGAAATCCTGAAATCCGCAACTTCGTAAATCATGATGTGTGACTCCACAAATAATGACTGAGCACGTACCAATCGTGCGTAACAAATGATCCCCATGGTAGCGTATTTGTGTCGTCTAAGCAGATAGTTTTCTTTGTGATTTCAGAGCGCATACGCTGACTAAGTGGCTATCTGATACCGTATGATCTATAGACTCCGCTGGCCAGACAAAAGATAAACTTCGTACAAAACCAAAGGACTGACAATGGCGTTTAATGACATCGAACGCAAGCGTATTCAAATCGCACTGGATGCATGGGTTGAACAAAAACGCCCACCACCACAAGTCAGACATCAGGTAGATATCGGTTACACCATTGAAAAACAATCGATCATCATTCATGAGGATCGGGTCAACATGCACAACAAATGGTTTGTTTTGCCGGTTGCGAAACTGACTTTCATCAAAGTGCATAGAGTTTGGCGAATTTTCTGGATGCGTGGGGATTTGAAATGGCATTCCTACCAAGCGACCCCTGAAGTCGATACTCTAGAGCAAGCACTTGACTGTATTAGTCAAGATACATACGGTTGTTTTTGGGGATAAAATCTGCGCTGACCACTCCGCAGTAGGGACATGCCCAGAATATTCGTTTCCGTTATGTGGCGTATTCTTTAAAACGACCTATTTTGCTTGAAAAGCAAAACAGCCCGACACCTAAAAAGATGAGCAGGCTGTTGTGTTGGACTCACTCGATAAAAAATCAACTCACAATTTGGATAAAAAAACTACTCAGACGTAGGTTTCTCTCGTTGACGATCCAATGTTTCCCGTAACGTCTCCCCATGCTGATCCAGCATCGGTGCAGCAAATGCAGGTGAGCAAGGCGTTCTGGAGAACTGATACGGTTTTTGCAGGGCACGAAATGTCCCAGCAGCGGGATGTTCAAATGTTTGAATGAAATCTTGCGAAAGAACTTGAGGAAAATCGAACATATCTTCCACGGTCCGTACAGCCGAGCAAGGTACTTCTTCACCAAAAAGTTCTTCCCACTCAAGTGCAGACTTCTGACTCAATGCTTGTCGCAAGGCGGGCACAATCAAATCCTTATTCTGCGCCCGTAAACGCACTGTCTCAAATCGTGGATCATCCGCAAAATGTGTTAACCCAGTTTTTTGACAAAGCGCTTGCCAGAAGTGTGGCGTGTTTGCTGAAATATAAATATGACCTTCCCGAGTCGGATGAATACCCGTAATCCCACCCGATCGCATATCTCGACCCACTTCACGGGGCTCAGAATCTGCCCAAACCAGACGTGTCGATTGCATTGCCAATGCTGCGGACATCAAAGAAATATCCACAGCTTGGCCCAATCCACTTTTTTCACGTTCGTACAAAGCAGAACTCACCGCGCCAGCCAGCATCGAAGCGGCATAAAAATCCACCACCGATCCATAGAGAATTTCTGGCGGACCATCAGGCTTAGCCTGCATCGCGCTCATGCCGGTCATCGATTGCAAGACTTGATCGTAACCCGCCTTGTCTTTCAGGGGACCCGTACGACCATAACCACTTAAAGAGCAATAAATCAATCGAGAATTCATTGCCTGTAAGATGTCATAATCGATCTGAAGACGTTTGGGCACACTCGGACGAAAGTTATGGACTAAGACATCCGCTTGTCGAACCAATGTATACAGACGCTCCAGATCTTGCGGCTTTTTAAGATCCAGAACCAAACCTAATTTACTGCGGTTCACACCGAGAAAAGCCCGACTTTCTGACGCTAGCGTCGAAGGGTAATTTCTCAGATTGTCACCACTAGGCGATTCGATCTTGATCACCTGCGCGCCTTGATCGGCGAGCAGGGAACAAGCATAAGGCCCAGCAATATAGGCACTGAGATCCAGAACCTTGACGCCACTTAAGGGTCCCTGACGCGATTGAGCCTGACTCATCATGGATTAATTCACCGTAATATTTTGACGCTTGGCCAAATCAGTCCATCGATTGATGTCGTCGCCAATTCGTTTTTTGAAATCAGCAGCTGACAAATCCGTCGTTGCTTGTGCGCCATCAGCTAAAAATGTTTCCTGCATTTTAGGATCATTCAACACTTTATTAATCTGCGCATTCAAAAAGTTCACCAATGGCTCAGGCGTATCTGCGGGTGCAAAAATACCCCACCACAAATCAAACTCATAGCCAGGCGCCACGGATGACATAGGGACCAAACCCGGTGCAATCGGACTTTCGTTCAAAGAAGTCACACCCAAAGCCCGCAACTTATCGCCACGAATACTAGGTAACAAAGATGGACCACTTGCCATGAGTAAATCAGTCTGACCACCAATCAAATCGGTTGTGGCTTGCGACATGCCTTTATACGGCACATGAACGATGTCAAGATCGGCCATCATCTTAAACGACTCAGTCGCAAACTGGTTGCTACTACCGATACCCGAAGATGCGTAGTTGTATTTACCGGGATTGGCTTTCACCATCGCAACCAGCTCTTCGACTGTTTTAGCTGGAAAGTCGTTATTCACGGCCACAATGAAAGGCCCTTTTGCCACCATCGCAACTGGCGCCAAATCCTTTAAAGGCTTAAAGTCATCACGCGGACGAACGGCCTCATTGGTGGTCATACTGGATGAAACCAACAATAAGGTGTACCCATCTGGCTGTGAGCGGGCAACGTACATGGAACCGGTTACGCCACTGGCACCAGGGCGGTTATCCACGACGACTGGCTCACCCAATTCTTTGGTGAGCCCACTAGCCACCAGACGTGCAAACCGGTCATTTGATCCACCCGCAGAATATGGCACCACAAGCGTGACTGGTTTATCCGGATATTGGCCTAATTTTTCTGCCTGAACAACCGAGGTATTGCCCAGCATCATTATGGCTGACAACATAGAGAATACGAATGTTTTTTTCATGATTGAATAAGTCCGTATTGACTGGCCGAAGCCAGGATCTTTCGTGCGCGATCAACAAATGGCGCGTCGATCATTCGCCCTTCCACCATATAAGCACCAACCGAGTTTTGCTCTGCCATTTCATCGGCTGACACCACCTTTTGAGCAAATGCAATCTCTTCGTCCGTTGGACGAAACACCGCATTTACAGTCTCCACCTGAGAGGGATGAATACAACTTTTTCCTTGATAACCCAGACTTTTTGCGAACATCGCTTCTTGTTCAAATCCTTCGCGATCGGCAATATTGGCAAAAGCACCGTCATAGGCCTCAATACCTGCTTCATGCGCCGCCATCGCGATTTGGAACAAAGCTTGTTGCACAGCTACTTTTTGTTTTCGATCGATGCCAAAAGGCTCAAACAAGTCCCCTAAACCGACTTGTAAGCCCATCACTCTTGGATCGGCTGCTGCTAGTTCGTGAGCAACCCGCAACGCCAAAGGCGTTTCGATATTAATGAGTAAACGCACTGATCCTTGCGGTAAATTCTTTGTCGCTTCGATCGCTGAGATTTTGTTTGATACGTCGATAATTTCTTGAACTGTTTGCGCTTTGGGCAGATTGATGACATCCACCCCTTGACAGACCATGGCTTGCAAATCCGCCTCAAAATGTGACGTATCCATTGGATTAATCCGAACAATCACGCTTTTTGAGGTCAGATTAACCGCCTCGCTCGATAAGAACTCGACCAGATTCGCGCGTGCTTGTTCTTTGCGCTCTTCACGTACAGCGTCTTCTAAATCAAAGGACAGCCCATCGGCGCCACCAGCTAAAGCTTTTACGAACAACTCTGGGCGAGACCCTGGCACAAACAGTTTGCTTCTCATATGGCGTATTCCTGATTCGATTTAAATCATTCTGATTCAGCACACACAAGAAATAAACTATCTTTTGGCAGCTTCATTTGATAGTATTTCTATCATCTGAATTTAAAAATTCGCCATGGATACCAATTTTTTACATAATTTTCTTTTAATCGTGGAATGCGGTTCCATGTCCGAAGCGGCGAGACGGCTTGATATCACGCCTGCTGCAATTGCACAGCAAGTGCGATCACTTGAGCGAACCTTTGGCACCAGTCTGCTCCAAAGAGCTGGCCGAACCGTAAAACCCACACCTGCTGGGCAACGCTTATTCGAACAAGCTAAACCTTTAATTCAATCAATCGAAGCCCTTAAACAAACGATTAACCTGGACCCATTCCAAGGTGATTTACGATTGGGTGCTATTAACACTGCTTTGCACAGTTTCCTGCCACATACGCTCAAAGCATTTAATACAGCCCACCCCGGCATCCACATTTCGATCTTATCTGGCCATACCCCAGAACTCATTACGCAACTTGAAAGAAATGAAATTGATGCCGCTGTCTGCATTCATCCAAGCTTTACCTTCACAAAAGCCTGGCGCTGGGATCGTTTACGGATCGAACCACTCACTTTACTAGCACCGATTGAGGCACCAATCGTCACCCCCAAAAAACTCTTTGAACGTTACCCCCTAATTCGCTACGACCGACGTTTAGCCGGCGGTAAACAAGCTGAACAATATATTCGTCAGCACATCACAACTCAGCCCACTGAATTGGTCGAACTTAGCTCAATTCTTGCGATTGGTCTCATGGTCGAGGCCGGATTGGGCGTATCTGTCATTCCAGACATTGACTCCAAATTGCTCAATCATTTAAATGTTCAAAAAGTCAGTTTGATTGATCAGTCACAACTTCGAGAAATCGGTCTTTTGTCGCATCAACACTCACTTAAAAAACCACTATTAGACGAGTTGCTTCGGTGCTATCACAGCACACAGGCGTCATAAGACAGGCAACAAGGTATCCACAAGCCACTAGACGATTTTCAGCAGGCTTTGGACCAAAGCTTTAAGATAGGCGCAGTCTTTTCATAGGTTTTTGACAAACCTCCAGATCTTAGCCAACCATACGGAGAACGCATCGTGCCAAGCACATATGAATTAACGTTACGCGGAATTGTGCTGGGTGCGCTCATCACACTGATTTTTACCGCTTCTAACGTCTACCTCGGTCTGAAGGTGGGCATGACCTTTGCGTCTTCAATTCCCGCAGCCGTCATCTCCATGGCATTGTTAGGCTTCTTTAAAAACAGCAACATTCTGGAAAACAACATTGTCCAAACGCAAGCATCGGCTGCCGGCACGCTTTCTGCCGTCATTTTTGTGTTGCCCGCTTTGCTCATGATGGGTTATTGGCAAAACTTCCCGTTGTTTCAAACAACCATGATTTGTTTGTGCGGTGGGATATTAGGCGTTATTTTTACCATTCCATTGCGCCGTACGCTCGTCGTCAAAAGTGATCTACCCTATCCTGAAGGTGTTGCCGCGGCTGAAATTCTCAAAGCCGGCCATGAAGAAGTCCCTCGCGATAAAACCGCCCGACAATCCAGAAGTGTCCATGACATCTTGTCAGGCGCCGTTTGGGCAGGCTTTTTTAGCTTACTCACCAGTGGCTTACGTGTTGCCTCTGACAGCTATAGCACGTGGATTCACGCAGGTCGTGTTGTCTTTCAGCTCCCACTCGGTTTGTCGTTTGCATTAGTCGGTGCCGGTTATCTCGTGGGGATTGGTGCAGGGATTGCGCTCCTAACCGGTGTCATTCTGTCTTGGGGCATTGCCGTTCCTTGGCTCATGTTACTGACATCTGAAACACAAAACCTCGACACAATTGCACTGGCTCAACAGCTTTGGGTTGAAAAAGTCCGTCTGATTGGTGCTGGCATGATTGCCATTGCAGCCATCTGGACACTGATCACATTGATGAAACCCATGATCGAAGGTTTGCGGATTTCTTTCTCCGCCTTCAAACAAACGACATTTCAGACTGAAGAGAATCGTCTAGACACTGACCTATCGCCTAAAACACTACTGATCATCACAACCATTACTGTCGTTTTACTAGCGGGTACTTTTTATACATTTGTCGATGAATCCAATCTGTCATCCTTTATCGCTTGGACGCTTGTGCTCACAGGAACGTTCTTAAGTGTCATCATCGGTTTCTTAGTGGCTGCTGCCTGCGGATACATGGCTGGACTTGTTGGTTCATCCGCCAGTCCCATTTCCGGGATTGCTGTCATCGCCATTTTGGTGAGTTCGCTTACCTATCTAGGCATTGGACAACTGCATCAAATCCTAGATGATCCGCAAACTATCCATTTCTTAACCGCCCTTGCGCTATTTTGCACAGCGGTGGTCATTGCTGTCGCAGCCATTTCAAATGACAACCTTCAAGACTTAAAAACGGGTTTGCTCGTGCACGCTACACCATGGCGACAACAGGTTGCCCTTTTGATCGGGTGTGCCGTCGGTGCAGTCGCCATACCACCGATTCTAAACACGCTCTATGATGCCTATGGATTCATTGGCAACCTTCCTCGTGAAGGCATGGATCCCACACAGGCTTTAGCGGCACCTCAGGCATCTCTCATGATCACAATTGCAGATGGCCTTTTCAATCGCACGATTGACTGGACCTACATTTTGATTGGGATTGCAGTCGGGATTGGGGCGATCAGCATCGACATTCTCCTGCGTCGAAACACACGATTCAAATTGCCACCACTGGCAATTGCTCTGGGACTGTACCTTCCGCCAGATGTTGCCACAGCCATGTTCATGGGTTCCCTCGTGTCCTGGTGGACGATTACACAAACCCAGCATCATTGCCAGAAAAATGGCCTGGATGAACATTCGACACTAGGCGAACTTGGAAAAATTGAACGCAAAGGAACCCTATTTGCTTCAGGCCTCATTGTGGGCGAAAGTCTAGTCGGTGTTGTGCTCGCAATGATTATTGTGGCTTCGGTGACAACAGGTGGCAGCGATGCACCTCTATCTATCGTTAGTAAGGGATTTGAGTCGACTGCGAACATCATCGGACTTGTGGCTTTTATCGGTATGCTCATCCTATTTGCTCGCCGCTTATTAAAAACGATTCGATAACTTTCATATCACGATCAACGCAACAATACGATCCTACTACCAATGGCAATCATCTTGTTTGCAATTTCACAAGGAAATTAACGTGCAACAAATTTTTGAACCCATTACGCTGGCCGGTCATAATGTGAATACACCCTCTCATCATGCTGCGCATGATAAGGGGCTTCTCGCTCCGCGATGACCTTTGGAGTCATTCCAAAGGGTTGAGAGCGTGACCGGTATTCTCGGTTTGCCGGCAGAGCTTTTGTCTGCTGGCAACTGCCCATCCTTTCGGTGGGTCAGCTTGAGTTTCCATGCCCAGTAACGGGCACCAATGTTGTAGCTGGCATTCAGGTCGGCGTTGTATTGCTTGCCACTGGCGAACGTGGCCAGTTCGTGCTGCTTTGGATTGCGCTTAACGCGGCCAGAGCCGTCAAAGGCCCATGAGGATGTGCCACGGGCATACACGTAAACCACCTTGCCGCCCACCTCGGTGAACTTTTGCTCGATGAGCGTGGCAAGCCGGCGATGAGTCCATGCGTGAAAGCGCTGTTTCATGCTTGAGCGTTTAGCCCCAGCCTTTGGTCGCCATCCTTTGAGGTTTTCCAAAACAATGACGTCCGCGCCCTGTTCAAGGGCGAAGTCCACCAGCTGTCTGGAAACAGTTTGAGCAATATGCTCGTTGTAATGCCGCACCTTGCGGTACAGGGTGCTACAAAAGCCTTGCGAGAGCTTGGCTGTTTTGCGTGCCTTTGTCCGAATCAGGGTGCAGCACTTGTCGCGACGGTCTATGTCCGCTGCCGGATGAAAAAACCTCCGTGCAGCGACAGTGCCGTTTTTGGAAACGATGCTGGCAACGGCCAGCGTGTTGATGCCGACATCCACGGAACAGACATGCTCACTGGAAGGGCGTGAAACCTTCTTGATGCTGAATGGTACCGACAGATGGCAGTGTTTGCCGACGATCAGGCTGGGCGATTGCATGGTGTTTTGAAGGTGGCGTTGACGCACCTTCTTGATTCCCATCTCATGCCACAACCATTCTTTACCATCCCACAGCTTCAGGTATGCGCGAGTGTAGTCCTCGTTAAACTTGAACAGCTGCCCACGGTACATGGCCGGATAACAGCCGGAGTCTGCATTGAAGACGGGTGGCTTGGCGGTTCGGCTTTTGCGCTCGCCTCGTTGCCAGGCTGCGTAGCGCGTCAGATAGGACGAAACCTGCCCCTTGGCGAACTCGATCACAGCGCGGCGCAAATACGATGGGAACTTGTAGAAGCGCTTTTGGAAATAGGTGTGTCGAGTTTTAGGATTTTTCGCAGTAGGGTGAATCAGGCGCTCAGTTGCTGCGCAAAAGATATCTGCCTGGCAAAGCGCCGGCCAATTATTCAGGATGATAATAGACACGGCACGACAAAACGCCCTGTACTCGTGGAGAGTCAGGCGCATCAGCTCTTTTTGCTGAGCGGTGGCTTGCAGTGGCCACTTGTCAGTGCGTATCATTGCCTTATTCATGATTGATATTTTGGATGATCAATATGAATAACGCAACACTAAAAACCAGCAGTCATAGTGCATACAGGCTTTATTACCATTTGGTTCTGTCAATGAAGTACAGGCATAAATGTCTGTCGGCACCCATGCTAAACAGGCTTGATAGCCTGATGCGTGACCTGCTAATCAAATGGCGCTGCGAAATGGTGGAGTTTGGCGGTGAGGCAGATCATGTTCACCTGCTGTTTGAAGCACCGCCGACAGTCAAACCGTCCGACCTGGTGCGCAACCTGAAATCCGTATCAGCCCGGCACATGCGTAAAGAGTTCGCAGCGGAGTTGGCCCCATTTTACTGGAAGCCGTACTTCTGGAACAGTGCTTACGCCCTGATCAGTGTTGGCAGCCGGGCAAATATCGAAACCTTGCTGCGTTACATCGAGAATCAGGATGATCCACGCAAAATGGTTAAGCCGCTTGACTAGCGCACGATGCTGCGCATATGGGCGTAGGATGCGCGGCTGGTTTGCTCAAAAACCGTCTAGTCATGGCGCCCTTAACCCGCTCACGTGCGCAACCAGACGGAGTTCCCGGCGAACTAGCTGCCCAATACTATGCACAACGTAGCGGACTTGGTCTGATCATTGCCGAGGCCACCCAGCCCTCTGTTGTCGGCCAAGGCTATCTTCTAACACTCGGTCTCTATACGCCCGAGCACATTGCCGGCTGGCGCAAAATCACCGATGCAGTGCACGATGGCGGCAGTCGCATTTTTATTCAACTGTTACACGTGGGTCGGGTTTCCCATCCAGACAATCGATCAGACGGTGGTCAAGCACTGGCTCCCTCAGCAATACAACATGGTTCGACTATTTTTACACCGACAGGTATGCAGGATGTGCCAATGCCACGTGAAATGACTGCTGAAGACATCCACCAGACTTTGGCCGATTTTGTCCACGGCGCACGTTGTGCCATTGAAGCTGGCGCAGACGGGGTAGAAATACATGCTGCCAATGCCTACCTAATTCACCAGTTCATGGCCCCTAGCGCTAACCAACGCAACGATGAATATGGCGGATCCCTAGAAAACCGCGCGCGGTTTGCCATCGAGGCAGCCAAAGCCATTGCTAACGCATTGGTCCTGAGCGAACCGCTATCCGCCTTTCACCAGGCATGAATCTATGGGGTATCGATGAAGGAGAAGATGCCGCAGACCTATACCGCTATCTAGTCGGCGAACTCGATAAACTGCAACTCGGCTACCTGCACATCACGCAATACGGCTTAGGTGAGCAATTACTACACGATATACGCAAGCTATGGCGCGGTACGCTGGTCTTGAATCGGCCCGGTCGTGCGCGAGAAGACATTGTGGTGCAGACATCGCAAGTGGGCTGGCAGATCTTGAGTCCTACGGGCAGATGGTTCTGGCTAACCCCGATTTTGTCGAACGTCTAAAGCAAAATGCGCCCATGAATGAAGCCGATCCAGCAACCTTCTTTGTTGGTGGTGAAAAAGGCTATACCGATTATCCGAGTCTATAACAGTCAGGCTTTATCTAACTAAATGAGCCATGCTTAGCTTTCTTAATCGAGCGTGATGAATGGTCATCCCCCTTAATCGGGAAGAGTCAGATGCCCAAACTGGACGCATCATAAAAAAATCCCACTGACTGTTAAATCAGTGGGATTTTTTTTAGTTGGCGGAGCGGACGGGACTCGAACCCGCGACCCCCGGCGTGACAGGCCGGTATTCTAACCAACTGAACTACCGCTCCTAAACGGTACTACAGCATTCTTGGCGTCCCCTAGGGGATTCGAACCCCTGTACCCACCGTGAAAGGGTGGTGTCCTAGGCCTCTAGACGAAGGGGACCCGGACTTCGCATTCTTGGTGGAGGTAAGCGGGATCGAACCGCTGACCTCTTGCATGCCATGCAAGCGCTCTCCCAGCTGAGCTATACCCCCACATGTAGCAAGATCTAGCTCCTGCTGATGTTAACGCAACTTCGAAGCTTTTGTAAACTGCCCGTATTTGTTTCGAACTGTCTACTTTTGTTCCGTTGTTTCGTGAACATGTGTGTTCCTGCGAAAACAGAATTATGCACCATCTAAAAAATAAATGCAAATCCACTCGTTTCGTAATGCCAAAAGACATGTTGTTTTATTGCAATCTCCAAGGCAATATGTAGAACTTTGATTCTTTATTAGGCATACGTCACATGACTACACAGCAGATGTCTGAGCAAATGATTCGTGAACAAGGATGGACACCCGTCACACATAACATGGGGCCTTTCATGGACCTTCTGAGTCCCATCTGGTCCAAAGGTGGAGGCGCTGACAAAGAGTATGGTGTTTTAATTACAGAAAAACACTTAAATATCAACGGTGTCGCCCACGGCGGACTTCTCATGTCGTTGGTCGATCAAATCATTAGCCTTGTCATCAACGACCACTACGGACCTACCAACATGTCCACAATTGACATGAGTACACACTTCATCAGCCCTGCGGCTCACAATGACTGGGTCATCGCATCGGTTCAAATTAAACAGCGCACACGCCGTATGGTGTTTGCAACAACACAACTCACTGTTGGTGAACGTGTTGTTTTATCTGGACAAGCCATCATGCGACTTAAAACCTCATAAGTCACAGCTGCTCACTGTCTCGCCAGCAACCATTTTCAGACAATGTGTGAACTAAGTTCACACACAACTGCCAGACTGAGCTGGCTGCCGTTGACAGCGGCAAATGCGCTGATCGACATAAAACCACATCTCGGTAGAGCGCAGGCGAATCAACCGTGGTGACACTGAGCAAACCCTGATCAATCTCAGGCTGCAAAGGCATCACTGGCAAAAGTGTATGCCCTAACCCGGCCAGTAGAGAGGTCCGCAAGATACTAATCGAGCTGATGTCAGCAACCACATTCGGTGCGGCATAACCTTGCTCTTGGGCTAATTGTTCGATAATGGGACGTACGCCATGCGGGTTTGACGGCAAAATCAATGGCATGGTCAGTGCCTCATGCAGGCTCATGGCTTTTCGCTCGGGCTGTTGCGCCGCTGTGCTAATGAGTGACAGACGTTCACGCAATATCGGTTGCACTAAGAAATCATCTTGTAAGCCATCATCAAACAACACAGCCATGTGAATCTGCCCACTACGCAATTGTCGACTGAGGTTACCAGTCAGTTCTTCCGTTAGCTCTAGATGAATCTTTGGAAATTTCGTGCGCACTTCTTGCAACAATGGCAACGCGAGCGCATTTGAGACACTGTGCGCTAAACCAAAGGTCACGACCCCTTCCGGTGTCTGACTGAGCGTACGGATGGTCTGCGTCGCATCTTCAACTTGACGAAGAATCGCTTGTGCATGCGTCAGAAACACCTCACCAGCCTCTGTAAGCTCAACGCCCTGACGACTTCTAAAGAACAACGGAGTTTGCAAATAATCCTCTAGCTGGGCGATCTGATAGCTCAACGCAGATTGAGCAACATAAACCTGCTGGGCAGCCTTTAAGAAGCTGCCCTGGCGTGCAATCGCCACAAAATACATTAATTGTTTAAGCGTCATATCAGACTCAACGGATTGAATGACACTCTATTATCTGGTTTTTAGATAACAAGATCAATAAACAATTCTTTTCAGATACAAAGAATTCATGTCAAATAGAACCTAACAAAGACAGGCAGCGCCCCCAGATTACCGTCCGGGTGTTTTTAAAGAAACATTGAAAGATGTTTAAGTCGGTACAAAAAATCCGACACACTTCAAGAATTCGCACTGCCTGCAAAAGCACTTTTAACCAGAAAGTGAACATGTATCAGCGGCAACCAGAAGTCCGCTCACATCGATTGCCAATGGGTGACACCGGTTCACACATCAGTCAACCGGTTTTCCCTCAGTCAAACGCAACCAGCCTTTGACAACTCGGTAAATGCACCACACCGCAGTAGCTAACATCACAGGCATACCGACAACAAACCAAACCAGTACAAAACCAATGGCATAGCCAATCAAGCCATACCAAAAAGTTCGGATTTGCCAGTCAAAATGACTCTCCAGCCAAGTACCAGCCACGGCATCTCGTTTCAGATAATTAAGCACGATCGCCACGATCGGCGTGAGCATCACAAAACAACCAAGTCCATATAGTAAGTAATTGATTTGTGTCAGATTAATTTCAGACGATAAGGATCGTTCTGAACTGAGGAGTTCAGATGAGTTGTGGATTTCAAGATCAGACATGTGTTTTGTTTTTTCCTAAGAAACGAACTGAAAGAAGCAAAAGCAAACTACAGGTCGTCATAAACACATACAACATGTCAGAATTCACAGCACGCATCACACCACCGGCTACCAAAGGCCCCACACAGGCCCCTGCCCCAAACGAAATCAACATCACCGCAGCTAAGCTCACACGGCGTTCAGGCGCTACCATATCATTCGCAAAAGACATCGCCAATGCGTAGAGTGTGAATTGTGTCACACCACTAATAGCCGAAACGACTAGCAATACCCACAACGGCAATTCAAACCAACCCCATAACAAGAGGGTGACGCCTAATAACACTGCACTATTTGTTTTAATGAGTTTGGTCCGAGACATCCGATCTGAAAGCCACCCCATGGGCCACTGCGCAAGCAACCCAGCGATCACTGCCACCGTCATAAAGGCAGCAACATCCGTGGTGTCAAACGACATGCTCACAATGTAGACCGGTGCCAACGAATAAAACGACGCAGTAATCGCGCCCGCCAAAAACATCGTTGCCATCGCTGAAGGGACTTTTTTTGCGAAAAAACGGATATCCAGTGGTGCTGGCAACTGAGGCGCCGGATGCAAACGCACGGTCCACACAATCGGAATCAAGCCCACAACATGACAGATCGCGACCAACGTCAACGGTCTCAAATCAAGCGTAGGATACAGCGTAATCGCCATCTGACCGATCGCTGTTCCAATTCCAGACATCACCAAATAAATGGCGAATATACTGCCGCGATGTTCGTTTTCAATTTGCTCATTGAGCCAGCTCTCAATCACAATGAGCTGAACGGCCATGGCTGCACCCGCCACAAACCGAAACACAATCCAAGCGTAAAGATCTTCAACAAGCGTCTGCAATAATACGGTGACCGTCACCGCCGCTGCGCCTGCTGCAAAAGCACGCACATGACCAACGCGCACGATCATCGTATGCCCGAGTCGTCCACCAAGAACCAGACCCAGGTAGTAAAAAGAAATAATTGCCCCAATCCAAACCTGACTAACCCCGTCTTGCGTCAGCTTCAGACCCACATACACGTTAAAAAGGCCAATGCCCAAAAGCATGACCAGTGTCGATAAAAACAACGAGGAAAAGGAGGCAACAGCTGCGAACATGGGCAAAGTCCGACTCAATAGGAACGGTCTGCGTAGAAAACTCCACACAGACCTGAAACATCACGGATTGTACCAAGCAGCAGTTAAAAAAACCTGTTTTAGGCCTGTTTTAAACCTGCAATAAAACTTAGATCAGTCATTAATCAACCAATCTTTAACTGTCTTACAACGCGGCCAGAATAGACTGTGCTGAACTGACATCAAATGCACCTGGTGCCTC
This sequence comes from Orrella sp. 11846, assembly GCF_048820935.1. NCBI lineage: Bacteria > Pseudomonadati > Pseudomonadota > Betaproteobacteria > Burkholderiales > Alcaligenaceae > Orrella > Orrella sp. 11846. Next base: position 115,351 of record NZ_JBMERD010000006.1, read on the forward strand.
GATGGCCAAATGTGTCACCACGCCATCATCTGCAATCAAGGCATAACGCTGTGAACGCACACCCATGCCACGCTGCGTCAAATCCAACGACAAGCCTAAATCTTGAGTCCAGAGTGCAGAACCATCGGCCATCATACGAACCTCTTCACCAACCTTTTGATCACGCCCCCAAGCCGACATCACAAAAGCGTCATTGACTGAAACGCACCAGATTTCGTCAACGCCTTTGGCTTTAATCTGTTCAGCCAACTCGACAAATCCAGGCAAATGTTTTTCTGAGCATGTGGGCGTAAAAGCACCTGGCACAGCAAAAACCACAATCTTTTTGCCTTTAGAAATCTCTTCAACCTCAAACGCATTGGGTCCGATTGCGCAGCTATCACTCTCAACCTCTACGTATTGCGTCAAAGTCCCTTTCGGTAAGCGATCACCAGTCTTAATGGTCATAATTTTTCCTCAAATATCGTTTCAAACAGATGAATAGGCGTGCAAGTCACTAACTCGTTGCACTATGATAGGTAAGACACGTTGTCAACGAAGATTCAAACGCCCCTGACTGTTCATGATAAAGCAAAGACTCACGCACGGCCTCATTACGATTTTTGGAGAATGGGTAGTTGACGTCAACACCAGAACATTGCGTTCTGATGCCACGGCAGGTTTGCTTGGGGCAGTACTGGTTCTACCTCAAGCCATTGCGTTTGCCATGTTGGCGGGCTTACCACCACAATACGGGCTTTACACCGCCATCATTCCCTGCATTATTGCTGCACTTTTTGGGTCGAGCCGGCATGTCATGTCCGGCCCTACGAATGCCAACTCACTGGCACTCTTTGCGATGCTCACGCCAATCGCTATCGCAGGTTCTCCACACTACATTCAACTTGCGCTCATCGTCACAATTCTGGTCGGTTTAATTCAAGCTGGCATCAGTATTTTAAAAATGGGCACCCTGGCGAACTTTATTTCGCCTGCGGTTCTCAAAGGATTTACCAGTGGCGCGGCTATTTTGATTGCATTGCATGCAATTGGCGGGAGCACTGGACTCACCGATACTTCTGTGCACGGCGCAATCGCCACCTTTACACATTACATTGGCCACTGGGATCAGATTCAGTTCGGAACGCTCACTGTCGCTCTGTGCACAGGCATTGCAGCTTTACTTGTCAAACAACGACTCAGTCGACGCTGGCCTTTTATGTTGATTGGCTTAGCAGCTGGTGCAATCCTTGGGGCACTTTTGAATCTTTTGCCTGAAGGTTCATTATTCACAGGCATTCAACAAGTCGGTCGAATCCCATCACCTTGGCCTTCTTTTGAAATTCCCTCATTAGATTGGGGACAACTACCCGACTTAATCAGTATCGCCATCGCACTCAGTATTGTGTCATTGGGACAATCAATTTCGATCGCAAAGTCATTGGGCGTACGGTCAGGTCAATTAATCGATCCGAACCGTGAGTTTTTAGGGCAAGGGCTCTCCAATATTGTGGGTGGATTCTTTTCGAGCTACGTGTCTTGTGGTTCCTTTAACCGATCTTTACCCAATCTCGAAGCGGGGGCAAAAACCCCACTGTCCAGCGTTTTTTCAGCCTTATTGCTGATTGTCCTCATCCTACTCTTTCATCGTTTACTGGCTTATCTGCCTGTTGCTGGTATTTCTGCTCTACTCGTCTTGGTCGCTTGGTCTTTAATTGAATTTCCACAATGGCGACTCCTATGGCAGCAACAGCGTTCAGAATTTCTCATTGCAGCCGCTACCGCCAGCGCAACAGTGCTGTTGCGGATGGAAATGGCCATTTTCATGGGCGCGTTGTTATCCTTGATGCTCTATCTGAACCGCACTTCCAAGCCTGCTGTGCGCTTGATGGGCTTTTTAGATAAATCACCCAACCGCCATATGGAAGACATCACCAGTCTTAAACCTGCCGATCAGGCAATGATGACATGTCCTCAACTCGATATGATCCGCATGGAAGGCGATGTGTATTTTGGTGCGACGGCCCATGTGTTTAGCAAACTGAGCGAACTGCGACAAAGCCCTCATGCCCCCAAAAACCTCTTGGTGATGTCGCGTAGTATGAACTTCGTCGATTTATCAGGCGCACGTATGTGGGAACAAGAGCGTCAGGCTCGTAAGAAAATGGGCGGCGATCTTTACTTTCATCGCCCAAGAAATGATGTGCTGAAAATGTGGCAAAGAACTAAGTTCATTCGCCACCTCGGTGATCAACATATTTTCATCACCAAAGAAGCGGCCATTTCACATATCTTCAAGCAACTCGATCGCGAAATCTGCCTGACTTGCAAATCCAGAATCTTTAGAGAATGCGCTCAAATTCCGGGTCCTTTTGAGCCTGGCGAGGTTCCAGAAAACATTCACAAAGCCGGTGCATTACTGACGCCGGGTGCGGTTAAAAAAGTTATTCAAAAACCGGATTGATATCAAATAGAAACCGAACACATAAGCAAAAACCCGTGAACTCGAAAGATCACGGGTTTTTGAAAAAAATCAGCTCAACTCATCATATCCAGAATCACAAGGTTTTCTGGATATAACTGTTTAACTATCTTCTTTAACGCGATACACCAACACAGGTCCTGGGGACAGTGACAACACTTTCGCAGTCACACTTCCGAGCAACAAACGGGACAGACCGCTACGACCATGGCTACCGATAAAGATCAGATCGCAACCATGCTCTTTGTAAGCATCAATAATGCCATCGGCCACGTTAAAGTTGGTCAACGCTTCGCTTGTGGCTTTCACACCCGCTGTTTCTGCACGGTCCAACACGGATTGCAGATACTGGCGCGCCTGATCGGCAGTCGCTTTCTCATAATCCTCATCACTGATCGCATAAGCGGCAGCCATGCCATCAAAGCCGACGGTTGCGGCAAACGGTTGACCCACGAACAACGCGACAACTTCGGCGCCGAGGGATTTTGCAAAAATGACACCCGCATTAGCGGCTTGGACGGACAGTTTCGAACCATCCGTTGGAATCAAAATCTTCTTAAACATAAGTCTACTCCTTTCGTAGTATTGTGATTGTTCGCTTTCGATCCATCTCGCTGCGCGACTTAACTAACATCTAACATGCTAGCCGAACTCAGCTATCAGAGTCACCCTTTTAATCGCCAGAGATCAAATCTAAACTTGTAAAAATTATTAAACCTGACCTGTCGCTGCGCGAAACAAGACCGTGCAACGCGTACCCGAGCGACAAAACGCCAGAATGGGTGTTGGTAATGTTTCTAACAGCTCACCAAAGCGCTGCACATCAGCTGCAGTCAAGGAGCCGCTAACAACGGGCTGATAAACAATTTCTAAGCCAGCTTCTTGTGCGGCTTGCATCAAGTCGGCCGAAGTGGGCTGATGAGGCCCTTCTTCAAAATCTGGTCGATTGATAATAACGCTTTTATAACCTGCAGCGGCAACAGCAGCCATATGCTCAGGCGTCAGTTGCGGCGCAACTGAAAGATTTTCGTGCAAACGCTGGACAGGCAATGCCATTCAGACCCTCCGAACCTTAAAACTTTGTATATTAGCTAATTATTATAAATGTCTGAGCGCCGTGATTGTTATAGGGTATACGCGTCCTTCCGAAGTTAATCAACAGAATCCACATGAACACGACCGTTTACTTCGCTATCTGGATCGTGAAGAACGTGTGCGCTGGGAAAGTTTATCGAATGAACTGCTGCGTCATCGGTATTTAATCAGCCATTCGTTGATACGAACGACACTCACGCATTACGCGCAACAACACCTAAATTTAGTGATTGACCCGCAATCGATCCAACTAGCCAAACAACCCAAAGGCAAGCCCATCATTGCCGCCCCAGCGGCTCTCCAATCTGTCTCATTCAGTTTGACTCATACCCATGATCTAGCTGCCGTCGCGGTTAGCGCATCAGGTCCTGTAGGACTGGATGCAGAATGGCTACACCGTCAAGGACCTTCGATCGCAGTCGCCAAACGATTCTTTACGCTTCAGGAATATGAAGATATTCGTTCAGCACCCCAAGCGCAACAACATCAGCGATTATTAACCTACTGGACGCTTAAAGAAGCCTATGTCAAAGCCGTGGGCACTGGTATCAGTTCCAGTTTCAAGAAATTCCGTTTAATCCTGAATGGATCTGAAGCACCAAGGCTTGAATATACTGAAAACACACTGTCTAGTGACGAGAGCTGGCATTTCCACAGTTTCACCCTTGCCAATGAGTATTTGGTTGCACTCGCTTGCCACACCTGTGAAGTCCCTCACATCATCAACCTGCGTCCCTGAACTACGATTCTAAGAGGAGAAAAAGATTCATCGTGATCTCTTGACCCATAAGGTTCTCCATGTTCTGATGCACCACTACTTAATTGATTTCGAGGTTTCTATGATTCTCATCGGCCGTTACCTGTCACCATTTGTTCGCCGTGTTGGCACAAGTTTGCGTTGGGTCGAACTGAATTACGAGCATCGCTCTTTATCACCCTCCCGTGATACAAGCGCAATCCTCAAAATCAATCCGATGGGCAAAGTCCCCATTCTTATTCTGGATGATGGTGAGCAACTGATTGAAAGCAGTGCGATTCTCGATACCGTCCTTGCAACCGTTCCCGGTCAGACTCTATTGCCTGGCACAGGCGCTGCACGCAAACGAATTCTGCAACACACCAGCATCGTGACCAGTGCCTTAGATAAAGCCATCATCGGCATGTATGAAAAAACACGCCGCCCTGAAGAGATGATTTATCAGCCTTATCTTGACGAAGTACTCGGACAGGCTTGCGCAGGCTTTGACCAGATCAACAACTTAATTGCTGACTCTAAGCTTGGTGGCATCACAAGTCCCACACTCGCAGATTTAACCGCAAGCGTTGGCTACACATTCATGCACTTGGTGTTACCTGACTTGGTCAACACAGAAACACACCCAGCTTTAGCGGCTTTGGCGGCTGAGTTTGAAAAAACTCAGGCATTTCTTGATTGCCCGATTAAAGGTTAAAGATTTCCATGGAGAAGGCACCGGTCTTTTACGGATGGCGCATCGTTCAGGCCAGTGTCGTCATTGCATTTGTTTCTTGGTCATTTGCACTCTATGGGCCTAGTGTCTATCTCAACGCATTGAGCCAAACCCATGGCTGGAGCATGGGTGAAATCTCCTTAGCACTCACTATGTCCTTTCTGGCGAATGCTTTTTCCATTGGCTTTGTGGGCTCAATGGTGGGTCGGTATGGATCGCGCATCTTGATGGCGGTCGGCGCAGTGCTGATGGCAACAGGTTTAATCCTAATCGGTCAGATCACCGCTGTCTGGCAAGCTTTTATCGTTTTTCCAATCATGGGCATCGGTTGGTCCTGTTTGTCCACGATCGCCATCACATCCACAATTGCACCTTGGTTTGAACGACATCAAGGCAAAGCCTTGTCAACCGCTCTACTTGGCGCAAGTTTAGGCGGTATGTTCGGGGTGCCGATATCGTTATTTTTTGTGACAAATCTCGGCCTTGCTTGGGCGATGCTTGTGATTGGATCACTTGTCCTCTTAATCATCGTGCCACTGTCCTTGCTGGTTCTCAGAAGGCGGCCTCAAGACATCGGCCTACTGCCCGATGGGCTTGCCCCAGTCACAAGTACGAGCAGCACACCTATCAAAACCAAAACCTGGGGACGCAAAGAAGCCTTAAAAACCTATGCCCTCCGTTCTGTCATCATCGCCTTCGGTTTGGGACTGATGGTTCAAGTGGGTTTCCTAAGCCAGCAAGTCAAACTTCTACAAAACTACACCAGTGCCACTGGTATCTCACTGACCGTTCTGGCTTCTGGAACACTCGCTTTTTTGGGTCGTATCATCCTGGCACGTCATGCTGACCGTATCAACATTCGTCATGCAGCAGGTCTAGTTCTAGGCTCTTCTGCCTTCGGCATGCTTGTCATGGCTTTTTCCAATTCAGGTGCGACTGTCATTCTTGGTTTATTGATTTTTGGATTTAACGTCGGCAATCTGACCACCTTACCTGCACTGATTGTCAGACGTGAATTTGGCGCAGCTTCATTTGGGCGAGTTTTTGGTTTTAGTGGCTCATTGATGCAATTTGTCACCGCACTTGGACCCGCTTTTTTTGGAATTTTGCGAGATATCGCGGGTAACTATACGCTTTCATTACTGATTGCGGCAAGCTTGCTCTTAACCAGTACTTTATTTGTCATGCATGGACAATGGCGTGCACCTTTCAGGCTTGAACGAGATTAAAACAAAGACTGTTCTTACAATTTCTAAAGACACACTAAATCATGTGATTTTTTAAGTATGCTTGATACAAAGCTTATTCATAAATCACTCAACTTATAGAGGGTAAACAGATGCGTGAAGTTAATTTTCATGATTTGAAATCTTTAGTCGGTACAAAAATTGGCACCAGCGATTGGTGGGATATTGATCAGGCTCGTATTGATAAATTCGCCGAAGCAACTGGTGATTTTCAGTGGATTCACGTCGACCCAGAACGTGCAAAAGAATCAAAATTTGGCAATACCATTGCCCATGGCTATCTGACCCTGTCAATGCTGGCTGGCATGCGCTTTAAGACATTTGAAGTCACCGGCACCAGCATGGGTGTTAACTACGGAATGAATAAAGTTCGTTTCCTGACACCCGTTCCCAGCGGCAGCCGCACACGCGCAACCTATGAACTGACAAACGTCAATGAGCGTGCGGACGGTGGACTGGAGTGCACCTTTACAGCAACAGTTGAGCTCGAAGGCGCCAGCCGCCCTGCATGTATTGCAGAAACCATGTCAATTTTCTACCCTGCTGCCTAAACGTTCATCGATTGATCTAAGCAAACAGGCGCCAGAGCACTCACGCTTTGGCGCCTGTTTGATCGAACCCCCCATCCCCTGTTCGTGAATGTGCCATCAAAACCACATTTGTAAGCATTCATTTGCAATTACGTTATGTTTTATAATATAATGTATAAATACTAAATCAATTTGGGGTTTCTATCATGCTTCGATTCGACGTTCCACCCGTGAATTCCAACACAATTCGCTTTGACGCATTTATTACATTTGTCGTCTGTTTGCTGGCTCTGTACGCAGGTCTACCCTGGTTGATGGTGATATTGGCTGTGATGGGATTTGTTCGCGGATTTTTAGGACATTACAAATGTCCGTCACACCGCGTGTTTGCAAAAACCATGGAAAAAATGAATATCGCAGGCCGTAAAGAAAACGCCGGCGCCAAAATGTTTGCCAACAAATTGTTGTTTATTGCCGCAACAGTGGCTAGTGTGCTTTATTTCACAGGCAACGAATTCTGGCGTGTCCCCGCCATGGTATTGGTCGTGTTTTCTGCTTTGGAATGGGCTTTCTCATTTTGTGCAGCATGCTGGGTTTATGGTGCATGGTACAAAGTCTTCCCACCCAAAATGTCTAGCTAAGTTAAATCAAATCGAGCGGGTGCGAACTATGCCGACCTGATGCTTTGCTTGAACACAAAAACATGAAGCCCGAGATCCTCATGGGATTTCGGGCTTCATATTTTGATTAAAAGCTCTTAGTCTGTCACACGTTTTACAAAGCGCATCGGTGTGTAAGTCATCACCACCGTACCATCTTCAGTTACGACTTGATTCAATGTTCGTACCAACCCGCGATCAGGTCGACTACGACTGGGGCGGGCTTCGATGACCTCACTGATCACTTCAATCGTATTACCCACAAAAGTCGGTCCAAGCACTTTCATTTCCATGTCCAAAAATGCGTAGCCCGTATGCTGCATAGCCGCCTGCATCAACAGACCCTCAGCCATTGAGAAAACCAACGCGCCTGGCACCAGACGACCTTTAATGTCTGAGTCCTCACGCAAAAATTCCGTATTCGTAAAGAGCACTTCCGTAAAGCCTGTCGCATTCACAAAGGAGACCAGATCGGCTTCTGTGATAGTGCGCCCCACAGTTCGAATCTTTCGGCCAAGCGGCATTTCATCGAAATGTAATCCTAGACCAATAATTTCTATGCCATCTTTTGTTTTTTTCAGTGCCATTTTGAAATCCCCTTCTCTTTATTCTTGAATCCATATCAAAAGTGTCGATGAACGGTCGCAGAAGTTGAGGCCACCATGACGCCGTCATCAATATCCAATACTTTCTTATAGAGCTTTGTTACTCTTATAGCTGATACGACAACCTGACATCACAAATCATGCCTGAAAACTCTACCTATGCACGAAAGCTGTTGGTGGTTTATCACAGCCAAACGAACGGAACTCGACAAATGGTCGATGCACTCGAAAAAGGCGTGCTCGCATCCGATGATATCAAAATTCTGATTCGACATGCATCACAAACCGTCACGCAAGATTTACTAGATGCAGATGGTTATGTGTTTGCCACCCCAGAAAATCTGGCATCGATGAGCGGCATGTTAAAAGACTTTTTTGATCGTACTTACTATGGCGCTTTGGATCGCATCCAAGGTCGACCATACGGCATCCTAATTTGTGCGGGTAGCGATGGAGAAAACGCTGCTCGACAGATTGAACGAATTGCCACTGGGTGGCGACTCAAACTGATTCAACCTGCTCTAATTGTCAATACGCAGGCACAAACACCTGAGGCAATCTTGGCCCAAAAAACATTGACTGACGAACAACTAGAACCGTGCGAAACCCTAGGATCTTTATTTGCCGCTGGGTTATCCATGTCTATTTTCTGATACAGAACCTATTAAAACCATGAAAGATACTCATTCCTTACCGCATTCGGATTTTGTGATCGTTGGTGCTGGTACAGCCGGTGCAACCGCAGCACAAACTTTACGTCAACTCAATCCCAAAGCCACGATCATGCTCATCGGTCAAGAAAGTCATTATCCGTATCATCGACCTGCGTTATCTAAACTCGGGATGGGTCTTGCTATGACCGCCCCACGCTCACCCGTCATGCCAAGTACGGAGTACGAAACATTAAACATCGAGCTTTTACGCGGCACACAAGTGACGGCATTGGATCGCGCGAAGAAAACGATCAGCCTCAAACAAAAAAACAAGGTCACACAACTACATTACGATCGGCTCCTGATTGCAACGGGTTCTAGAGCAATGCGGGCTGATGTTCCAGGCGCAAACCTCGCGGGTGTCCACACATTGCGAACTTTTGATGATGCCATCAAAATTGTGGACCATTGCAAGTCAGATCGTCATGCGGTGGTCATTGGTGCTGGCTTTATCGGCATGGAAATTGCGGGCACCTTAAAACAAATGGGGCTTAGCGTGACCCTCATTGAGCGCAACGACCTCCTTTGCAAACTAAACCATCCAGCCATTTCCAGACATTTTGAAGCCATTCTACGGTCACAAAAAATCGACTTGCGTTTGGATGTACGTCCAGTCCGATTGGAAGGCGAAAAGAAAGTCACCACAGTCGTCACCGATACTGGCGAAAAGATTCAATGCGATCTTGTCGTGATGGGAACCGGGGTTACACCGGCAATTGATTGGCTGCAATCCTCAGGCATCACACTTGAGAATGGTGTGTTGGTCGATAAATTCTTGCAAACTAACGATCCTGATATCTTTGCAGCAGGTGATGTCGCCAACGCTTGGCATCCAGTTTTTCAGCAATATATTCGAACGGAACACTGGGACAATGCAATTAATCAAGCCCAATGTGCAGCGCGGAATATGAGTAGGATCAATGATCCTTACTCACACATTAGCTACTTTTATAGCCATGTCTTTGATCAAAGCTTTAACGTGCTGGGTCTGACGCAAGCCGATGCCAAGACCATTGATCGTGAAAACCGAAAAAACAACCAGTTTGAAACGCTGTATCTTAAAGACGATATCTGTCAGGGATTCTTTGCGCTCGGACGTGCCGGTGAAAACGCACGGGCAGCCAGCATGTTGATTCGCGATCGAGTCCCTCTAGCCAAACATCTCACAAGCTTACGAAAAGCCAGTTTCAAACTCAGTGAAATCCCCGGTCAGGTGGCCTTTATTTTGCAGGGTGGTGGCGCCTACGGTGCATTTGAATGTGGCGCGGTTCGGGCACTTCAAGAACACGGCATCATTCCGGACTTGGTGGCTGGCGTTTCTATTGGTGCATTTAATGCCGCCATCATTGCCAGCGCCAAAGAGCATGCCGCAGAAGCACTAGACAGTTTCTGGCACGACATTTCTGCAGTAGCTGTCGAAAGCCCTGATGAGTCCAGCCGTCGTCTGATGGCCACCAACCAGATCGCCATGTTTGGTGTACCTGGATTTTTTACACCTCGCTGGATGCTAGCCATGCTTTTAAGAGCTGGCCCACCCGACACTTGGACGGGTTTATATGATTTTTCAGATGCGAAAGAGCTTCTGGAGAAATATGTCGACTTTCCAGCTTTACGCAATGGTCCAATTCGTTTACTGGTCACCGCCATTGATGTTCAGACCAGTGAAATCGTTTTGTTTGACAGTTATACAGAGAACTTAACCGCTGATCATATTTTAGCGAGTGGCAGTTTGCCACCTGCTTTCCCATGGACCACAATTGATGACAGGCATTACTGGGATGCAGGGATCATCAGTAACTCGCCCTTAGATATCGTGCTCGAACGTGTGGGTTCAACCGGCAAACAGATCTATTTGGTTGATCTATTCACAGGTCATCGTGAACATCTTCCTAAAAACATGACAGATGTGTTTTCGCGGCGCGATGAAATCTTGTTTTCTGAAAGGTTGCGTAGTAACCATCGCCAACAAGACTTGATTCAGGATCATCAACGTTTAATCAAACAGCTACTCGAAGCAATGCCGCAAGAGCAAGCCAATTTATTCCGTAGTGAACCTCTATATCAACAACTGATGGGTCGTGCAGCGCGCACAACATTTACACGTATCATGCGTGAGACGACACCTGAGAATCCGCCTTCACTTGCGTACGACTTCTCTCGTGCAACTATTCGTCAGCTTATCGAAGACGGCTATCAAACAGCCAACTATGTGCTCGACACAGATGAATCATCTTGATGACGTCTTTATCCATCCAGTCATCACCCAAATACTGACTGTAAGCATTAGACGGGTCTTACGGTCAGTTTGGATTTAGATACACGGGCAAACCAACAGCCTCTACAAAACATTATTTCTCGCTGTCAAACAAATCTACCAATTACTCCGTGTTTACGCCAATCTTGAAATTAGTCATCGTTTCGTTTTCCTAGGACTTTTGTGTGCAAACATCCGCCTAAGCGAGCGAGGCAATGGCTGCCTCATCTTCGCTGGAATTACAGCAGTTTAGGGGCTTTATCACCGCGCTTTCTGATCCTCGTTTACACACTAGGTCACAGTCGTATGTACGGACTCAACGTGCAATTCATGTCCAGAATGCTCAGCTTGCCATAAATCATAGTCTGCCTGACCACGCAGCCAACTCTGAGCACTGGGACCGCGACCATTTGGCTTACGAAGCCATGCTTCCAAACGTCTGGCCAAATCAACAGAAATAGCGGCACGGCCATGTAATACACGTGACAAAGCAACACGGCTCACTCCTAACTGCCGCGCAGCCTCGGATACCGACACACCAAGGGCTGGAAGAACATCCTCTCGCAATGTCTCGCCAGGATGAGGTGGGTTATACATACGCATAACAATCTCCTAATGATAATCCTGGTAATCCACCAAGATGGCATTTTGACCTTCAAACATGAATGTCAAACGCCAATTTCCATTGACCCAAACCGACCACTGATCTTGATCTGTTCCACGCAATGGGTGCAAACGCCATCCCGGTATATCCATATCTTCAGGACTAGCTGCACTATCAAGTCGTTGTAACTGGCGCGCTAATTTTGCAGCATGAGATGGTTTGATTCCTGCCTTGCTACCTGTTTCAAAAAATCGCTGCAAGCCGCGATGCCGGAAGGTTTTAATCATTTGTTATTGTATCGCTTGACGATACAATACGCAATTGAATAAAATTCATTTTTTGTTATGTGTCTTTATAGTTTCAGCGACAAATAATAAGCTTGTTTGTGAACAGCATGCCATCTTTCCATGGACTTTTTCGTGTCACCGTAGAAACACCACCCAACATCAATATATGCAACAAACTTTGGCCAAAACTACTCATCAATACCGAATTATGATGCATCAACGGACACCTTGAATTGCCTATATAAATTGATGTCAATGGTCATTAACAATTGATTAATTCAGACTGTTGTTTGGCATTGAAACATTAAAAAGCAAAGGTTTCACGATCAGTTAAAAGTACAGATCTGACGATAAATGATGGTGACAATGTGAAGTGAACTCGTAAACACGGCCGTCGAACATTTCAGCATGCGTTTGAAACCACTTAGGAAAATGAATCCAAATGGGTACGATCTCCGACATATATGGATATCGTGGCACGTGCAGGCTGGCATATCTTTACTTGTGATTAATGAATTAGGCGGTTTGGTACCGTCTCAGCTTGCCACACACGCAAACTCTGTCAAATTCCTGTCAAAGTCGTTTGACCAATAAAAAACGCCGTCAACGAGGACGGCGTTTTTTATTGATACTGCAGTGTTTTTTGGGGTGGCTGACGGGGCTCGAACCCGCGACAACCGGAATCACAATCCGGGACTCTACCAACTGAGCTACAGCCACCTCCGATAGAAGAAGCATTCTAACACAGTTTTAAAAAATCAGGGTGAGTCGTTGTTTCTGACCCACCCTGCTCGTTCAAACATTCATAGACGGTTAAACGCGTCCCTTTTAACGTTTACGAACCGGCGGTAAATCTGTGCAAACGCCTAATGCAGCTTCAGCCGCCATGCCTACAGATTCTCCCAGTGTTGGATGCGGATGAATGGTCTGACCAATATCGACAGCGTCAGCCCCCATCTCAATGGCCAACACCACTTCACTAATCAGATCCCCTGCACCTGTTCCGACAATGCCACCGCCAACAATACGACCCGTCTGCTCATCAAACAGGAGCTTGGTGAACCCTTCATCACGATCATTGGCAATCGCACGGCCTGAGGCCATCCAGGGGAACAGCCCTTTTTTAACCTTGAGACCATCTCGTTTGGCTTGTTCTTCAGTCACGCCAACCCAAGCAACTTCAGGATCTGTATAGGCGACGGACGGAATGACTCGTGCATCGAAGAAACTCTTCTCACCTGCGATCACTTCTGCAGCGACATGCCCTTCATGGACTGCTTTATGGGCAAGCATAGGTTGCCCCACGATGTCACCGATAGCGTAGATGTGAGGCACGTTGGTTTGCATCTGCTGATCAACTTCAATAAAACCACGCTCATTGACATTCACACCAGCCTGATCTGCCCCAATCGAAGCACCGTTTGGACGACGACCCACGGCTTGCAACACCAAGTCATACACCTGGGGGTCTGTGGGTGCATTCTCACCTTCAAAGGTGACGTGAATTCCATCAGGCTTGGCTTCAGCGCTGACAGTCCGAGTGTTCAGCATCATGTGATCAAAACGATGATCGTTTTTCTTATGCCAGACTTTGACCAGATCTTTATCCGTTCCAGGCATCAAACCATCTTGCATTTCAACCACGTCTAAACGTGCACCGAGTGCGCTATAGACTGTACCCATTTCAAGCCCAATAATGCCGCCACCGATAATCAGCATGCGCTTTGGAATCGCTGGCAGTGACAATGCGCCGGTTGAGTCCACGATGCGTGGATCTTGAGGCAGCATTGGCAACTTCACGGATTCACTACCTGCAGCAATGATTGCATGTGAAAACTGGACTTTTTCTGATCCATTATCAGACTGAACTTCAATCTCATTGGGCCCAGTAAAGCGACCAACGCCCTGCTTGACCGTCACCTTACGGGCTTTTGCCATGCCGGCCAAACCGGTCGTGAGCTTAGAGATCACACCCGATTTAAAGTCACGCAGTTTATCGAGATCAATAGACGGCTTCTCAAAAGAAATTCCGTGGGCTGACAAACCTTGTGCGGCTTCCAGAACCGAGGCGCTATGTAGAAGCGCTTTGGAGGGAATACATCCCACGTTCAGACACACACCACCCAATGTGGGATAGCGCTCAATCAAAATAACTTCCAGTCCCAGATCGGCTGCACGGAATGCTGCGGAGTAACCACCTGGGCCACTACCCAACACAACCACTGGACCACTGGCAGGTGCCGCTGCCGGCGCCTGACTGGTTGAAGCCGATGCTGTCGGAGTCGCGGCAGCTGCAGCAGGTGGTGGAGTTGCCGGTGCTAAAGCTGAAGCAGCGGGCGCAGGTTTTTCTGCAGGCTTCTCACTAGCCTGCGCTGCTGCTGCTTCCAGCATCAGCATGACATCACCTTGATTCAGTTTGTCACCCAGCTTAATGCGCAGTTCTTTAATCACCCCAGCATCAGAGCACGGGATTTCCATCGATGCTTTATCTGATTCAACGGTAATTAAACTTTGATCAACCTCAACCGTCTCACCTACTGCAACCAGAATCTCAATGACTTCAACATCTTTGAAGTCACCAATATCGGGCACCTTGATTTCCTGAAGACTCATGACGCCCCCTTAAAGTACGATTCGACGGAAGTCCGCCAACAAACTACCTAGATATGCATTAAAGCGAGCAGCCGCTGCACCATCAATCACACGATGATCAAAGGACAATGAAAGTGGCAGAATCAACCGTGGCTTAAATGCCTGACCATCCCAGACGGGCATCATTTTGGAGCGAGAAACACCAAGAATGGCGAGTTCAGGCGCATTGATAATTGGCGTAAAGTCAGTTCCACCAATGCCACCCAGTGAAGAGATCGTAAAGCAACCACCTTGCATCTGTGATGGTGACAATTTGCCATCTCTAGCTTTCGCAGCCAATTCACTCGTTTCCTGCGCAATTTCAATGATTCCTTTCTGATCCACATCACGAATCACCGGCACCACCAAGCCATTCGGCGTATCGGCTGCAAAACCAATGTGGTAGTACTGCTTCATGATCAACTGATCGCCATCCAGCGACGCGTTGAACTCTGGAAACTTCTTCAAAGCAGCCACTGCTGCTTTCATCAAGAACGCCAGCATCGTTACACGGACTTCCTGGCGTTTGTACTCTTGATTCAGGCTCTGACGCAGCGCTTCAAGATCCGTAATATCCGCTTCATCATTATTTGTGACATGCGGAATCATGACCCAGTTGCGATGTAAGTTGGCACCAGAAATCTTTTTAATCCGTGACAACGGTTTGGCTTCAACTTCACCAAACTGGGAGAAATCCACTTTAGGCCAAGGCAGCAGACCCAATGCGGCACCCGAATCTCCCGACGCACTTGCAGCGGCGCTCACGCCCTGAGACAGTGCTTGCTTCACAAAACCTTGCACATCTTCACGAGTAATCCGGCCTTTGTCAGCACTGCCCTGCACCAGGGCCAAATCCACACCAAGTTCACGTGCAAATTTACGTACAGAAGGTGATGCATGAGGCAAATTCGTCACACTTGTGGGTAAAGCGTATGCACGTGTAGGTGACGGCAATGAACCCGCAGGTGCGGTTTGAATCACGCCAAGATCCGCAGGGGGCGTCACAACCTCAGGGGCTGCAGACGCTACAGCTGGTGCAGCTGCTGCAGGTGCGGGTTCAGGTTTAGCTTCTTCAGGCTGCGCAGCTGGTGCTTGTGCACCCGCTTCAATCTGCAGCATGACTGAACCTTCATTGAGGCGATCTCCAAGCTTAATGCTCAGTGATTTCACGACGCCAGCTGCTGACGACGGAATTTCCATCGAAGCCTTATCTGATTCAACGGTAATCAGACTTTGCTCGACTTCAATCGTATCCCCCACATTGACCAGAATTTCAATCACCTCGACATCTTTAAAATCTCCGATATCGGGAACCTTAATATCAATCAGTTCGCTCATTCAGTTCTCTCCTGGTAAACCACAATCATGCGTGGGCTGGATTGGGTTTATTGGGGTTAATCTTGTATTTAGCAATGGCTTGTGCAGGTGCTTCTGCAGGGACTTTGCCTTCTTGAGCGAGTGCTGTCAATGTGGCCAAAACCACGAAATGGCGATCCACCTCAAAGAACTCACGCAACTTATAGCGGAAATCCGAGCGTCCAAACCCATCCGTACCCAATACTTTATACGTTCTACCCGCTGGCATGAACGCACGGATCTGATCTGCAAAAATCTTCATGTAGTCGGTTGACGCAATAATAGGGCCTTGGGTTCCTTCTAGCGTCCGTGTCACGTAGGGAATCTGGGCTGGTTCCCCTGGATGCAACATATTGTGGCGTTCGCAATCCATCCCATCACGGCGCAATTCAGTCAAGCTCGTTGCGCTCCAAACATCCGCCATCACACCCCAGTCTTCACACAACAACTTAGCCGCAGCCAGCACCTCACGCAAAATCGTGCCTGAACCCATCAACTGGGCGCGCGGTGCATCTTTCTGATCACTTTCAGGCGCAGGCTCGAGCAGATACAAGCCTTTCAGGATGCCCTCTTCATCGCCACTCTTTAATCCAGGTTGTGAGTAGTTCTCATTCATCAAGGTGATGTAGTAGTACACGTCTTCCTGATCCTGAACCATACGACGTAGACCATCCTGAATAATGACCGCGACTTCGTGTGCGAAAGTTGGGTCGTAGCTCACGCAGTTTGGAATGACAGAGGCTTGAATATGGCTATGGCCGTCTTCGTGCTGCAAACCTTCTCCGTTAAGCGTTGTGCGACCTGCTGTACCGCCCAGCAAAAAGCCACGTGCCTGCATATCACCCGCCGCCCATGCCAGATCTCCAAAACGCTGGAAACCAAACATTGAGTAGTAGATGAAAAACGGAATCATGATGCGGTTGTTCGAAGAGTACGACGTTGCTGCCGCCAACCACGAACTAAATGCACCCGCTTCGTTAATCCCCTCTTGCAAAAGCTGTCCGTCAGCCGACTCTTTGTAGTACATCACCTGATCTTTATCGACAGGGGTATATTTCTGGCCTTCTGGCGCATAAATACCGATTTGACGGAACAACCCTTCCATCCCAAACGTACGAGATTCATCGGCAAGAATCGGCACAACACGAGGTCCAATCTCTTTGTCACGTAGAATCTGATTCAATGCACGCACAAACGCTTGTGTGGTTGAAATCTCACGACCTTCAGGCGTGGGATCCAAAATGGGTCGAAAAACTTCAAGCGCAGGCACTTTTAACTTCTCATCTGCACGTGGACGACGTTTGGGGAGGTAACCGCCCAACGCTTTACGTCGTTCATGCAGATACACCATTTCTGGTGAATCTTCAGCAGGCTTGTAATAAGGAATATCTTCAAGCTGATCATCAGGGATCGGAATATTAAAGCGATCACGGAACTCACGGATAGAATCCAATTCAAGTTGCTTTTGTTGGTGAGCTGGGTTCTTACCCTGAACCACATGCCCCAGACCATAACCCTTAATCGTTTTTGCCAGAATCACTGTAGGCTGACCTGTGTGATTCGCAGCCGCATGGAATGCAGAATAGACCTTATGCGGATCGTGACCACCTCGATTCAAGCGCCAGATATCCTCATCGGTCATGCGTGAAACCATCTCCAGAAGCGCTGGGTGTTTGCCAAAGAAATGATCACGCACAAACTTACCGTCATTGGCTTTATAAGCCTGGTATTCACCGTCGACTGATTCTTCCATAACGCGACGCAAGATACCTTCTTTGTCAGAAGCCAACAGAGGATCCCAGTAGCCACCCCAGATCAACTTAATCACATTCCAGCCGCTACCACGGAACTCACCTTCCAATTCTTGGATGATTTTTGAGTTACCACGCACTGGACCATCCAGACGCTGCAAGTTGCAGTTCACCACAAAAATCAGGTTATCCAGGTTTTCACGGGAAGCCAGGCTGATTGCGCCCAAGGATTCTGGTTCGTCCATCTCACCGTCACCGCAGAAAACCCAGACCTTACGCTTGCTGGTATCGGCAATGCCTCGTGCGTGCAAATATTTTAAAAACCGTGCCTGATAAATCGCCATCAAGGGTCCCAAACCCATCGAAACCGTTGGGAACTGCCAGAATTCAGGCATTAACTTTGGATGGGGGTAAGAAGACAGCCCTTTACCATCCACCTCTTGACGGAAATGATCCAGTTGATCTTCGGTCAGACGTCCTTCCAAATAAGCGCGGCCATAGACCCCAGGTGACGAGTGTCCCTGAAAATAAATCAAGTCACCACCGTGGTCTTCAGTCTCTGCATGCCAGAAATGGTTTTGTCCGGCAGCGATCATGGTCGCAAGCGATGCAAAGGAAGCAATATGACCACCCAAATCTCCACCATCAGGTGGGTTGTGACGGTTCGCTTTCACCACCATAGCCATCGCATTCCAGCGAATATAACTACGAATTCTGGCTTCCAGCGCCTGGTCGGCAGGACTTTTTTCGCCCAAACTTGCGGGGATGGTATTGAGATAGGCCGTATTGGGCGAATAAGGAATATACGCACCAGAACGGCGCGCCATGTCGATTAGCTTTTCCAACAACTCATGGGCACGTTCAGGCCCCTCACGATCCAAGACAGCAGCTAATGCTTCAAGCCACTCCTGCGCTTCCGGGTCATCTTTTGCAAGCGCGGTCTCGTACTTCAAATCAGGGCTACCCATCGTGCATCTCCTTGTAGCAACATCTGAAAGGCAACCATCACTCAACATGTCTCTACATGAGTCTGTCTGTTTTGGCAGCCTTTCTTATTGTTCGGTTTCAAGCTGCTAATTTAAAAAACGGCAACTTGAATATGTACTTCCTGATTCTATTGTCTTGTGTCGAAAGCGGCAAGCAAGATTTCATATATTGAATGGTTATTTCATATTACGAAACAAACTGACTGTTTTGGGTGATTAAAGTCTTTGGAAACACTAAAAACACATGACCTCAAAATTAGATATCGCCACAGGCAGTTACAATAGACTTAGATAAGGATTAGGCATGCGGAATCAGACCAACGCAAAAACAACTACATCAAAAAAGTCTTCACACAAAACAGGCATTGTGACTCCATTCCAGAACCACGCACATCTCAAGCGTCGTCGCTGGTATTGGGTCGTGCCTTTTCTTGTGCTCGTCCTGTATGCCTTGGTCATGGGGACATTTTTTTGGCTGCAACGTATTCGTGACGGCAGCGTCATGTTTGTGTCTATCGATCAAGAATTACGCCAACAGCGTTTAATGTGGATCGTCATTGCGCTATCAGTCGTCATTGTCATTGCGCTATTGGCACTCTGGCGTTACACCCGTCATCGCACACAGACTGAAGCTGCGCTTATGGCGGAAACAGCATTTCGGCGTGCCATGGAAAACTCTATGTCCACTGGTATGCGTGTCATTGACATGGAAGGACGTATCGCCTACGTGAACCCCGCGTTTTGCCGGATGATCGGATGGAATGAAGCCGATCTCATCGGTCGCATGCCACCCTACCCTTACTGGGTCCCAGGTCGATACGACGTTCACCAAAACATGTTAGACAGTGTGCTAACAGGACAGACACCGGCCAGTGGCATTGAACTCGAAGCACAACGACGCGATGGTTCTCGTTTTGTGTCCCGAATTTATGTTTCAGCCTTACTTGATCCCAGTGGAAACCAGATCGGATGGATGACATCCATGACGGATATTACGGAACCAAGACGTATTCGAGAGGCACTCACCGCGGCTCACGAACGGTTTATGACGGTTTTGGAGGGACTCGATGATGCCATTTCCGTGACCGCCGATACCGCCGACGGCATGGATCTGTTGTTTGCCAATCGCACCTACCGAACTTTATTTGGTGCACAAACCCAAGGTCATGCCGAGCTATTGGCCGGCCGACGCGGTCGCTACACCGAACAACCTATAGAGCTTTTTTCACCCAGCGTGCAACGCTGGTTTGAGGTGCAACATCGTATGCTGGCTTGGACAGATGGTCGCCGCGTCCGTCTTCAGGTTGCCCGTGACATCACAGAGCGGCGTACACACGAAGAAGAATCTCGTGTGCAGCAAGAAAAAATCCAAATTACCAGTCGCCTAACGACCATGGGTGAAATGGCCTCTTCACTCGCACATGAGCTTAACCAGCCACTGACAGCCATCTCAAACTACAGCATGGGTGCAGTGGCCATGCTCAAATCCGGTCAGGCCGACTCTGAACGTTTACTCGAAGCGCTGGAAAAAGCGGCTCAACAAGCACAGCGCGCTGGAAAGATCATTAGTCGTATCCGTGAGTTCGTTAAGCGCAATGAACCACGTCGTCAGCGTGTCGATCTTCATGAAATCATCGATAATGCGATTGGCTTAGCGGACATTGATGCGCGCAAGCGCAGCATTCAGGTTGAATTGATCGTGCCTGAACAATTGCCGCCTGTTCTTGCGGATCCTATTCTCATTGAGCAGGTTTTACTGAATCTGGTCAAAAATGGTCTGGAAGCCATGGAGGCATCTCAAGGTCAAGAGCTTAAAGTCATTGTTAGCCATCAATCGAATCTGGTTGAAATTGCCGTCATTGACCAAGGTCACGGCGTCGAGGATCCAGATCGACTTTTTGAGCCGTTTTTCAGTACCAAATCCGAAGGCTTAGGAATGGGATTAAATATCTGTCGAACCATCATAGAGTCACATCACGGACAGTTATGGGCCGCTAAGAATCCAGAAGGCGGTACTATATTTCGGTTTACGTTGCCTTGTGCTCCGACTGAATCCATACCAGCGAGCACACAACCCAAGGAGGAAACTCACGCATGAATTCGCCACAATCTGTCAGCACTGTTTTTATCGTAGATGACGATGAGGCCGTGCGCGACTCACTGCGTTGGCTACTCGAAGCCAATGCCTATCGTGTGCGGACCTACGCCAGTGCAGAAGCTTTTTTAGCAGACTATCAGGACGATCAGTTCGGTGTGTTAATTGTGGATGTGCGCATGCCTGGCATGAGTGGTCTACAACTTCAGGAAGAGCTGATCATTCGCCAAAGCCCAATGCCCATCGTATTCATTACTGGCCACGGTGATGTTCCAATGGCCGTGACCACCATGAAAAAAGGGGCGATCGACTTCTTAGAAAAACCCTTTAACGAAGTGGATCTACGTGAAACGGTTACACGTATGTTTGAAATTGCCACACAAAACTTCAACCGCGCCCAAGCTCAGCGTGAACATGAGTCCATGATTTCACGTTTGACAGCCCGCGAGCAGCAGGTCTTGGAACGTATTGTGGCGGGTCGTCTGAACAAACAAATCGCCGATGATTTGGGTATCAGCATCAAAACGGTCGAAGCCCATCGCGCCAATATCATGGAAAAGCTTCAGGTCACCACCGTGGCCGATCTCATGAAGGTCGCCCTTATGAACACCGAGGTATCCCAGTGAGCGCACAAATCATTTCTGGCACCCAACTGGCGGCCGAATTGCGTGAGGAAGTTGCACAGCGCACTCAAGCCCTGATTGCGCAAGGCATCACGCCTGGGCTCGCTGTTATTTTGATTGGGGACGATCCCGCCTCATCTGTGTATGTTCGTAACAAAGTTGCCGCATGTGAAAAAGCCGGCCTGCACTCAGTGCATGAAACTTTGCCTAGCGAAACAACGCAAGAAGCGCTGCTGGCAAGAATTCAAGCGCTCAACGAAGATCCGTCAATACACGGGATTCTGGTGCAACTGCCTTTGCCCGATCACATCGACACGCACAAAGTCATCGAAGCCATCAGTCCAGAAAAAGACGTGGATGGTTTCCATGTCATTAATGCGGGCATGTTGATGACAGGCACCCCGCTCTTTAAACCTTGCACCCCTTACGGCGTCATGAAAATGCTCGAAGCACACCATGTCGAGCGCCGAGGAGCAGTCGCCTGCATTGTGGGTGCCAGCAATATTGTCGGCAAACCCATGGCCATGCTTTTATTGGCTGACGGGGCAACTGTCACCATTTGCAATAGCAAAACACGTGATCTGGCTGCCCATACTCGTGCAGCTGACATTCTGGTCGTGGCGGTTGGGCGACCCAACATGATCACCGGCGACATGATCAAACCAGGTGCTGTAGTCATTGATGTCGGAATCAATCGCTTACCTAATGGCAAGCTGTGCGGCGATGTCGACTTCGAATCAGCCAGCCAAGTGGCTGGTGCCATTACGCCGGTTCCAGGCGGTGTCGGTCCCATGACGATCGCCATGTTACTGGTCAATACGCTTGAAGCCGCTGAACGATCAGCACAAAACAAGGTCTAACTAAAACAATTTTGTCGACAGGGGCGGAACCATTCAAGACACCACCCCCCAGTCGCGTACTTGAATACATACAGAAAACAACGTTCTGACTTAGAGGTAAACGAACAGCATGACGATTGACACGAGCAACCCACTTCTCGCACCCATGGATCAGTTGATGGACTATCAGTCGATCCGTCCAGAACAGATTGAACCGGCCATTACCCATCTGCTCGAAAAAGCTCGCAAAGCTGTGCAATCAGCTGCAGATCCTGCTTTACCGGCCACCTGGGAGGCCGTGATCACTCCGCTTGATGACATCATGCAGCCACTGTGGCGCGCTTGGACAATCGTTGGGCATCTAAAGTCAGTCGTGAGCGATGCACCATTGCGCGAGGCGTTTAATCAAATCCTAGGACCAGTGACAGAGTTTGGTGCTTGGGTGGGTTTACACGAAGGACTCTACCAACAATATCTACGTTTAAAAAACAACCCGGATTTTGTGAATTGGTCGCCTGCCCGTCAACGTGTCATCGAACTCTCTATCCGTGACTTTCTCTTAAGTGGTGTCGCCCTTCAAGGTGAGAAAAGAGAGCGATTCGCACAAATTGCCCAAGCGTCTTCTGAGGTTGCCCAAAAATTCTCAGAAAACATCCTCGATGCCAATGATGCTTGGTCTCTGACGCTCGATGATGAAAGCCGTTTACAAGGTTTGCCTGACGACGTCATTGCTCGGTTCCGTCAGCAAGCCCAGACCGACAAAGACACGGCCAACGGAGATACAGCCGACGAAGTGAACGCCTGGAAAATCACACTCAAAATGCCGGATTACTTGCCCGTCATGCAATATGCGAAAGATCGAGAGCTGCGCCAAACACTCTATCGCGCCTATGCCACGCTGGCCTCAGATCAGGGTGATACACAATATGACAACACCGAACAAATTGAGCGTTCATTAGCTTTAAGAGCAGAAAAATCTGCATTACTAGACTTTGAGCACTTTGCAGCCATGCAGCTTGAGACCCGCATGGCCGATGATGCCCCACAAGTATTAAATTTTTTACGTGATCTTGCACAACGCGCTCTGCCCTTTGCACGTCGCGATCTCAAAGATTTACAGGCATTTGCACAATCCGAACTGGGCCTAGACACCTTAGAGCCTTGGGACGTTGGCTACGCCAGTGAGCAACTACGTCGAGCGCGATACGACTACTCTGAAGAAGAAATCAAACCCTATCTGCCGCAACCCCGCGTCATTGACGGGTTGTTCAAAATGCTCAAACAGTTGTTTGATCTGACTTTTGAGCCAACTTCAATGAAACTCTGGCACAACGATGCTCAAGCCTTTAAGGTCTTTGCGGGTAATCAAGAGTCACTCGGCTACCTGATCATGGATTTAACGGCACGTGAAGGCAAGCAAGCCGGTGCCTGGGTGAATCAAGAGCGTGATCGACGTCGCGTTTCAGATCATTTACAAACACCGATTGTGTATCTGACTTGCAATTTCGCACCGGCAGCACCTGGCGAGCCCGCACGCCTAACGCACGATGATCTCATCACGCTGTTTCATGAAATGGGGCATGCCCTACACGCTCTACTGGGTCAAGTCGATGAGCCCGGCGCGAGCGCGTTTTCCGCAGTGGAATGGGATGCCATTGAATTGCCATCGCAGTTTATGGAGAACTTTTGCTGGGAGTATCCGGTCCTCGAAACCCTGACTGGTCATGTCGAAACGGGTGCACCTTTACCTAAGCCTTTGTTTGACAAATTGCTCGCTGCACGTAACTTCCAAAGTGGCATGCAAACGGTGCGTCAAATCGAATTTGCGATGTTTGACATGTTGCTTCATAACCAACCAAAAGGTCTTGAGATCGGCGACGTCATGCAAACACTACAGAGCGTTCGTGACGAAGTGGCTGTCATTCATCCACCCGCATGGCATCGCTTCCCGCATGCGTTCTCGCATTTATTTGCAGGCGGTTATGCCGCAGGCTACTACAGTTACAAATGGGCAGAAGTGCTTTCTGCGGATGCCTATGCCGCGTTTGAAGAAACAGGCAATGTACTTGACACGGCAATGGGCGAGCGCTACCGACAGGAAATTCTGGCTGTGGGTGGACTACGACCTGCCGCCGAATCATTTCGGGCTTTCAGAGGTCGTGATGCGCAACTCGATGCATTGTTGCGACATGGTGGTATGACAGCATTGACTGATCAAGCACACGCTTAAACTAAGTGACTTACTGAGTTCAATTTACAAAAAGGACGGATTGATCATGCTTTTGTCTGGAAAACTTCAATGGAGCCTAGCCTTAATTGCATTGGCAGGCTTGGGACTGTCAGGGTGTCAAAGTACAGGCGGTCAATCCGCACAAAATATTCCTGTTCCACCCTCTGTCTCTGAAAAAGACACTTGTAACGTGGAACAAAACCTGACACTAATTGGCACCGATGCCAAAAAAGTCAATCTATCAAAATTCCCCAAAGGCACACGGTTGTTACATCCAAATTCGCCTGTCACAATGGATTTTCGACCAGATCGCTTAAATATTTATGCCGATGACAAAGGCAAAATTGTTCGCCTCGACTGCAATTAAACCAGAACAATAGGAGCAACCTATGAAAACAAAACTTCATCGTCCATTTGGTTGGCTGATTCTGGCCGCAATCGGCATTGGCCTAGCGGGCTGTGGATCGAGTAAACCTAAGGAGCCCAAAATGACCGAAGATCCTTGCAATGCCAAACCCTACACACACTTGATAGGCACCAATGCCAAAGAGTTGGATATGACGCAGTTTCCAAAGGGTACGCGACTGCTCTACCCCACCACTCCAACCACAAGGGATTACCGCATCGATCGTTTAAACATCCATGCGGATAAAGATGGCAAGATCCTGCGTCTTGATTGCAACTAATGGTTTAAAACACCACCTCAGCAATCACCGGCGCGTGATCTGAAGGCTGTGTATTCCCACGCGGTCCTGTGTCAATCACGCAGGACCGGCAAGCCCTCGCCATAGGCCCAGACAATAAAACGTGATCAATACGTAATCCTGCATTACGAGCAAACGCTCTGAGCCGATAGTCCCACCAGCTAAATGAGTCAGGTTCTTGTTCAAACAGCCTGAATGAGTCTTCCAGGCCTAAATCAAACAAGGCTTGCAGTGCCTGGCGCTCTGGATCGGATACCAGCACTTTACCT
Organism: Orrella sp. 11846; assembly: GCF_048820935.1. Lineage (NCBI taxonomy): Bacteria > Pseudomonadati > Pseudomonadota > Betaproteobacteria > Burkholderiales > Alcaligenaceae > Orrella > Orrella sp. 11846. Next base: position 140,759 of record NZ_JBMERD010000006.1, read on the forward strand.
GCCCAGCGTTTTGGGTTGTGGACATCTTCGTCAGCCGGCGCAATGTTGTAATCACCAAGCACAGCTAAATTCGGATAGGTTAGAATCTCCTGCGCAAGCCACGCATGAAATGCCTTATACCAAGCAAGTTTATAGACATATTTGTCTGATTCCACTGACTCGCCATTGGGGCAATACGCATCCACGACTCGAACCGTCTGGCCATTGACCTCATAGGTCGCTGCAATCACGCGCTGCTGCTCATCCTCAAAGCCTGGGATATTACGTTGTACCGATTGGGCTTCATGTAATGAAAGAATGGCCACACCGTTATAGGTTTTTTGGCCTGCCCAAACGGCTTGATAACCAGCCTCTTCAATGGCTTCAATTGGAAACTTATCCTGATCAAGCTTCAGTTCTTGCAAGCATAAAAAATCAACCGGATTTTCTTTTAACCAATCTAGCACTTGCGGCAAACGTACTCGCAAAGAATTGACATTCCAAGTGGCCAGTTTCATCTTCACTCCAAAACACAACAACAATAGACGTTCTATGGTAGCAGCATCCTCGTAACACAACGCTCTGAAGAAGCCTAAGTATCGGGATGATTGCACCATCGACCGTGCCCACAGTGTATAAAAGCAGCATGTAATTGACGACTTTATGGGAAGACATTCATCATGCGTTCACTCCTTTTTGTGCCAGCCGATAGCGACAGAAAACTCAACAAATCTCTGGATACAGGTTCCGACGTTCTCATCTTTGACCTCGAAGACGCGGTCTCGCCCGCACGCAAAGAAGCTGGACGACAAGAGCTCGTTCAATTTCTCAACTCGGAAACCGTGCTTACGCGCCGTGCTCAACCTGGGCAACCTCAACTGTATGTGCGTGTCAACGCACTGGACACCGGGATGACCTTACAAGATCTCGTCGCAGTCATGCCTTGCCGTCCTGACGGCATTGTTTTACCGAAGTGCGCAAACGCACAAGATCACAACATCCTCTCGCATTACTTGGATGCTTTTGAAGCACAATTCCCCGATGCGTCTCGTCAAGCCGCACAGATCATTGCCATTGTCACTGAAACAGCACAGTCGCTAGCCGGACTCGATACATATGCTCAAGCCAGCGCACGGCTCAAAGGTCTGATGTGGGGTGCTGAGGATTTGGCTGGAGACATTGGCGCACTCACTAACAAAGAAGACGACCAACGCACATGGACATCACTTTTTGAGTTTGTTAGAACTCGCTGTCTATTTGCAGCAGCAGCAGCAGGCGTTATAGCAATCGACAGCGTTCCTACCGACATACACAATCTGGAAGCATTAGAAGCTGAAACACGCCAAGCTTATCGTGATGGGTTTAGTGCCAAAGCGGCAATTCACCCAGGCCAAGTTGCCACCATTAATCAGGCCATGACACCCGATGAAAAAACTCGCCACTGGGCTACACAAGTCGTTGCAGCCTTTGAAGAAAGTGACACAGTGGGCGTGGCTACACTGGATGGCAAAATGCTCGACACCCCTCACTTGCGACTGGCACGTAAAGTTCTGGCAGCCAGCGCACTGGCTGATCGGACGGCATCTTAATGAAAAAACGCATCAACTACAGCTCATCTTAATTTCTTATGACGGAGTGCCCTATGACAGCACAACCTTCAACCTCTGCTCAAACTGGCCCTTTGACTGGCGTTCGAGTCATCGATATGACAGCCGTAGGCATGGGCCCTTACTGCACGCAAACGCTCGGTGACTATGGCGCTGATGTCATCAAGATTGAAGCACCCGATGGTGATGTCTTTAGGCATGCCACCCCAAAAGCCCGTGAAGCCATGGCTGCACCATACCTGCAGCTCAATCGCAACAAGCGCAGTCTGGTTCTCAATCTTCGGCAAACCGATGATTTAGACTTATTGCGAGACTTAATTCGTCAAGCGGATGTGCTGGTTTACAACATCCGTCCACAAGCGATGCGCAAACTCGGTTTGGATTATGAAACTTTGGCGGCAGACAACCCAAAACTGATTCATTGTGGTGTCTATGGGTTTTCTGAAAACGGCCCATATGCCGGAAAACCTGCTTTTGATGACATTATTCAAGCAAGCAGTGGTTTAGCTGATTTGCAAGGTCGGGGTCGAGACGGTACACCTGCTTATGTGTCATCCATTATCGCGGACAAAGTCACTGGATTAATGGGTGTCAATGCCATTTTGGCGGCATTATACGAACGCACTGTGTCAGGGCAAGGCCAAGCTGTTGAAGTACCCATGTTTGAAACCATGGTGAGCTTTAACCTGATTGAGCATATGGGGGGCGCAACATTTGATGGCACGCCCACAGAGATGGGTTATGAACGGGCACTTTCTCCTTACCGCAAACCATACCGCACACAAGATGGTTTCATTGGATTGTTGCCCTACACATCTGAACAGTGGAAACGATTTTTTGAAGTGGCAGGCCGTCCAGAAATTATGGACGATCCCAAATACCGTGAACCAGGTGTGCGCGCACAGAATATTGGCGAACTTTACGCCATTCTTGAAACACTCACACCCCAAAAAACATCCGATGACTGGATTGCTCTACTGACCGCAGCCGATGTGCCGGTGACCCGAGTCAATACGCTCGAACATCTTTTGGAAGACCCACATCTAAAAGCGATCGATTTAATTCAGACCTTGCCACATCCAACAGAAGGCACCGTGACTATTGCACGCTCCCCAGTCAACTTCTCCAGAACGCCGACCAGCATTCGACGGGTACCACCCACGCTTGGTCAGCATTCGAACGAGATTCGTGCAAGTCGAAAATTTGAAACTAAAGAAACTGAATAAAATCTGACCAACTCACATAGGACAAATCGGAACCGAATAATCCCCAGTTCCGATTCTGGCCTCAGATCTCACCAGGAGCGCACCATCGACCGATGACGCTCACATCCACAGGTTTACGTACCGCTGGCTCATTTCTAGGCGTACCGACCGCCAGAAAGCCCACAAACTGATAATCGAGCGGATCAAACCCCAGCTCGGTCGGAATTTCTTCAGTGAATGTCCCTAATCCAGTACTCCAGAAAGACGCAAACCCCATGGCATGCATGGCATTTTGGAAATTCATCACCGCAGCCCCCATTGAAAGCGCCTGTTCCACATCAGGGACTTTGGGATTGTCGTGATGCATTTGATAGGCCATGGCGACCAGCAGTGGGACTTCTTTGAGCCAGTCACGGGTGCGGCGTGCTTTCTCTTCAGACAAAGGGCGACCGAGTGTTTCAAGTACATGAATGGCTCGCTCACCCAAGGACACAATCTCAGGTTGCTCAATGAACCCAAAACGCCAGACTCTTAGCGCACCATGGTCAGGGGCTGTTGTCGCACATTGCAAAGCCAGCGCCACTTGTTCCTTCGAAGGACCGGGTGACACCACATTTTTGACAGAACGACGATTGAGTATTGTCTGCAACACGTCAGACGAGTTGGATGAATTCTGAACAGTCTGATTCATTCAAATTTCCTTTTGTTAATGAGAATAAATCCTAACACCGATTGACCCAAAAAATACTAGAACACTCGATAACCTAACGCTTACCCATTGGATTCATTCAAAAAAACCTGCATTTACATCTACAACAGGCGTAAAAAAAGCCTGCACATTCGCACAGGCTCCATCGACTCGTATCGATAGAAACGATGATTTACATCGTCACATTCAATTTGATCAGTCGATCAATTGGATGTTTGTCGCGCTCGGGCCTTTGGCGCCTTGACCGACTTCGAAACTGACTTTCTGGTTTTCTTGCAGTGTTTTGTAACCGTCAGCACGAATTTCTGAGTAGTGTGCAAACAAATCTTTGCCACCGTCATCGGGCATGATGAAACCAAAACCTTTCTCGGCATTGAACCACTTAACGACACCTGTTGCCATGCTTAGTACTTCCTTGAATAATAATAAATACAGAAAAAATAATGCTAGACGATCAACGAAGGATAAGGACTACAGGTAGCGCACTTGGCGACACGCAAACAACTATCACAATCACGTCGCTTGAAAATCTTGCCCTCGCAGTGTAGGCGCGTCCTAGGTCCACGTCAAACATATTTTTGATTTTGTTGCAAAAAAATGAATTTAAAGGCTTTTTTCAGCACAGCAAAAAACGCTGCGCCGCAACAAAATTACACCTACAGTTCGAATCAACACATCGATTCGTACACATCCTCCTCCAGTACAGTTGCGTTGCGCGGTAACATGCTGGTGATTGTCATTTTTCAGGGGTCATTCTTGAACGCATCGGCACATCCATTTAGTCTCGGTTCTCGATTTATAAAACGCGTGATGGATATCTTTCTAAGCCTTATTTTAGGGGGCTTACTATTGATTCCCATGCTAATCATTACTGTCGCTATCCGACTTTCATCACCAGGACCCGCACTCTACTGGAGTGATCGAGTGGGTGCCATGAATCACCTATTCAGAATGCCTAAATTTCGCAGTATGCGAACGGACACACCCGAAGTCGCCACACATTTATTACAACAAGCGGACAGTTACATCACACCGGTTGGGGCTTTTTTGCGCCGCACAAGTTTGGATGAACTGCCACAACTGTGGTCGATACTGATTGGTGACATGAGTTTTGTGGGACCGCGCCCTGCTTTGTTTAATCAAGATGATTTAATCGAACAGCGCACAGCACTCGGTGTGCATCAATTAAAACCGGGGCTGACTGGTCTCGCACAAATCAGTGGTCGTGATGACCTTGAAATCCCAATCAAGGTTTCGTTTGATGCGCGTTACCTTAAAGAGCAAAGTCTATTTTTTGATCTTTACATTATGTGGCAAACTTTCTTACAAGCAATCAAACGTGAAGGAGTTCACCATTGAGCCACCTCATTGATCTGATCGCAATCTTTTAAAATGAAACCTAAAAGTTCACTCAGTACACAAGCACAAGCCTGGATCGATCCGATTCTCAGATTACCCAGAGTCGTCAAGCGCCTCATTGCATTGTCTGTCGACGTCTTTTTGTGTGTCCTCACAGTCTGGTTTGCGTTTTATATACGCCTCGACTTTTGGGTTCCGCTCACAGGTGATCCATTCTGGCGCGCAGACATCGCGACCTTAATTGCCATCGCAATATCGATACCGATTTTTATCACCCACGGTTTTTATCGAGTCATTTTTAGATACTCTGGTTTTGCGGCTGCCCGTAGCGTCATTCAGGCCATGGCAATTTATGGCATCCTGTATTTTTCACTGATCACACTCTTAGGCTTTAACGGCATCCCAAGAACCATTGGCATCCTGCAACCTATTCTTTTATTTTTAGCTGTTAGCGGTTCACGTGCTCTCGCGAGCTTCTGGTTAGGCGGTGCTTATCGCACACTTATTCAAAAATCCAGCCGCCCTAAAGCGTTCATCTATGGGGCGGGCACCACCGGTCGACAACTTGCGGCTGCCATTCAGCATCACCCCGATTTACAAGTCTGTGGTTTTCTGGATGACGATACTCGTCTGCAACGACAAGTTCTTAATGGCCTAAAAATCTATAGCCCTAAGCGCTTGCCTGAACTCGTAAAATCGCAAAAAATTGAAAGTGTGTTGCTCGCTTTACCGTCGATTTCACGTCAACGTCGCAACGAAATCCTCGCACAAATCCGATCATCCAAAGTATCCGTGCGCACAATCCCAAGTGTCAGTGACATTGCTCAAGGTAAAACCACTCTAACCGACGTGCATGAACTTGATATTGACGACCTGCTGGGTCGAGAAAGCGTCGAACCTGATGCGAAACTCTTAGCTCAAAACGTCACCGGGAAAACCATTCTTGTCAGCGGCGCAGGCGGCTCCATCGGCAGCGAAATCTGCCGCCAGATTGTCACGCTAGCGCCCAAACGCTTGTTATTATTGGATTCCAGTGAGTTTGCGCTCTACACCATCCACACAGAACTCGAAGCCAAACGTACCCAGCTCAAATTATCCTGTGAGCTAACCCCTTTATTGGGTTCTGTTCAGGATGAAAAACGAGTTCGTGAAATTTTTAACACTTGGTCACCTGAGACGATTTATCACGCAGCTGCTTTTAAGCATGTGCCCCTAGTCGAACACAACCCAGTTGAGGGTTTAAAAAACAACGTACTCGGCACACGCCTCATGGCACGTTTGGCACTAGAGCATCGCGTGAGTGACTTTGTGTTGATCAGCACAGACAAGGCTGTACGTCCCACCAATGTCATGGGTGCGAGCAAACGTTTGGCTGAGATGGTTTTACAAGCGATTGCAGCACGCTGGAATGATCCTGAAAGCACCCGTTTTTCAATGGTGCGATTTGGCAATGTGCTGGGCTCCTCTGGTTCGGTTGTACCCAAGTTTCGCCAACAGATTCAGTCTGGTGGCCCTGTCACGATCACACATCCAGAAATCACTCGCTATTTCATGACCATTCCCGAAGCGGCACAGCTCGTCATCCAAGCGGGTGCCATGGCTGAAGGTGGAGACGTCTTTGTCTTGGATATGGGTGAACCTGTTCGAATTCTGGATCTCGCACACCGCATGATTGAGCTATCGGGTTTTGGGGTGCGTGATGAAGACAATCCCAACGCGGAGATTGAAATCGTCACGACAGGCCTCAGACCTGGTGAAAAACTTTATGAAGAGTTGTTGATTGGCGACAACCCCCTACCCACCTCACACAGCCGAATCATGCGTGCTCAAGAGGATTTTTTACCCTGGGAAGTTTTAGCGGAAAAACTGACCACGCTGGAGCTGGCCATGTCTGAGCATGAGAGTCCTGCAATTCGAACAATCCTAGGGCAACTTGTTTCAGGTTACACACCAAACGCTGAAATCGTCGACTGGATCCATCTGGAACAACATAACGATTCAGAGAATTTTCAAACCAACACCTAGAACACTTAGAGTCCACATTCAATCAATTTAACCACCTGAAACATAGACATTTTCAGTGGACATACCATGTCTCTGCGTATGGTCAAGCTATGATATGTAAATATTTTTAGCCTCAGTACTTTCTGTACCTTCACCTTTTTTGGACCTATGCACAACCCGAGACGCCTCCCTCACCATCAACACACACACGGTCACACACACCATCGGGCTGTTTCCCATCATGACGAAACACCCGATCATGATGTTTCTATACCTACAGACGACAGTCTAGAGGTTTCTCATGCAGAACGCGCCCGGGTCGCCAAACGCACAACCATGGTCAGCGTCTGGGTCAACTTAGTCATTTCAACGACACAGATTGTCGTTGGAATTTTTGCGCGCTCTCAAGCATTAATCGCCGATGGTATCCACTCCTTTTCTGATTTAGTAGCTGACTTTGTGGTACTTGCTGCCAATCGCGAAAGCCAAAAAGCGCCTGACACCGATCACCCGTATGGTCATCATCGTTTTGAGACAGCCGGCTCATTGTTTCTCGGGCTTATCTTGGCTGTTGTGGGGGCACTCATGATCTGGGCTGCGGGCACGCGCATGATTGATCACTCCTCAATCCCCAAGGTTTCTGGTTGGGCATTTGCTGTGGCCATCCTCACCCTTTTCTGTAAGGAAGGTCTGTTTCGATTCATGCTCAAAGCAGGTAAACGCGTCAAGTCAAGCATGATGATTGCGAACGCTTGGCATGCGCGTTCAGATGCCGCTTCCTCATTGGTGGTGGCATTTGGTATTTTGGGCAATATGATGGGATACCCAGTTTTTGACCCAATTGCCGCATTGCTCGTCGGCTTAATGATTCTTCGGATGGGTTGGAAATTTGGTTCTGAAGCATTTCATGACCTCATGGACCGAGCAATCGATGATGAGGAGCTTGCAGCCATTATCAAGACACTGGAGGCTACACCAGGCGTGCTAGGTATTCATGATATCAAAACCCGTAAAATGGGTGACATGATCTTGGTCGATGCGCATATTGAAGTGAATCGTCATCTCACTGTTGAGCAAGGCCATGACATCGGCGTGCGTGCCCGACAAGCCGTGATGGCACGTCACCGTGTTCTCAATCTAATGACTCATATTGATCCTGTAGATCCCAAAAACAACAACTCATGACCCAAAACAACGTAAATACAACCTCATCCGCACCCGGCATGGACATCCGTCCTATGCAAGGTCTCAAAGTCCTCGAGCTCGGCCAACTGATTGCAGGTCCGTTTGCCTCAAAAATACTGGCTGAATTCGGCGCCGACGTGATTAAGGTCGAGCCTCCCGGCGGTGATCCGCTACGAAAATGGCGTTATGTGCACGATGGCACATCTGTTTGGTGGGCTGCACATGCACGCAACAAACGCTCAATCACACTCGATTTGCGCCAACCAGAGGGTCAAGAGATCGTACGCCAGATGGTGCGTGAAGCCGATATTTTGATTGAAAACTTTCGACCTGGGCAAATGGAAAAATGGGGGCTGGGTTACCCCGAACTCAGTCAAATCAACCCAGGCCTCATCATGTTACGCGTTTCAGGTTACGGACAAACTGGACCTTATCGCGATCGACCTGGTTTTGGTGTCATCGGTGAAGCCATGGGAGGTTTGCGTTACCTTAGTGGTGAACCTGGACGCCCACCTGTGCGTGTTGGTGTATCGATTGGAGATACATTATCAGGATTGCACGGTGTGATTGGTATTCTGATGGCCTTACGTCATCGCGAGCAACAGGGTGGACTCGGACAAGAAATCGATGTCGCATTGTATGAGTCCGTCTTCAATATGATGGAAAGTTTGATTCCCGAATACTCTAAATTCGGTGCCGTTCGCGAGCCCTCTGGCGCGAGCATGCCAGGTATTGCACCCACTAATGCGTATCTGTGCAGTGATGGAAAATACGCACTAATCGCCGGCAACGGAGACAGTATTTTCAAACGCCTTATGAAACTCATCAATCGGCCAGATCTAGCTGAGGATCCCGATCTGGCAGATAACCAAGGACGTTCAGCTCGTATGCAAGAACTTGATGAGGCCATTTCAGCCTGGACAATCCAATACGATCGAGACACTGTTTTAGATGCAGTGAATGCAGCGGGTGTGCCTTGCGGAAAAAGCTACGATGCAGCCGACATCGCCAATGATCCGCATTACCGTGCCCGCGACATGATCCTCACCACCACACTGCCTGACGGTTCAGATATCGAAGTGCCCGGCATTGTGCCCAAACTGTCTCGTACACCCGGTGCCGTTGATCGACTTGCACCCACTTTGGGCGAACATACCGACGAGATTCTCACTGAACTCGGTTTTGATGAACAAAAACGCGCTGATCTTAAATCACGCGGCATCGTCTGAGCTAGCCAACCATTCGATCACTAATGACAACATTAAAGACAAATATGAACAAACCTAGAATTTATTTACACGATGTTGCCCCACGCGATGGGTTTCAAAACGAGCCCATTTTTATTGAAACCGATGACAAAATCGCCATTATTGATGCCTTAAGCGACTGTGGTTTTGCAAAAATTGAAGCGACATCTTTTACGTCACCTAAAGCCATTCCGGCTTTACGAGATGCTGAAGAAGTCATGCACCGCATTAAACGTGTGCCAGGTGTTGAGTACACCGTCCTCATCCCTAACGTGCGTGGCGCCGAAAGAGCCTTAAGCTGTGGCATCGATGAAGCCAATCTGGTGATGTCAGCCAGTGAAACCCACAATCGGGCCAATCTGCGCATGACACGCGACAAATCATTGTTGCAACTTGGACAAATCGTTCAGGCTTTAAACGACTCTCCCGTCAAAATCAACGTATCACTCTCCACCGTCTTCGGTTGTCCAATGGAGGGCGATGTCACACAGAGTGAGGTCATGCGTCTGATGGGCTTATTTGCAGACATGGGGGTCAATCGCATGACTTTATGTGACACGACAGGTATGGCCTACCCCAGTCAGGTTCGAGAAATTTGTCAGACAGCCAAGTCCGAATTCCCCGACATGACGCTGACACTGCATTTCCACAATACCCGCGGTCTGGCTCAGGCCAACGTCCTCGCTGCCATTGACGCTGGCATTGATCGCTTTGATGCGTCACTGGGCGGTCTAGGCGGCTGTCCATTTGCCCCAGGCGCAAGCGGCAATGCTTGCACCGAAGAAATTGTTCATATGCTTGAACTCGAAGGCTTTGACACAGGCATCGATCTCGATCAATTATTGGCTGTATCAGCCCGATTGCCAGATCTGGTTCAACACGACATCCCCAGTCAGATTCTAAAAGCCGGTCATCGTTTAACCCGCCACCCAGCACCTGATTACGTCAATGACATGATTTAAGACGTACCCGAGGCAGCGAAATCGGTCACACTCGCTGCCTCACCAATTATGCTACGATCTCTTTAGTGTGATTTAGTTATTATTTAAGATCAGTCGCCGACGGGATCTCCATGCATGGACAACAATCGATTCAAAACACACGGCCTGCCCGTCTTAAACGCTTACGCTACTTTAAATCCCTCCGAGTCTCGTCTGATTTGGAACGAGCCGTGATCTGCAAGATTTCGCATCAACCCAAAATCGACCGTCCAAGTGTGTGCCGACGCGGCTGTGGTGCGCTCATGCTGGGCATTTTCAGTTTTCTGCTGAGTGGTTGCTCGTTTGCACAAGCACCCGCCTTCTTTATGTTTGGGTCATATTTCCCAAGTTGGCTTGTGGGTTCAGCCGTCAGTATTTTATTGGTTTTACCGTTACGTTGGATTTTGATCCGAACCGGCATTGACGATGCACTGCCACTCAGGCTTGTGTTTTACGTTTGCTTGGCGCTGATCATGGCAATCGGCTTTTCTTACCTGTTTTCTGCACAATGAGGCTCTATGTCTGAGGAGAATCATACGCCAAACTCAAACGTTTTACCCTCACGAGGTAAGCGGGCAATTGCGATCGTGCTGACACTAATCGTTGTCATCGCTGTCATCATCGCTGTGTGGCTCTATAACCGTCACCTAGACTTGAACATTCAATCCGAAGACGCCGCCTTTGAAGCCGATGTGATTCATGTCGCCGCTTTAGTGCCGGGCAAATTGATCGAACTCCCCATTGAAGATGCGCAAAAAGTCAAAAAAGGTGATTTGCTCATGCGCATTGATCCATCGACCTACGAGCTTCGCGTCCAACAAGCTCAAGCACAACTAGCATTAGCACAAGCCACGCTAAACAATCAAATGCGTTTAATCCGTGCGGAAGCGGCCAACGCTGAGATTGCTGATAAACAAATCCGACGCGCTCGCATCAATCTCGAATTAACCGACAAAACACTGGCCCGTCTGGAAGCTCTATTACCTAAAGGCTATGTCACAGCGCAGGAAGTGGATATCGCACGCACCGCACAACGCGATGCACAAGTTTCTCTGACGCAAGCATTGGCACAACAACGCGCCGCCGAAGCCTTGGTCGGTGAGACCGAAGCCGCTCAGGCAGCTGTTGATATCGCAATAGCAGGTCTGGCCATTGCCAAAAAAGCTTTGTCAGATACCATTATCACGGCACCTTTTGATGGTTTAATCGTCGGTTTGAATGTCTCTGAAGGAGAACTGCTGCTGCCCGAACAATCACTTTTCACCTTGATTGACACTAAAACCTGGTACGCCACGGCCGTTATGCGGGAAACCAATCTACCGCATATTCAGATTGGCAACTGCGTCACTGTCTATGCGCTGGCTGCACCTAAAACCCCTATGAAAGGTGTCGTGCAAAGTATCGGCTGGGGTGTGACAAGCTCAGACATTATTGACTTACCTAGACTCATGCCTGTTGTTCAGAAGTCGCTAAACTGGGTTCGGGTCGCGCAACGATTCCCTGTACGGATTCGCATGATCGATCCAATCGACGATCTGATGCGTATCGGCGCATCAGCTAGCGTCACAATTCGCGACACAACCGATTGCGAACGTTGAGTCTTGGTTTGAATCTTGTGTGTCGCTTTGGATTAATTCGAGGTTTGGAGATATGAACCACACATCCTCATCGGCAACCTCACAAATGACATTACTTTGGCAAAGTGTCTGGCGCGACTTGCTGCCCTTTGAGGGACGGTTCGCAATGACTTGGCGCGTCGCCATCGTGTGTAGCTTGACGGCCATGATGTTTATGACCTATGGCGTGCCACTCGTCTCAATTGGCTGTTATCTCATCATGTATCTGGGCAAACCCACAGCCCAAGAAAACATGCTGACTGCCGTTGCGATCTCAGTCTTGATCTCCTTGCTTGTGCCCGTTTTACTCTGGCTCGCTGCAGCCTCGATTAACGACCCGTTGTGGCGTTTAGTCATCATTGTTCTAGGAACTTATATTTTTGTTCTGATTGGCGCAGCCACGCCTCTGGGTGAACAAGGCAATATTGTCGGTTTAGTCATTGCATTTGCAGTCACGCTCTTACCCATGACGCCTTTAGGCGAGATGGTCACACGTGGGATTCTCTACGCTTGGTTGATGGTTTTAATCCCGATGGGCGTCATGTTTGTATTTCATCTGTTTGCGGGTCGATCTTGCAGAAAACTACTCGATGTGGCGATTGCCGAAAAACTTGAGCTCGTGGCACAAGCACTCTCAGAGCGCCTTGATATTCATCGCCCTAGGCAAAGAACTCTACAAGCAAAAATCAGAAAACAGCTTTTAGAAGGGATCAATGAAGCCAATAATCTCTTAAAACTGACTCAGCTGTTTCACCTGTTACCAAAAGCACAGTCGCAAGCTATGCGTCACGCAATCAACAATCTCGAAGCGATTCTAGTTCTTCTGTATCAATCTTCGGAACAGGAATTAACTCAGGATTCAAAGCCAAGCATTTTAAACATAGACACTCCAAACCCATTTATTTCAAATACATTAGGCCAACTCGAAGCGATCTGCCGAGATCTGGCACAACCTATTGGTCAACATGATCTCGGGCAGACGGTGATGACACATCGTCAACTGTATCTGAACAAAACGGTCCCAGAAGAAGACACCCACCTACCCGACGATCTACGGCAGATTCAACGACGGATCTGGCGTCTCTTTGACGACAACACGGCTCAATCAGTATCCGCACCCGGCCCAAAAACAAAGACTCCGAATCCATTGAAGGGTTTTGTGAAAGAGGATGCTTGGCGAAATCCTGAATATTCACAACAAGCGATCAAAACAACAATTGCGGCCACACTCGCCTACATGATTTACACCGTCATTGATTGGGATGGTATCCATACCGCAATGATTACCTGTTACGTGGTGTCTTTAGGCAGCACGGGTGAGACGGTCCATAAGCTTACTTTACGCATCGTAGGATGTTTAATCGGTGCTGCTCTGGGTATTGCGTCTATCACATGGCTAATGCCTCAAATGACCTCTATCGGCGAACTCATGCTATTGGTCTTTGTCGGTGTTTTGTTTGCCGCTTGGATCTCAAGCGGATCGGAACGAATCTCATATGGTGGCATTCAAATCGGACTGGCCTTTTTAATGACTGTATTACAAGGATTTGGTCCGGCCGTTGATATTTCTGTCGCCACAGACCGAATTTATGGAATTTTATTGGGCAACTTCCTGATGTTTGTGATATTTACACGCATATGGCCAGTGTCTGTCATCACCACCATCTCACGGCAGATGCGTGAAATTATCCGTAAGTTACAAGCATTACAACAAAGCGATCAACCCCTTCACGATCGAGTGCAAGCTAATCAGCGACGTACACAGATCAATGAAATCTTAGTCGCCTTAGATCAAGCACACGACTCCCTTAGCTACAATCATTTCGAGCCCAAGCGATTACAGCTAACCCCCAGCGAATTAGCCCGCTGGCGTCAGACACTAGTTCAGCTAGAATCGTTGATCCTTCAATACGCCCGCAATGAACTCATCATCGTTGAAAACCTTCACGGTGTTCAGATGGAAATGCACCAAGAAATCTCAGTGACTTTGGCACATGCTCAAAATCTACTGAATACGCTCACACAGAACGAATCTACTGGCACATCATTTCAGGAAGCATCATGAGGCGAACCTTACCGATCCGCTCATCGATCCGTTTATTACTGTGCTATCTGTCTTTATCTGCATTGGCAATCTTGATCTCTGGATGCGCTACGCACGCATTAGACCGTGCACCCGCTTCACCGCACGCACCATGGCAGGATCCCAAACTGCCCGACAGTTCATCAACGTCTAAAACATTTAGTATTGCGCCCGTTCCAACCTCTAATGCGCTCAAAGCATCAGCCGTTGAAATCACCAAAAATCACACCCCATATACGCTAACAGCCCTCATTGATCTTGCTCAGCAAAACAACCCGCTGACACGCACGGCCTGGAATCAAGCACGACAAGCAGCCTTAGCCGTCGGGATGGTTGAAGCCACTTTTTTACCTGTGATTTCAGCTTCAGTCATCGGAGGACATCAACGTACATCGGTGGATTCCCCATTATCAATTGGACCGCGGGAATTCACCACGACTATCTCAGGTGTGGTTCCTGCCTTATCGATGGGATGGTTGGTGTTTGACTTTGGGCAGCGTGCTGCCCTTTTAGAGGCTGCTGAACAACTCTCACGCGCATCCAACATCTTATTTAATGCCGCCCATCAAAAAGTGATCTGGGACGTCACAACCAGTTACTACCAATACAACCTGCGACGTGAGCAAAGCAAACTCGCTCAAGATGCTATTAAACAGCGCCAAGCCATTGCACAAGCCGCTCGTGCACGTCACGCCACAGGCCTAGCCACTGTCTTAGACACCACATTTAGTGAGCAGCTGGTCCAACAAGCCAAATTACACCTCGTCAATGCACAAGGTCTGGAACGTAACGCGTACCTCGATTTGCTGGCAAAAGTCGGACTGTCGCCCATGACTGAACTACGTATCGCACCACAAAACTCAAGCCAGACTTCAGCAAATCAGAAAAAGCAAATTGAACTAAGCCAAACTGCGATTGAACAAGCTGTCGCACAACGACCAGACATCGCCGCAAGTTATGCCGCTGTTCAAGCAGCTAAAGCCAATATTCGAGCAGTCGAAGCAGACTTCATGCCCAAAGTGTTTATGGCAGGTATGTTGGCGAGCAATCAAAGCAATTTCCGACTACAAAATCTACCCACCATTCAGCAAACCGGTCATGCCTCCGGGATTCTCATGGGCATTAGTGTGCCTCTCTACGAAGGCGGTATTCGCAACGCACGCCTAGTCGGTGCACAAATCCGCAAAGAACAAGCAGATCAAAATTTCGATGAATTACAGCGTGATGCAGTCCGTGAAATCGTGCTTGCACAAACCATGCTGGAGTCTGCGTTCGAGAGTGAAAAAACCGCTAACCAATTGGTTAAAACAGCTCAAACAGCCTACGGCGCAGCATTTGATTCTTACAAAGAAGGTCTGGCAACCATGACCATGGTGACTGAGACGGCCAATGCCCTACTACACGCTCGTCAGGCCGCTCTTGATGCGCGTACTGCCGTTAGGCTCAGTAGCGCAACCCTCGCTTTTGCATTGGGTCAATTAACCTCTGCGCAGGCTGCAACACAAAACTCGATCACAACGTTCAGTGCACAACATAAAAAGTAATAAGCAAAAATCAGTCTGCGGCCATCACTGCGCAAGCAAACTGATTTCTAAACACACAGTGTGATTAAACGATCTTGACGGACAATTCGCCCAAACCACTAAATCGACCGACCAGATGATCGCCCTTTTGAACTGCAGCCACTCCTTCTGGAGTTCCTGTAAAGATCAGATCACCGGCTTTCAATTCGAAAAGACCAGACAGATAAGCAATACTTTCTGGGATACTCCAGATCAGTTTCTCTAAATCGCTATTCTGGCGCTGTTCACCATTCACATCCAATGAAATGGCACCTTGACTCAGAACACCCGTTTTTGAGACAGGATGAATAGGACCAATCGGACCTGCAAAGTCAAAGGCCTTGCCCACTTCCCACGGACGGCCTAGTTTTTTGGCTTCGCCTTGCAGATCGCGCCGTGTCATATCCAAACCTAACGCATAGCCAAACACGTGCTCATTGGCCTCTTCGACTGAAATATCTCGCCCACCTCGGCCAATGGCCACAACCAGTTCCATTTCATGATGAAGATCCTGAGTTTTAGGCGGATAAGGCATCTCACCGGTTGTCCCATCTTCAATGACCAGCAAGGCATCTGCAGGTTTATTAAAAAAGAATGGATCCTCGCGTCCGGTAAAGCCCATTTCTTTGGCGTGCTCCACGTAATTTCGTCCTACACAGTACACGCGTCGCACTGGAAACTTCTGAACACTACCTACAATCGGTAACGCCACAGTCTCTGTGGGTGCAAATACAAAGTTCGTCATAGATACCCTTCTTTTGAATGTCATTATGGAGCGTCACACGCATAAACAATCTAAATGGCTCTAAGGTGCATCAAAACCATCCAGATCTTGTCATTCTGCGTTCCTGTTTGAATTCTACCGAAGGAACGGACTCTACAAATGAACTCAGTCCCACCTAAACTCACAAAAACTTCAGAATTGAACAGCAAGACACATCACTTATCATCGGAACAGACTGAATAATTTGTTAAAATCAGGAGCTTACGGGGTCATTTATCTGGTTTAACAGAATCAACTCTGCGCAGACCCTTTCTTTCAACCTGAATCAATACAACACACATGTCTTTTAACAAAGTCTCCCCCGGTCAGAATGCACCTGAAACATTCAACGTCGTCATTGAAATTCCTATGAATGCCGATCCAATTAAATATGAGATCGATTCGGCAACCAACGCCATTTTCGTGGATCGTTTCATGAGCACTGCAATGTACTACCCCACGAACTATGGCTATGTTCCACAGACACTTGCAGGTGACGGCGATCCTGTCGATGTACTGGTGGTGACACCCTTTCCTTTGATGCCTGGCGTTGTTGTCCCTTGCCGCGCACTCGGAATTTTGAAGATGCTGGATGAATCAGGTGAAGACGGTAAAGTGCTCGCAGTGCCGACCAAAAAAATTCTGCCTATGTACAGTCATATGGAAAAACCAGAAGACGTTGGTCCTTTACTATTGCAGCAAATCAGCCACTTCTTTGAACACTACAAAGATCTGGAAGCTGGTAAGTGGGTCAAAGTGCAAGGTTGGGAAGGCATTGAAGCTGCTCACAAAGAAATTGTGGATGGCATTGCCAACTTCAACAAAAGCTAAACCGCTAACACCATACAAGTCATCACGAATCAAGGTGGTCACAGAATCAACAGGAGCTTGATCAGATGGGAATCGTTCTCGTTGTTCTGCAAATCACTTTGATTTTTGTCTTGGCTATATTGGCGAGCTTACATAGCTTGTCTCAGACCCCTGGCGTCACAGGGGTTGTTTTACTGATCATTTCTGCCATCATCGGCATCTGGGCTATAACCGCAAACCGTCCTGGAAACTTCAGCGTTCTACCCTTGCCCAAACAACACGCTCAACTCATCACACACGGTCCCTATCGTTGGATCCGTCATCCCATGTACACCAGTGTGCTTTTATTTGGTTTGGCTTGTGCGAGTGTTCTTGGAACACCTTTGGGTGTGTCGCTATGGATTGCATTGGTCATCACGCTCTCACTGAAAGCGCGCCTTGAAGAGCAGTATTTACTGCAATCGTTTGAAGCGTATGGGCAATACATGCAACGTACGGGTCGCTTTCTACCCAAATTAATTTGAAGTGCTGTGCAGTGTCTTAAGACCTGATCCTACATGATCCGCATGAATCTTGACGAAACAAGCGGATCATGTCACTCATTAAGCTTTTTTGGACTCAGTTGATTCCTGTTCTGTCTCAGACGTCGGTGTCTCCAGTGGGACATGCACCACGGGCGCGCCATCTAATGGAATCGGCGCGCTATCAAAAAACTCATAATAGTCTTCATAAGCGGCTGATCGACTGGAAGTAGCTGGCGCTTTCGAGCGTTCTGCAGCTGTCTGTGTAGCCTCATTACTCGATGGTGTATATAGCGGTTGAGCGCTTGCAATCGAATCACCCGTTGCATGATGAGCATACGCCAACAGATCGTCGTCCTCATCTTCGGGCAAATGAACAATGCCCTCCACATGATGGAACTTCGGATCTGCTGCCAAATCAGCTGCAGGCAGATGCACATCTTTAGCCAATACGGGCAATGATGCACTTGCAGCAGTTGCTAAACGCCAGTGCGCGGCTGCCTTTTGTGATTGACCGATGCGATCATACAAGCTACCCAATAAAGCATGAATCCGTGCATCACTACGCTGGCGTGATGCACGTTCTAAATAACGCTGCGCCTGGCCCCACATTTGTCCAGTCAGACAAAGTGCACCCAAGGTCACCAGTAGATCAGCATCATCTGGGCGCTGATTTAACCAAGAGACAGCCTTTTGTAATCGAGCAGAAACCTGCTCCGGCTCTGCGCGACCATACGCCGCCACCAATCTCGGATCAAAACTCTGTTTAATGGCTTGTTCAAGCAGCTTTTGAGCGCCTTTACCGTCATCGTGTTCCAGCAAACCGTCATAACCTGCCAGCGCCACATCGGTGTACAACTGCTCTTGAGAGCGCAAGGATTTCCAGAAATTCATCCAGGCCGTGGCATCACTTAATTGGCGCAACTGAGTGGCTGCACAATACTCAATCACTTCTTGTGCTTGTTGAGCGCTAATCGCGTCTTTACGCGCCAACCAGCGAGCCGTATCAATTGCTTTATCGTATTGTTGCAAATCCTGATAGGCCTGCAAGGATAAACGCATTAAATGCAAATGTTTCTGTGCGCTACCTGGAACCTGATTTAAAGCAGCTAAGGCTCGTTTTGATTGGTTATCTTCAAGCCACAACTCTGCCGAGGTTACCGCCACCGCAGTCTGCATATCTGCATCGCCTTTTAACTGTGATGAGACCTGAGCAGCCTGCTCGAGCAATTCATCACGCTTATCTCGCTGACCGTCCTCATTGGCAGAACGAGCCGCACTGAGCAAAGCCAGTAAACGACGACGTGTATTTTTTGTTTCAGTCGACAAACGGGTCAAGGTCTTTTGTGCTTGAGGGTAACGCCCTTCCAGTAATGCAGCCCAACCTGTTTCGAGCTGAATTTGCTCATGTTCTTGACGTCGGTTTTCACGCCACCCACGGTAGCGGCTTGGCGCATTGGCAAACCAGTTCAAAACTCGCAACAGGAAGTAGAGTCCTCCCAAGCAGGCTAGAAAGATCAGCACACCAAATGCCAGTGATACTTGCACACGCCAATCACCCGCAACCACCACAATATTGCCCGGATACGATTGCAGTACGACGGCCAATAAAACCGCCACAACCACAATCAAAATTGTCCAGAACCATCCTCTCATTACTGTGACTCCCCGGATTCAGTGGTCGTTTTTAAGAGCTGCGAAGCCATTGCCAAAGCACTCAGACTCTCAGAAACTGAGCCTGTCTGTGGCTTCACTGACGATGCTTTGAGCTGTTTGATTTCTTCTAACGCAGCAAGTGTTTCGGGTGCTTTTGTGTCGTAATAATTCGTGACGATGCTTTCCACACTCTCCAGCTGCGACTGCCAAACAGTGTTTTCTTGCGCCAGCATGGCCAGTTGTGCTGTCAGCAACATCGAATGCAGGTTGGTGCGCAACAACATGGCTTGCTGATCGGACAACAACAAGGCAGCTGAATCGCTCGCATGGCGCACTTCAACTAAGTTTGCAAACTCTTTTGACAACACTTGGGTTGCACGTGCACCCAGCGCAAGCGTTTGATCCGCCCAAGATTGCCACCAAGCTTGCTCTTGTGCGCCTTCATTTGATTGAGCCACAGACGACTCTGTGCCTGCATCATCCGAAGCTGGTGACTGCGCCGGCGACTCAGAGCCTACGTATTCAATCACAGAGGGAACCTGCTGATCAGGCATCAATAACGGCGCCGATTCAATCACAGCCGCAACACGCTTCAAACCAGATGACAAAGCGTTGACATTAATCACAGGCAAAACTCTGAGCTCACTCAGATCCCGAGAGATCGCATCATGCAGATCTGCAAATGCGACCGAATCCGGTTGATGTGAAAGAACAGACTGCGCCACCTCAAGAATCGAAATGGCGTTTGGAATATGACCCGTTAATGCCAATTGCTGCTGAGCCATCAAAAGTAGACGTCGCACATCATTAATCACAATGCGATCGTCTAAGCCTCGACTCATCGTCTGCCAAGCCTTATCAAAACCAGCCACTTCGCTACGCAAAGAACGCACATCACGGCGCAATACCTGAACCGTTTCTTCTTGTGAAGTCACGGTGGCTTGTGTGCTCTTCATCATTTGTTGCAACGAAGTCACCTCGGAATCCGATGAGCTCAATCGACTGGCCACCAATCGTGAGACCTCGTCGAGTCTTTGTTCCTGCCACCAGGTCAAACCAGCGACACCGACTAACCCAATCACAACCAAACCTGTAAGCCAGCCTAGTATTCCACCACGAGTTGGTTTTTGTGGGGTGCTAGGTGGCGGCGACACTTTAGGCGGTTCCTGACGCACAGTACTCGCGGGTGCGCTGGGTCTGGATTCGTTTTTCTTAGTCGTTGCTTGACGCGAATTATCTTTCGATTTTTCAGGTGTGCTTGTTACTGATGTCGTAACAGCATCTTTGTTCTGAGATGGTTCGACTTTCGACGCCGACGGATCTGCCTGGCGTGATGTCGTTTGATCACCCTGCTTCATATTCTTTTCGCTTCCTGAAGACGCAGATTGTTTGGTCTGGGAAAGGTCTGACGCGGTTTTGTCAGAATCAAGCGCAGATTGTGCTTGTTTGTCTTTTTTGTCATTCATAGTCATTGTTTAATTGTAAGCCTTTCATCAGGAATTTTGCGCCAGAAAAACCCGAAACTCTGACGAAGCGTTTACAAATCTCTGAGTCTGAGACGCTTAGAGTTTTATACACCAAAACTTTGCCAACACTAGACATCATGTCCGATTATTCACACCTCGGCTCTTTGCCAAACCAGTGATGATCAACACACTGCACAAAACCCGCCTGCAAACTTTGATCATCGGGTGCACACACGTCAATAGGTCTATCCGGCGCACTTTGTGTTCGCGATAAAAACCGTCTGGCCGGCGTAACCAAGCGAGGATGAATCACAATCACAGAGTGGATCATCAGCTTATGCAGCCATCCAGCATCTGACAAACTTTGTTCAAGCGCATCAATACTTTGCTGACTCGTTAAAAGCCACGTTCCTGTGCGCACAAAGCCATCCGTTTCGGTCCACTGTTGCAACACACTCCGTGCTTCGTCCGTCAAACTCAGACGTACTCTTTCATAAACACACAACACCTCAACGTGAACACCTGCATCAGCCAGTGTTTCGCGCAACCAAGTCCTACCATCACGGCCTGCCACAATTAAAACACGGGATTCAGGTGTTAACCGAGGTTGCAGCACACGCCACAACCCTTCAGAGTCAGGATTATCCTGAGGTGTGGGTATCAATATATCTTGAGAATGAGGCAAATCCTGTGTGATTGCCTGCGCAGTGGCCGCACCGACCGCTGCAATCTGGGTTGTAGCTGGCCAAGCTTGTCGATATTGTTGGCGATAAAAAGCCCAGGCTGAGCGGCTGACAAACATCACATAATCAAAATTTTCTGGCGCAAAGCATTGTGATGTTTCAATGATGGGGATGGCTTTGAGTTCAAGCGCTGGCAATTCAAGAACAGACCAACCCTGTTGGCGCAAAAAAGACGCCAAATCACGTTGTCGTGCGTTTGGTCGAGTCAAAACGGCTCGTAAGGGAGTCATCAAGTGTCGTTCATTTGTCACACAACACCTTATCTCTTTGCGCTGACGTGTGATGAATCGCAAAAAAGCAAAGTTTTATGCACACAAGGTCGCTTCAATCAATCTGCTTGTAGTAATTCGGCCAGAATGCGGTCTGCGCCCGCCTTCAGCAACTCCTGAGCTACCTGTTCGCCCAGTGCTTGCGCATTATCAACAGAGCCACGAGCTTGCGCTTCTAGCAACTCCTGTCCGTCTGGACTGGCCACTAAGCCACGCACCCAGATTTCGGTCGGATTGTTTTCGTCAATTTGCGCAAACGCAGCCAAAGGCACGCTGCAAGATCCACCCAAACGACGCGAAACAGCACGCTCAGCCAAAGAACAAGCCGTACTTTGTGAGCATGACAAAGGCATAAGCCATTTCGCCAAATCATCGCGACCTTCACAGATCTCAATCCCTAGCGAGCCTTGTCCAGCGGCAGGTAAAGAAAGCTCAGCGTGCATGACACTGCGAATACGGTCTGATAATTCTAAACGCTCCAACCCAGCAGTTGCCAGCACAATCGCATCAAACTCACCGTCATCCAGCTTACGCAAACGTGTATTCACATTGCCGCGCAGTGGTTTTATGATCAAATCAGGCCGTACCCGCAAAATTTGAGCCTGACGACGCAAACTAGACGTGCCTACCACCGCACCAGCTGGCATGGATTGCAAATCCGCATAGGCCGAACTGACCCAAGCATCAAATGGGACGGAGCGAGGCAAAATCGCACACAAAGAAAATCCGTCTGGCATATCTACCGGCACATCTTTGAGCGAGTGCACAGCCAAATCTGCCCGTCCATCTTCCAGAGCCATTTCCAGCTCCTTGATAAATAGACCTTTTCCGCCCACTTTTTGTAAGCTGCGATCCAAAATCTCATCACCACGTGTACTGAGTTTGAGTAGGGTCACCTCTAACCCTGGATAACAAGCCATCAATAAATCACGAACATGCTCAGCTTGCCAAACTGCTAAACGACTTGCCCGTGTGGCGATCACAAGCGGTTTATCCAAAGGGGGAGAGTCAGGGATAGACATAAATCAGATTTGATACGGTTTCTTAAAACTGAAGAAGTTTAACGCAAGTAATTCAAAGCAATCGTCAGGACGATTCCAATGACAGCGACAACAGACAAGCGTTGCAAAATACTCAAGCTCGCCTTACGTTCCATTTCATGATGATCACTCATTTCAATTCTCCTAAAATGACAGAGCGGGATCAGAACGGGCAATTGAACCGTTCTGATCCCGTAAAAAGTCAGTTTAATTCGGACTTATAAAACAGCCTTAATCAACTTACCCATTTCTGAGGGATTGCGTGTGGTTTTAATACCGCAAGCTTCCATGATTTCCAGCTTGGCATCCGCAGTATCTTCACCACCAGAAATCAATGCGCCGGCGTGACCCATACGCTTACCTGCAGGTGCAGTCACACCCGCAATAAAGCCAACCACTGGTTTAGTCATATTGTCTTTGACCCAGCGAGCAGCGTTCACTTCATCGGGCCCACCAATTTCACCAATCATGATAACGGCTTCTGTTTCTGGATCGTCATTAAACATTTTCATGACATCGATGTGCTTCAGGCCATTGATGGGGTCGCCACCAATACCAACGGCACTCGATTGACCTAGACCCAATTCGGTCACTTGCGCCACCGCTTCATAGGTCAGTGTGCCTGAACGGCTGACAATACCAATTTTGCCACGACGATGAATATGACCGGGCATGATGCCAATTTTGATTTCATCGGGTGTAATCAGACCGGGGCAATTAGGACCCAACAGCAATGTTTTGCTGTTCAGTGCATTCATGCGGCTTTTTACTTCCAGCATATCGCGAACAGGAATACCTTCGGTGATACAAATCACGAGATCCAGTTCAGCTTCAACACCTTCGAGAATCGCCTGCGCAGCACCTGCGGGAGGAACATAAATAACTGAGACAGTTGCACCAGTTTCAGCTTTCGCATCGGCGACTGAACCGAAAATAGGAATTCCCTCAAAATCAGTGCCTGCTTTGGTCGGATGCACACCAGCTACAAATGCTTCGCGACCGTTGGCATATTCGCGACACATGCGAGTATGAAACTGACCGGTTTTACCAGTGATTCCTTGGGTAATAACTTTGGTATCTTTATTAATTAAGATCGACATTTTTTAAATCCCTGACGTTTATTTGGCAGCATCAACAACAGCTTGTGCGGCATCGGCCATGGTGTCAGCACTGATGATTGGCAATCCGGAATCGGCCAGCATCTGCTTACCCAGTTCTTCATTCGTACCTTTCATGCGCACCACCAGCGGCACATTCAGATTGACCGCCTTGCAAGCTGCAATCACGCCTTCTGCAATGACGTCGCAACGCATAATACCTCCGAAAATGTTCACTAGGATTGCGCGTACATCTTCGTTGCTGAGCATGATTTTGAATGCTTCAGTCACTTTTTCTGCTGTCGCACCACCACCGACGTCCAGGAAGTTAGCGGGCTCACCGCCAAACAGTTTGATCGTATCCATTGTGGCCATCGCCAAGCCAGCACCATTGACCAAGCAACCGATGTTGCCATCAAGTTGAATATAAGCAAGATCATGACGGCTGGCTTCAACTTCCAGTGGATCTTCTTCATGCAGGTCGCGATATTCAACAATTTCAGTCTGACGGAACAATGCGTTCGAGTCAAAATTGAACTTGGCATCCAATGCCACAATATCGCCACCGCCGGTCAGGATCAATGGGTTAATTTCTGCCAATGACGCATCTGTTTCGATATACGCCTGATAGAGACGACGGAACTGATCAGCCGCTTTATCAGCACTTGCTTCAGGCACACCAATGCCAATGGCCATCTCACGTGCTTCTTTCTCGCTGAAACCAACGGTTGGATCAACAAAAACCTTGAGAATTTTCTCAGGGGTGCTATTAGCAACCTCTTCGATATCCATACCACCTTCGCTAGATGCCATCACGCAAACACGTTGTGTGCCGCGATCAGTCACAATGCCGAGGTAGTATTCTTTCTTAATGTCTGCGCCTTCTTCGATCAGCAAACGACGCACTTTCTGACCTTCAGGTCCTGTTTGATGCGTCACCAATTGCATGCCGAGGATTTCACCAGCCATTTCACGGACTTCGTCCAAAGAGCGTGCGAGCTTAACGCCACCGCCTTTGCCACGTCCGCCTGCATGAATCTGAGCTTTCACCACCCAGACTGGACCGCCGAGTTTTTCAGCGGCAGAAACCGCTTCCTCAACGTCATAAACCGGAAATCCCTGGGGTACTGTCACGCCATATTTGCGCAGCAGCTCCTTACCTTGATGTTCGTGGATATTCATGTGTACCTTGTTCGGTCGTTAAATTTGAGACAGGGTTAAAAACAGATTTTAAATGTCTGGAGTGATCATGGATATCTTCCTGACTAACCAGCGCTTTGCCGAAATCTGTAACGGCTTTCGCCAGATCACTCCATTGAGAAGTGATCATGAGCAATCCGATTTGGCTGTCAATTTGCTTTCTTCAGTCAGCGGGACATACCAATCCGGGTGAAACTCCCGAACGATCGGACCATGCTGACTCAGCGCATGACAGCCATCAATTTGAAACGGGCGACGCCCAGCCGGTTGCACAGGTTTACGGGCCCGAGAACCCGCCCGACTTTGTATAGCTACGGTCGGTAAAAAACCTGCGAGCTCACTCACGTGCGTACAGCCAGCGACACGGCCAAACCGTTCTTTAACTGCACGTCTGAAACCTTTGACCAGATTCATGCCAACCAAATCACCATAGGCTGCTGCAATGCAGCTGCACTGTTTTCCATAAGGTGCTGCATCGTAGACCACTTGAGCAGCCACGATCTCAAAGGCTTCGTTAAAAGTAATTCGTACATGCATGTGATGCACAGCCCGACCTGCTTCATGCACTTCACCACTGCGCCGTGTGAAATCGTACGCTTTGGTGTCAATCAATTCTGCATCGATGTCCCATAGACCATCTTCGCGCTCAAAAGACTGGGCACGAATGGTTCGGTTATGCAAAGGGGTGCGGGGATAATCAGGGGTTGGTAAAGGCATCTCGCAACAAGCTTGGGTTCAGATATCCGTTCAGTATAGCGCGAACTTCTAATACCACAATGACAGACCTTACAGACTTACAAATTTCCGAAGTCCGCATGAAAGTTTTCAGAGTCATCCCAAGCGTCTGGACGCTGTCCTTCCAAAATCCTAATGACTAGATCGCTCCCAAATCCGCGCGACGCTAAAAATCGCGCCTGACGCGCGTACTCACGAGGCTCTTGTGGCAAGCCTGCTGCACCAAAACGCTTATACCAGACCTGATACGCACGCTCAAACTCTGTGTCTTTCAGGGCTTCTAGGCTTTCTTCAATCAGCGCCTGATCTACCCCGCGCTCACGCAAAGTCATTTCAATTCGACGTATGCCGTGCTTAACCTGATCCCGACGCGTGAGCGCTTGTGCAAAACGCGCATCCGACTGCCAGCCTTGATCCGCCAATTCTTGCAACACACGCTCAAGTTCAGATTCATCTGTAACATGAGATCGTAACTTACGGATTAGTTCTTGGCGGGAATGCTCACGCTGGCTCAACAATCGGACAGCGCGAGCTTTTAATGAAATGCGAGCTTTCATTCATCCTGCTTTGGCTTCTCAGGCTCGGCAACTGGGGGTTCACCTAGAGTCACCACCCCAAAATGCTCACGAACCTTGTTCTCGATCTCATGGGCAAGCAATGGGTTTTCGCGCAAATATTCACGAACATTGTCTTTACCCTGACCAATGCGAGTCCCACTGTAGCTATACCAAGAACCCGCTTTGTCGACAACACCGGCTTGAACACCCAAGTCAATAATTTCACCTTGACGTGAAATACCAGCACCATACATGATGTCAAACTCAGCTTGTTTGAATGGTGGTGCGACTTTATTTTTAACGACTTTGACACGCGTTTCGTTACCGATGATCTCATCGCCCTTTTTAATGGCACCAATGCGTCGGATATCCAAACGAACCGATGAGTAGAACTTCAGCGCATTTCCACCTGTCGTGGTTTCTGGGCTACCAAACATCACACCAATTTTCATACGAATCTGGTTAATAAAGATCACCATGCAATTCGTACGTTTAATGGTAGCAGTCAGCTTACGTAGCGCCTGACTCATTAAGCGCGCTTGAAGACCGGGTAAAGAGTCACCCATTTCACCTTCAATCTCTGCTTTGGGCACCAATGCAGCCACTGAGTCAATCACAATCAAATCCACCGACCCAGAACGTACCAAAGCATCGGTAATTTCTAGAGCCTGCTCACCCGTATCTGGCTGTGAAATCAGCAAATCGGTCAGATTCACACCCAAGCGAGATGCGTACTGCACATCCAAAGCATGCTCAGCATCTACAAACGCGCATACACCGTTGAGCTTTTGCATTTCGGCAATTGCTTGCAAGGCCAACGTTGTTTTCCCAGAAGATTCTGGTCCATAAATTTCAATCACGCGCCCCCGGGGCAGCCCACCGACGCCCAAAGCAATGTCCAGTCCAAGTGAGCCTGTGGAGACCACCTGAATGTCATGCTCCACCTCGTTATCACCGTAACGCATGATGGAACCCTTACCGAACTGCTTTTCAATTTGAGAAAGCGCCGCCGCCAGTGCTTTACTTTTTTCTGAATTCGCAACTGACTTCGTAGACTTATCGCTCATATAAAAATTCCCTTAACTGAACGTGAAACTAGAGAAACAGCAACATCACGCATGAGTCGATTTTTAACGACTGGTCGATTTGCCGCACAAGATATTCATCGTATCGCATGGTGAGTTAAACCTGCGAGATATCGTAATCATCTGCCAGATGATTTGTCATGTTTAATTATGACATCTCATATTACTGTATTTATGAACAGTATAGATAATTTATAACGTAACGCAACGAATAATTTCAGGAAAAACAGATTTGAACAAGAGAAATATGCGTATCAACACATCCTTGATTGTTTCAGTGTGTAGAATGGTGATTATCGCTAAATCCTTAGCAAGTATCGCCTGAATTCTGCGACCACACTGACTATTGGACCTGCATTGTGAGAATTCTGATTGTTGAAGATGACCATGCACTCGCAGATGCCCTAACGCAATCACTGAGACAACTGGGCTATGCAACCGATGCCGTCAATAATGGCATGACTGCGGATACTGTGTTGCGCACGCAACATTTCGATCTCTTAATCTTAGATCTCGGCCTACCAGGTCTTTCTGGCGTTGAAGTTCTGCAAAACTTACGCGCACACAACAACACACTCCCTGTCCTCATCCTAACGGCTTCAGATTCTGTAGAGCAGCGCGTACGCCTACTTGATGCTGGTGCAGATGACTTTATGTCCAAGCCATGCTCATCTCGAGAATTTGAAGCACGGGTTCGCGCCTTAATTCGGCGTACTTCAGGAACTGGAAACCCCTTGTTACGCTACGACACACTGACATTCGATCAAGTCGGGCGTACCGTGACAGTGAACAATCAACCACTACCACTATCAGCCCGTGAAATCAGTCTGCTCGAAATCTTTCTGATGCGCGTTGGACAAATCATCAATAAACATCAAATCGTCGACTTCTTATGCCAATGGGGTGAAGAAGTGACAGTTAATGCAGTTGAGGTTTACGTCTATCGATTACGTAAAAAACTCGAAAGTAGCGGCGTTCATATTGCCACAGTCCGTGGACTTGGCTATTGCTTACAAAAGCCTGACCCCCAAAACCACGCAAGTCCTCAACACGTCCCACCTCCAAACGACATCCATCAATAATTGAAATTCACATCGAAATCGCTTCGAGCAATCATGCTTGTTTTGCGGAGTGAAACACGCAATTACAGATATCTACCTGCTTGTTGTCCCTTATGGCAGACTGTCATGAATCGTTTAGGTAGAGAAACTCACTTAAGTGAGTGATTACTGATCGTCACTTCCATGCAACAGATTATTCAAACCTGTCAGCTTGGTGTCAGGTTAATCGCCTATGATGCCTGCTGATGTGTTTTGAATTTCAAAAGGCTGTCTTCTAAAACACAACACATCACAAATCTGGCACAGTTTCAAAAACAACAATTCAATGTGAGGAAGAGAATTCAAATCAGCGATCGCCCCATTCATGTAGAGTCAAACCAAGTGAGATGACGCTGGTTTATAGTCCCCCGCCGGATGGGACTGCTGCACCCTACCGGCTTTTTAGCCCCTTCATGCAAATGAAGGGGTTTTTTTTACGGAATGGCTAGCTATTTATCTCACGGATAAAAACAACCACTGGGAAGACTTCTGGTTGACACTTCGCCTGCTTGCACTAAACTTGTTCACTTTTTACTGAGCGAGTCAAACATATGTGGTTCAAAAATCTCAAAGTCTTCAGACTGGCCAATCACTGGACTAAACACTGGAGTGAGATCGACCAAGCGCTGGCCAGTCATCGCTTCACCCCTTCAGATTCTTTAAGTGCGGTTTCTCAAGGTTGGGTGCCTCCTCGAGAAGATGATGATCGCCTAGCGGTCAATATCAATGGCCAAATTCTGATGGCATTGCGGATTGAAAAAAAACTACTACCCGCAACCGTTGTCAATCAGGAGGTCAAAGAGCGCGCTCAAGTCCTAGAAGCAGAGCAAGGCTATCGCCCTGGTCGCAAGCAGTTGCGTGATCTCAAAGAAATGGTCATCGAGTCACTCATGCCGCGCGCCTTCAGTATTGCCCGTGATGTACGTGTCTGGATTGATCCGGTCAACCAATGGCTCGTCATTGATGCTGCCGCTAATGCACAGACCGAAGACGTTCTTTCAGCGTTAGGTAAGAGCCTACACCCCTACCCAGCTGAACCTTTACGTTTGGAGAAATCTAGTGCCCAGCTTATGACCGACTGGTCTATCAAGGCACAAGCTGACGAAGGCTTTACGATTGATGCAGATAGTCAGTGGCAATCTTCTGGCGATATTACAGGCGTTATTCGTTACGCCAAACATCATGTCGATTTACCGACCATCACGCAGCATGTTGAAAATGGCTATCAATGCACACGTTTGGCACTCACTTGGGAAGATCGGATCAGTTTTGTGTTGACCGAAGAATCGGACCTACGACGCATACAACCGCTCGATATTCTGGAAGAGCGTGCGCAAGCCGATGCCACACTCAATGAATCCGAACGTTTAGATGCAGACTTCACACTCATGACGCACGAATTACAAAACATGCTCAATGCTGTGATGCGTGCTCTCCAAGAGCAACGCGATTAAGTAGATCAACCCTAACCATTGAAGCAATTGGGCGACCTTGCAGTCGTCCAATGCTTTTAGGTAAAACAATTCTGAATCACAACCTACGTTTCTATCAACACTGAATAGGCTGCATCTGATGCTAGAAGATTTTGATATTTTCCCTCTAGAGTCCTTGGGTGCACAACTGACTCAAATTCGTCTTACCGCTAAGCCCAGTGTGTATGACGCACTCGGCGAGTTTTCAGTCACCATCATTCTAGTAGTGGGCCCGCCTGATCCTGGTCTCTTACCTGAGCTGATTCCTGAAGAAATCTTTGAGCGTGGCCACCCTATCCACGTCGGCGCATTAAGCTCTGACGATCCCACCCCATTGCACACGATGTTCGACCTAATCGAACTCATGAATGACGAAGAAATCGTAGTTTTCTTATGTGAAGATCAAAACACGTGGTTTCGCGCTACGAATCTGCTTGATCGCTAGATCTTGGGTCTGATGCTGTCGACGACTGATCCACTTGAGGCGGTACGTCTGATTCATCAATGTCAATGAGTGAAGGCTGATTGTCATTCATGACTCGAAACAGATCCCAGGCCACCAAAAACAACACGGCAATCAAAGGTCCTGCCACAAACCCACTTAAACCAAACAGGCTTAAACCACCTAAAGTCGACAACAGAACCAGATAGTCGGGCAAACGTGTATCTTTGCCAACCAAAATGGGTCTTAAAACATTGTCGACTAGGCTGATCACCAACAAGCCGTACAGTCCAAGAACGACACCCTTGTAAATATCACCCGTTGCCAAACAGTAAACTGCAACTGGGCCCCAGACCAAACCAGCCCCTACCGCAGGCAATAACGATAAGACCGCCATCACGGCACCCCACAACGTCGGTTGTGGAATGTTCAGCACCCAAAAAATCAGCCCACCCAAAATACCCTGGCAAACAGCCACAGCAACGTTGCCCTTAATGGTGGCACGTACAACCGTCGCCACCCGACTCATAAACCTTGTTTTATGTGTGCTACTCAAAGGAATCGCATCAGTAATCAGATTTGAGAGCTTCTCACCATCCCGCAGCAAAAAGAACATCAGATACAACATAATGCCCAGTTCAATGACGAACATAAATGTGTTTTGTCCAAGATTAAAAGCTTGATTACCGATAAGCTGCACAGCCTGCTTGGCAAATTGCGAAATATTGTCTTTCATTGCCTCTAGATTCGAAAACCCCATGTGGTCAAGCCAGCGATGCACTGTCGGTGGCACCCCATTGAGAATTTTTTCATATAGATGTCCAGCATCAAACGACCCACTTTGAATGCTTTGATAAAGAACATAAAGCTCGGAAACCACTGACTGCGTAATGAATGTAATCGGCAACAAAACGACCAGTATCGCAAGCAATAGCGTCAGCAAGGCGTTGACAGTGGGATAACGTGGCAGACGTTTTGTGAGACGCTTTTGAATCGGAAAAAACAAAATGGCCAAGACAACGGCCCAGAAAATACCCGTTGCAAAAGGCATCACCATCCACACAAACACTAGTGAGATAATGACCAAAAGAATCAAAAAGAAACGAACTTGCAAGATTTCAGACTTCACTGAGCCCACCCAGATTCAAAGAGATGCGATGTCTTCGCGCACTGTTGTGACTATACACAAGCTAGAAGCTGATTGTGCCGACAAATTGTTTCATCAGTTGTATTTGAGAACTATTTGTTATATAATTTTATATATTAAGAAAATACTAATCAGGAGCTTCCGTATGCAAATCAGATGCCCGCACTGTCAAAAAACAAATCGAGCACCAACCAACCGTCTGCATGAAAACCCACAATGCGGAGCTTGTCAGCAACCCATACTGGGTCAGGTAATTGAACTCAATGGCGCATCATTGCAAGAAGTTGTCACAACAAACGCTCTGCCCATGATTGTTGATTTCTGGGCACCTTGGTGTGGTCCGTGTCGGATGTTTGCACCGACCTTTGAAGCAGCCGCAAAAGAATATGGTGGGCAGCTCTTGTTTACCAAAGTGAATACGCAAGAAGAACAAGAAGCGGCAGCAACTTATCAGATTCGCTCTATCCCGACACTTGCGGTTTTTCACGGTGGTCAAGAAATTGGACGCGTCTCGGGCGCGCTCCCAGCAACACAATTAAACCAACTCATTGATGAAATCATCAGCAAAACAACCACTTCAGCCTAAGTGAAGTGGCCTCAGACATAAGGTGCAAAACACACGTTTAAATTGTTTCATCCGTTTTTTGCACCCAATCATCGACCCACGCAATACGCAATAAGTTGGTCGTACCTGAAACACCAAATGGTGTACCTGCCGCAATCAAAATGGCCTTCTTTGGTTTCGCAAACCCATGGCGCACCACCGCTTGTGTGGAATGCTCCATGATCTCATCTGCACTGCACACTTGAGGTGCTTGCGTGGAGTGAACCCCCCACACCAAACTTAATCGTCTAGCGACTGACAAATAAGGTGTCATGCTCACAATCGCACTGCGTGGTCGCTCATGCGCCACACGCAAGGCTGTCGCACCTGATGCGGTAAATGCCACGGTGGCAGACACATCCAAGGCATCGGCTACGGTCCGAATGGCCGCCGAAATTGCATCACGCCCCGAACCGTCACGATGTGACTGTACAGCTTGCATCGTGTCACGCTGTAAAGAATCCTGTTCTGTATTTCGGATAATTCGGTCCATCATATCGACGGCTTGAACCGGATATGTGCCTGAAGCCGATTCAGCAGATAACATCACCGCATCCACACCATCATAAATCGCACCCGCCACATCACTCACTTCTGCTCTAGTCGGCACCGGTGTCTGAATCATGGATTCCAGCATTTGCGTGGCCACCACCACAGGCTTGCCCATTTCTCGACACACGCGGATGATACGTTTTTGTAAAACAGGGACTTCTTCAGGTGGACTCTCAACCCCTAAATCACCTCTGGCAACCATCACAGCATCGGCTTGCGACACAATTTCCTCGAGCGCATCAAATACCGCTGGTTTTTCGAGTTTGGCCATCACCCAGGCACGATTGTCGACCAATGCTTTGAGCTCTTCAATGTCTTGTGCGCGCTGCACAAACGACAAAGCCACCCAATCAACACCGAGTTCTAAACCAAAAGCCAGATCACGCTTGTCTTTGTCCGTGAGCGCAGACAACGGCAAGATCGCACCTGGCACATTAACACCTTTGCGATCAGACAAAACACCGTCATTACAAACCTCAACACGCGCATGGGTTGCGTCTGAACGCAAGACTCGCAAGCGCACTTTACCATCATCAATCAGCAACATATCGCCAGCTTGGATCGCTGCAAAGATCTCTGGATGGGGCAAAGGCACCCGCATCTCAGTGCCCAACGCAGCATCCTGATCCAGAATCAGCTGATCACCCGCTTTCACAGACAAATGGCCGCCTTCAATTAAGCCCAATCTGAGTTTAGGGCCTTGCAAGTCCATCAACACACCGATAGGACGATTAAACTCACGCTCAACTTGACGTACGAGTTCATAACGCCGGCGGTGATCGTCATAGGTGCCATGGCTGAAATTAAATCGAAACACATCCGCACCTGCCTCAAACAAGTCACGAATTCGGTCCAACTCATCACTGGCAGGCCCTAATGTCGCAATGATTTTGGCGTTTCTTAATCGATGCGTCACTGTATCAAATGTTCTCATCAATTTCTCCATGGCATCCAGTGCACTCAGACGTCTTCAGACATCTCATCCAGGCGGGTTTGCATCGTTTCACGAATTTTCAGCAAAGCAGTCGGCATTTTGTCACTCAGTGACTGAAACAGCTCATCATGCAATGCAAACTCTTCACGCCACGCAGCCACATCAATCGAAGACACTTGATCAAACTGGGATTGATCAAATGACAAGCCTGTCCAATCAATGTCTGTGTAGGAAGGACTTGTGCCAAAAAAGTGCGTTTCTCCACCTGATTGATCTTGCAAACGTGAAATCATCCACTTCAAGATTCTGGCGTTTTCACTAAATCCAGGCCACACGAATCGACCTTGGGCATCCGTTCTGAACCAGTTCACACAAAAAATCTGTGGTAATTGGACACCGCGTTTTGCTAAGAACTGACCTAGGGACAGCCAATGGGCAAAGTAATCACCCATGTGGTAACCACAAAACGGCAACATGGCAAATGGATCACGACGCACAACCCCCTGCTTACCCGTTGCAGCAGCTGTCGTTTCGGACCCCATGGTCGCTGCCATGTACACGCCCTCTTCCCAATCTCGGGCATGCGTCACCAAAGGCACCGTGGTTGAACGGCGACCACCAAAGACAAACGCATCAATGACGACACCTTGAGGGTCATCCCACGCTTCATCCAGCACAGGATTGCGCGTTGCGCTCACCGTAAAACGGGCATTCGGATGTGCAGCTTTCACGCCTTTCGCACCCAATTCAGGCGTCCAATCTCGACCTTGCCAGTCAATCAAATGCGCAGGCGGCTGATCGGTCATACCTTCCCACCACACATCACCATCATCCGTTAACGCCACGTTGGTAAAAATAACGTCCTGATTCAAACTTTTCATGCAGTTGTAGTTTGACTCATAACTGGTCCCGGGTGCGACACCAAAATAACCGGCTTCTGGGTTAATGGCTCTAAGTCGACCTTTCTCATCAGGCCAGATCCAGGCAATGTCATCCCCAATGGTCGTAATTTCCCAACCTTGGCTGGCCAGTTCAGCAGGTGGAATCAGCATCGCAAAGTTGGTTTTGCCACACGCTGAAGGAAAAGCGGCCGCAACGTGATGTTTTTCACCAGATGGGGTTTTAACCCCCAAAATCAGCATGTGCTCTGCAAGCCAGCCGGGTGAATCATCATTGGCTTGTGCCTGCCCCATCGACGATGCAATTCTCAACGCTAGGCATTTCTTACCTAAAAGCGCATTGCCACCATAACCTGATCCGTAAGACCAGATTTCACGCGTCTCAGGAAAATGCACAATGTATTTAGTTTCATTACACGGCCAAGCCACATCACTTTGTCCTGGCTGTAATGGAGCACCCACGCTGTGTACGCAGGGTACAAACAGACCGTCCTCACCCAAGACATCATAAACAGCACGTCCCATGCGTGTCATTAATTTCATATTGATAACGACATAAGGTGAATCGGTGAGCTCAACACCAATGCGAGCCATCGGTGATCCAAGGGGTCCCATTGAGAATGGCACTACATAAAGCGTTCTGCCTCGCATGGCGCCATCAAACAGTCCGTTGAGTGTCTGACGCATCTGTGCCGGATCTTCCCAGTTATTTGTCGGACCCGCGTCGATTGCGTTTTCAGTACAAATAAAGGTGCGATCTTCAACGCGTGCCACGTCATCGACTGATGATCTCGCCAAAAAAGAATTGGGGCGCTTCTTGGGATTCAGCGCGATCAACGTGCCACGAGCCACAAGCTGTGCACACAACTCATCATATTCAGCCTGAGAGCCGTCACACCAAACCACTTGATCCGGCTTGGTCAGGTCAACAATTTCCGACACCCAACGCTGAAGTTCTTTGTGTTTCACAAAATCAGGAACGTGCCTCGTCATATACAGTCTCCTTTCATTGAACCTGAGAGATTAAGGTTCATTATTTTGAGTTTTTTACTCACTTGTTCATCAAGCTTACTCTGAGCTGCGGAAAAAATCACAAAACATCCGCCCGACACGTACAAGGAATATAGTGAAAGGAGATATTGACGGCAGAATGAACTACGCATATAGCACTCGATAACAAAAAAAATGGACTTTACGTGCATTACATGCGAATAGACAATCGGTAAGTTTTGATGAAATTATTTTTCAATTTATACCGATCATTTCATACTGAAGAACAGATGAGTCTCAAACGAGGCATAAAGATTTTACTTAGCACATGGTGTAGACCGTGTGGTTACGCATTTAATAAATCGCACAACGATGCTAATCTAATTTGATCACGATTCCATCAACGCTTAAAAAACTTTTTTCAAACCTGCACTTTGTGAATATTTGAGCGTATCACATACACCACGAGCGTGAGACTTTCGGAACGCGTAGCTCTAGCAAGAAATACGAAAATATCACACCAAATCAATGATATAAAAAACATAAACAACACTCCTTGATCTGCTCAAAGATCAGATTTTTCATCATCAGAGAAGGCAACATTGTGAAAAAATACAATCACTTCATTAACGGTCAGGACGTTGCGCCGACCAATGGCAACTGGATCGATAGCGTGGATCCCTATCGAGGTGAGGCTTGGGCACAAATCCCTCAAGGTAATGCCGCAGATGCGGATTTAGCCGTCATGGCCGCACATCGGGCAATGACAGAAGGTCCTTGGGCGCAAATGAACCCATCAGAGCGTGCGCGATTAATGATTCGCCTAGCTGACCTCATTGAGAAAAACGCAGAACACCTTGCAGAAATTGAAGTTCGTGACAACGGTAAATTGCTCACAGAAATGCGTGGTCAACTCAATTACCAACCAAACTGGTGGCGATACTTTGCGGGTTTAGCCGACAAAATTGAAGGCAGCGTGATGCCGATCGACAAACCGCAGCATTTCACCTATACACGACAAGAACCAGTGGGTGTGGTGGTGGCCATTACCGCCTGGAACTCTCCACTTTTATTTGTCGCTTGGAAATGCGCCGCTGCCATTGCGGCCGGATGCACCGTAGTCATCAAACCGTCAGAGTTTGCCTCGGTCTCAACCTTGGAGTTTGTGCAACTGACTCGTGAAGCGGGCTTTCCCGATGGCGTCTTTAACGTCGTCACCGGATATGGTGCAGAAATCGGTTCGGCACTCATCGATCATCCACAAGTCGCAAAAATCACATTTACAGGTTCAGATGCAACAGGCGCTTTAATTTACGCACAAGCTGCAAAAAGCATGAAACGAGTCTCGCTTGAGTTAGGCGGCAAATCCCCAAATATTGTGTTTGATGATTGCAATCTGGATGCCGCTGCTTCTGGCGTGATTTCAGGCATTTTTGCGGCAACGGGACAAACTTGCATTGCCGGTTCGCGTCTATTGGTTCAAAACTCGATCAAAGCGCAATTCACTGAAAAACTGGTTCAGCTTGGTCTGACCGCCCGTAAAGGCGATCCCATGAAGCCTGACACCAACATTGGTCCAGTCACAACTCAGCCACAATACGAAAAAATACTCGATTACATGCGCATCGCAAAACAAGAAGGCGCACGTTGTGTTTTAGGGGGTGGCCCAGCCACTGATGCAAACTTACCCGGCGGCCAGTTTGTTGAACCCACTATCTTCACAGATGTCACCCCTGAGATGCGTATTGCCAAAGAAGAGGTGTTTGGCCCA
Source organism: Orrella sp. 11846 (assembly GCF_048820935.1). Classification (NCBI taxonomy): domain Bacteria; kingdom Pseudomonadati; phylum Pseudomonadota; class Betaproteobacteria; order Burkholderiales; family Alcaligenaceae; genus Orrella; species Orrella sp. 11846. Next base: position 178,148 of record NZ_JBMERD010000006.1, read on the forward strand.
GTGTTATCTATCATTGGATTTGAAGACGAAGCCGATGCGATCCGTATTGCAAACGACACGATCTACGGCCTTGCGGCAGGTATCTGGACCAAAGACATGGGCCGATCTTTTCGCATGTCTGCCGCGATCAAGGCCGGAACAATATGGGTCAACACCTACCGTGCAATTAGTTACATGATGCCATTTGGCGGCATGAAACATTCGGGCATAGGTCGAGAAAGTGGGATCGTTGCGATTCAGGAGTATCTGGAAACAAAAAGCGTCTGGATTTCCTATGACGACAATGTCCCAAGCAATCCATTTGTGATGCGCTAAGGTCATTAACCACCACACAGTTCTATATGTGATGCGCAGTGAACGTGGCAAGTTTATTCAATAACTTGCCACGCTCTTAATCTTTGCACTAAAGAAAGCGGTGAAACTCGCGCCAGTCCGTACCTTGGCTGACTGTACAATCATTTTCAAACAATGACTCGAACCATAAAACTTAACTTGATAATCTGTTAAATTCACCTAGCGACAATCCTCCAAACTCAATCGACATGATCCAAAATGCCATTCCACCGGTCATTGAAGAATCCTTCAATGACATCAACCCGGGACTCATCAAACTTCTGATGGTCGCTGCCATTGCCGGTGGATTAAGCGGCTTAGTGGGCGGCGCATTTCATTGGTCTTTATTTCATGGACAAAACCATTTTCTGGCCTTTGTCACTTATCTTAAAACCCATCAAGATCTGATTCCGGGTTTATTATTCCTCATGGTCATCACCGGCTGTAGTGTCGCCTTTGCACGCTGGCTGATTCGATTTGCGCCTTACGCTTCAGGTAGCGGGGTTCAACATATCGAAGCGGTCATGCGTGAAGAAATCAATCCGCCTAAATTTGCAGCCTTACCCGTCAAGTTTATTGGTGGCATCTTTGCGGTCATTCCACAATTGGCTTTAGGACGCGAAGGGCCCACCATTCAAATGGCCGCAATCATTGGGCAATACTGCGCTAAATTGTTCAGACTGGCCGTTGATGACATTCGCTTGATGTACACCGCCGTGGCAGGGGCTGGCTTGTCTGTAGCCTTTAATGCACCGTTATCTGGTGTGTTGTTTGTCATTGAAGAAGTGGCGCATCGCGTCACAATGCGACGTGCCATGGCAGCGATGATTTCCGTTGCTACTGCCATTACTGTGTATCGCGGCGTTTATGGAAATGAGCTCGACTTTATTACCGTCAAGCTTGCTGAACCACAAATCAACCATTTAGTGATCTATGCCCTTCTCGGCTTTCTGATGGGTTGGCTAGGCATGCAATACAACCGAACCGTCATGTTTGGGCTTAACCTATTTAGCAACACTGCGCCTCGCCTCTCCCCTTGGATCAAAGCTGGTTTAGTCGCAGCACCCATCGCCATCCTGACATATTTCAATGCCGATTGGGTGGGTCCAGGCGACTATCAAGTCAATATGGTGTTATCAGGTCAGTTTGCTGCCTCAGCCCTCATTATGCTTTTAGCGATACGCTGGATTTTAAGTTCGGTTTCTTACAGCTTCGGAGCACCGGGTGGTCTGTTTGCTCCTTTACTGCTGGTAGGCGCCATCATCGGATATTTGTTTGCTCAGGGCATCAACTTACTAACCGATCAGGTCTTTATGCTGGATCCCGCTGCATTCGCACTTGTGGCTATGTCGGCATTTTTTGCAGGAATTGTGCGCGCACCCATCACGGGCATCTTATTAATTATGGAGATGAGTGGCTCGACTGTGCTCGCTGTACCTTTAATTGTAGCCAGTGTTTGTGCAAACATTGTCCCCACACTTTTCCAGAGCGCACCAGTTTACGATGCTTTAAGAGAACGCATGCTTAAAAATGCACCTACATCAGATCTTCTCAAAAAATAAATACCATCTTTTTCTCATAAGATCCTATCGGATACCACGAAACCACTTAAGCTATCAAGCCACATTAAGAGTTTATTTGTCTTTAAAACCATGCTACGGTTATAAGCGGATTCTTGCGGCGATGCATCTTCCCTTACTTTGATGACCATGGTGCACTCGCCCAATTGGTCGCAAAATACAAACTGGCGTCAGCGACCAACGCCAACCGGGAGGCCTCTGTGAACGAAACAAAAAAAGATCCCATGATCCCCGACGGGGAAGTTAATCCGATTGATACGGACTATACCGTCGGACAAGACAACATTGTGATGAGCGTCGGCCCATTCGGGCTGGATATCCACAACCGCGTGTTTGCGGTCTCTGCCGGGCTCATTATTGCGTTTGTCGTTCTGACTGTTGCTTTTCAGAATTCCGTTGAACCCGTTTTTTCTAATTTATTAGATTGGCTGAAATCAAATCTGGATTGGTTTTTTATCCTATCCGGTAATATCTTTGTCATTGTTTGTCTTGTCCTAGCTTTCACCCCCTTAGGCAGGGTGCGCATTGGTGGCACAGAGGCCAAACCAGACTACTCCTACGCCGCATGGTTCTCAATGCTCTTTGCCGCAGGCATGGGAATCGGACTGATGTTCTATGGTGTATCTGAACCCTTAGGGCATTACATGTCATCTGTCGGTGGGACTGCCATTGAAAACGGCGTACGCACCGACTGGGCACCGTTAGGTGGTGCTGGTGGCAATCCCGCAGCCGCACAAGATCTTGCCATGGCAGCCACGATTTACCACTGGGCACTACACCCTTGGGCCATCTACGGCATCCTTGCATTGGGACTGGCAATCTTCTCCTTTAACAAAGGTTTGCCTTTAACAATGCGATCCGTGTTCTACCCCCTTTTTGGGGAACGCATCTGGGGCTGGCCTGGACATATCATCGATACCTTGGCCGTTCTGGCCACCATGTTTGGTCTGGCGACTTCACTAGGTTTTGGTTCATCACAGGCAGCTGCAGGCCTGCACTACCTGTTCGGTTTCCCGATTAATGACACCATGCAGATCATTCTGATTGTTGGCATCACAGGGTTGGCTTTATTTTCTGTGGTGGCGGGTCTGGATGCGGGTGTTAAACGTCTATCCGAACTCAATATGCTATTGGCTCTGATTCTGCTGCTCTTTGTGGTCGCTGTGGGACCTACGCTGACAATTTTCAAAAGCCTTGGAACCAACCTAGTGTCTTATCTTGAGCACTTGCCCGAATTGAGTAATCCATTTGGTCGGGAAGACAAGAACTATTCACAAGGCTGGACCACCTTTTACTGGGCCTGGTGGATTTCCTGGTCGCCTTTTGTCGGTATGTTTGTAGCACGTGTCTCACGGGGCCGCACCGTTCGTGAATTTATTGTGTCTGTATTGATTGTGCCGTCTCTGGCATGTATGACTTGGATGACCGTTTTTGGCAACACCGCCATTTCTCAAGTCATCAAAGACAAATACATGGCAGCCACCGAAGGTGAAGTGCCACTGCAGATCTTCTTGATGCTCGAACAGTTACCACTAACCACCATCACCTCTTTTATTGCAATTATTCTGGTCGTGGTGTTCTTTGTGACATCTTCTGACTCAGGCTCACTGGTCATTGATGCGATTGCAGCTGGCGGGAAAGTGGAATCACCAGTTCCGCAACGTGTCTTCTGGGCCTCCTTTGAAGGCTTGGTCGCAGTCGCCTTGGTGCTAGGCGGTGGATTGGTGGCTTTGCAGGCCATGGCAGTCTCCACAGGGTTCCCATTCACCATCGTTTTACTGGTCTCTACGGTCGCTGTGATCAAGGGTCTCATGAATGAGCCTAGAGCTCCGAAAAAATTCAAATCGAATTAATTAATCGCCTGCGCCCAGACATTTTGCATAAAGTGTCTGGGCTATTTGTCACGATTGAATTATTAACTACCATCTGCGCAAACACGCAAGGAACATCATGGAAAGCGAACAGCTTGAAATCCTCGATTTTCTTCAAAAATACGCCCCTTTTACCTTTTTAACGCCAGAAACACTCACCGATATCGCAAAAACCATAGACGTGAAATATGTCAAACGCGATACCCCGATTCTGGAATACGGGCAAAAAGTCACTGAGTGGTATGTTGTGCGCAGTGGTGCTATCGAAATATATCTTCGCGATGGCACACTCTATAACCGCATGACCGAAGGCGGGCATTTTGGGGAATCTGGGCTTCTGACGCGAGGTAAAAACCGCTATCCGGCAACAGCCATTGAAGACTCCTTGCTCTATACCATTCCTGAAGACGTCTTTTTAAGTGCCTACGAAAACCACGAAGAATTTGCAGAAAGCATTGAACTTGAGAGCCGCTCACGCTTGCGGCAAGTGGTCTCCAAAGCCACACAGGCCAATGAGCTTATGTCCACGCATGTCAAAAAGCTCTTAAACAAAGAAGCTGTCTGCACGGCACCAGACACCCCGATCCATGCGGTCGCAGCACACATGTCTGAGCAAGGGGTGTCCTCAGTCCTCATTCGAGATGACAGTGGCATTATTGGTATTGTCACAGACCGTGACATTCGCAACCGGGCTGTGGCCGTGTGCATGGATCTGACCCAACCCGTCAGCGAAATCATGACAACGGACATTGTGTCTGTCCAACACGATCGCATGGCCATTGAAGCGATGCTGACCATGTTGCACCACAACGTCCATCACTTGCCAGTTCTACGCCGCGATGAGCCAGTCGGCGTGATTGCCTTATCTGACATCTTGCGCTACGAGTCGCGCAATAGCCTATTTGTAGTCAGTCGAATTTACCATCAAGAAACGGTTGAGCAACTCGAAGAACTAAAGACAGAGGTGCAGGCCACCTTCAGCACCATGGTGAACCAAGAATCCAGCTCTTACATGATTGGCAGCGCCATGGCTGCCATTGGCAGGGCTTACAAACAACGCCTACTTGAGCTGGCGCATGAGAAACTGGGTCCCGCCCCCATCCCCTATTGTTTCCTAGCGCTTGGCAGCATGGCGCGTCAAGAACAGTTAATCGTGACCGATCAGGACAACGCGCTCATTCTGGACGATTCCTTTGATCCAGCACGCCACGATGAATACTTCAAAGCACTAGCGACATTTGTATGTGACGGCTTAGACAAAGCCGGTTACCCCTATTGCACCGGGGGTGTCATGGCCACGAATGATCAATGGCGACAACCCTTGAAAGTCTGGCGTGAATATTTCACCCAATGGATCGAAAAACCCAGCCCCAAATCTTTATTAGATAGCAATATTTTCTTTGATTTGGAAGGCGTTTACGGTCAGGCTGAGTTTGCTCATAACCTGCAAACCCTCATTAGCCAAAAAGCACGTGGTAACAACCGGTTTCTGGCTAGCATGGCCCGTAACGCGTTACAGCGCACACCACCCATCGGGTTCTTTAAGAACTTCGTGGTTGAAGCCGATGGTCGCCACAGTCGCACCATCAACCTCAAACGGCGCGGCACAGCACCTCTGACAGACTTAATTCGAGTCCACGCCCTAGCCATCGGATCACGCGCGCACAACTCCTTTGAACGTTTGAACGACATCGAACAAGCAAAAATCCTGGCGCATGGTCGTACACAAGATATCCGCGATGCCTTAGAGTTTATTTCTTCAATCCGTGCACGCAACCAGGCTGAGCAACTGGCTCAAGAGCAAGTTCCCAGCAACAGTATCGTGCCCGATGATTTGTCGGATTTTGATCGTAAAAGTCTGCGTGATGCGTTTTTGATCTTGTCAAACGCCCAAAAATATCTAAGATTCCGCTATCAGCCTAATCGTTCGGCTCATTAACGAATCTGACACACGGACACTGGAGCGCATTTTGTTACACAGCAGCCTCTTACATCTTCCATCTGAAAAACATCCAAAGACTGTCACCTCGGTTGATTGGGCGGGTCGTTTTGTGGCTTTGGCTGAACAGGCCAAGGATCCACGACTCAAAGCGTATTACAGCGCGGGTATGCCTAGTGGTGAGACCCCCATTCGCGATGTTCCACTCATGGCTTTAGACGTCGAGACAACAGGCCTCAATCCGATGAAAGATGGCATTGTCAGCATTGGGCTTTTGCCAATGACACTGGACCGGATTCTGTCGAGCCGGTCCAAGCACTGGATTGTGCAACCCCACGTGCCCTTGGCTGACGCATCGGTCACCTTGCATCACATCACGCACACCCAAGTTGAAAACGCCCCCAAACTGATCGACATTCTCGATCCTGTTTTACACGCAATCGCAGGTCACGTGCTCGTTGTGCATTGTCGAGCGATTGAGCGAAACTTCCTGAATAACGCACTCACCCGCATGATTCATGAGCCGCTCGAGATGCCCATGATCGACACCATGGAACTTGAAGCGCGCATCCATCGACGCAAACCTGCTGGCTCTTGGTGGCAAAAGCTTCTTGGCCGCCCGGTCGAACAGACATCGATTCGCCTAGCCGCCAGTCGTGCACGCTATAACCTGCCGTTTTACAAACCGCACCACGCACTCACCGATGCATTGGCGACGGCTGAACTCTTACAAGCACAAATTGCCGATCGGTTCAGCCCCGAAACACCGCTTGATGAACTCTGGCGTTAACTAAATTGACAACTCACTTGACCGAGTGCGCCCATGTGAACGTCCACAATGTCGCCAGATTGAACCGGCATCATCGGTCCAAGTGATCCTGACAAGATCACTTCACCTCGTCGCAACGGTTGATTGTTGTCAGCCATCAAACAAGCCAACCAATAGGCTGAACGCAAAGGATGACCTAAGCACGAAGCGCCTGTTCCTGTTGACACCACGCTGCCGTTGATCCGCATTTGCATTCCAATATCTGCCAATGACAAGGCATCAATTGCCACCGGCTGGTCACCCAACACATAGAGTGCACTCGCGGCATTGTCTGACACCGTATCAAAGATCGTGATTTCCCAGTTCTTCACAACCGAATCCACCACTTCAATGGAAGCAACGGCGTACTCCAATGACAGCAAGAATTCTGCCCAGGTCGGTTTAGCCTGATCCACATCGCGCCCTAGAATGAAAGCCACTTCGGCTTCGACTTTGGGTTGAATCAGCCTAGAGATATCAATCGTCTGTCCGTTTAGGTACTCCATATCGGCAAACAAAACCCCAAAATCAGGCTGATCAACACCTAGCTGTTCCTGTACGACCTTGGAGGTCAGACCAACTTTTTTACCACTCACACGCGCACCAGCCGCAATCCTTGCAAGGTTATTAATTTGTGCGATGGTGTAAGCGTCTTCAATCGTGGCAATGCCATGGGTTCTGGAGATCGGATCGACCGCTTGGCGCTGTTTTCTAGCCTGAGCGATCACTTGAGCAGCATCGACAAGCTGGGGATCGGTGGACTCTGACATATCTACTCCTTCAATTAAACATTGAACTCAACTAAACACTGAACTCTAAAATCTAACCTGATTGTGCCGCAAAATGGCACACTTGCGGCAAAGATCTTACTAAGCACACGCACCGTTAGACGCGGTATGTGAGGAGACCCACGTTTGGGGTCCTTGGGGCATACCGCCAATCTGACGCAGATTGGCTTGGTATGACTGCACAAGTTGGACACAAGCATCCAACTGAGCTTGCGCCAGACAAGTCACTAAACTGAAAGCATTCGGGTTGGTTGGCGAGTGTTGATAAACCCAAACAGATGCTTGGGGCACCAGACGCAGACACGCGGTTTGTATCTGGCACAACACATCACGCGATGCTGCCTCAATTTCAACCCAACACCATGCCGAACAGTGAACATCGATCTTCGGTACTGATTTGTGCTGACTCGAAGACAAGATCCACCAACGCGTGACATTATCCGCTTCAGGTGGAATATCACCAATCAGGCTGTATAAACCATGCTCTACAACCGCCTGGGGTGGTGTCACTGCGGCATGAGATGGCTGCCCACGCTTGGCCACCTCTTGGGCTGCCCCAGACCCCGATAAAGCGAGATTCCAAGGCACACCCGGTAAGTTCTTGAGTAACCAGGAGCGTACCTCTTCCAGAGCCACCGGATGCCCTGTCAGCACTCGAAGGTCGGCCAACGTGACGTCTTTAGAGAGCGTAGCCAGACTATGGATCACTGGTTTCACGATCTCTTGCGCAATCCAGAGCGGCTCGAGCGCAAGCATCATTGAATAATAAGGGGTTGGACCCGCAATTGATGAGTAGTACGGCACACAGACCTGATCTAGCTGACCTTGCGCAAACGCCTCAAACAAGGCCTCAACTTCTAAACCCACCAATCGAATCTCAGGGATTTTTGTACCTTTTGTGCTTGCATAATCCTTTGCGGCCAGATGTGACCAAGAACCTGGCAAACCCAGATAACCAATTGTCCTCTTGTGACTGTGCACGTCGGTTCCTCAAACGTTTAAATCTAATTGAATGAAATCCAGTGAACTTGGTTCCACACCACTGATATTCGGTCACTGATCGCACCATTGCGATAAGATCAAGTGTCTCATTTTTACCCTGCGCCTTGCGCGCCTCACGTGAATACAAAGCCAGAATCCGACTCAAACGAAGAAATTGCCGCGCTTCTAGCCAATCTACCTGAGCGTGCACTCTGGCAACGCGTGTTATACGGCGTGGCTGGCAGCCTTGCCCTTGCGCTCGGTATATTGGGCATCATATTGCCCGGACTACCGACCACCCCCTTCATTCTGTTGGCTGGCGCTTGCTTTGCACGCTCATCGACGCGTTTATATCGCGCGTTACTACAAAACCGCTTTAGTGGTCCTTTGCTAAGAGACTGGGCTCAGCACCGCAGCATCACCCGTAAAGTTCGCATTATTGCTTTGAGTGCGATGATTACCATGATATGCATTTCAATTTGGATCTTGCGAGACAAACTCTGGCTGGTCGGTATTCTAATTGCGGCTGGCATCATCGGTTGCTGGGTGGTGATACGGATTCCGCTACGCGACGCTTCAATCGAAACCACCACAAAAACAACTGAAACTGATTAACGTTTTACAGGAACGTCACAAATAGCGAATAATCAGCCTGCATCAGCCCCTAAAATTGAAGCTGCTTCACAATAACAATCACAAACGTCTGGAGACACTGGCATGCACGCATCCAATTCTTATCCATTTCATCATCTGCAAGACGCCTTGAATGGTCAAGACTGTCTGATTGCAAGCTCTGTCTTTGATGCCATGTCCGCACGCATTGCACAATCAATTGGCTCGCACATCGGCATCATGGGTGGTTCTGTAGCCTCTCAAGCCATCTTGGGTGCGCCCGATCTGGTACTCATGACCGCCTCAGAATTAGTTGAGCAATCACGTCGCATCTGCCGCACGAACTGTGTAGACTTGATTGTGGATGCCGATCATGGCTATGGCAATGCTCTGAACGTGATGCGTACGGTCGAAGATTTACAAGCTGCGGGCGTTGCCGGCGTTTGCTTAGAAGATACGGCTTTGCCACAAGCCTACAGTCAAACGCAACCTCAGGTTCTTCTGAGTCTAGATGAAGGTCGCCAAAAAATCAGTGCGGCCTTACAGGCTCGGGGGCGCGGACCGATGATGATTTTTGGGCGTACCAATGCCGTGAGCAGTCACGGCATTGAAGAAGCACTCAAGCGCCTGCTTGCTTATGAAGATCTGAATGTCGATGCGCTCTTTGTCCCTTATCTGACGCAACGCTCAGATTTGGAATACATCGCCAGACGTGTTCATCTGCCTATCATCACCGCCGGTTGTCATGCCGATTTATATGAGCCTAAATTTCTGAAAGACTGTGGTGTCAAAATCTGGATGTGGGGCCATCAACCACTGCTTGCGGCTTACAGCACACTGCGCCATGCCATGCAAGCAGCCCATGAAGGCACACCGCCCTCAAAAATCCTCTTAGATGTTGAAAAAGATTTGTTCACATTGCTCACGGATGCGGACACTTATGGTAATTTGGCAGATCGTTTTCTAAAACCAAATCAACAATAAATTAACGACAATAATCAACGAATCAGATCGGGCTTACCCAGCCTTAGGCATCGACACTATGCATCGCTCGATCAACCGTTTGTAGAGACTTTCAACGAGTGGTAATTCATGAGCACAAATACGTCTGCACAACAATTTCTGACCCTGCAAGAAATCGTTCAAAAAGCACGCCAAAAACTCAGTATCGACAACTGGGACTACATCATCGGTGGCACAGAAACCGAGACAACCGTAAGACGTAATCGTGCCGCACTCGACGCCGTTGGCTTTAAACCCCGTGTTTTACGTCACGTGGGTTCGATTGATACGAGCCAGATGTTTTTGGGCAAAAAAATGCGTATCCCGGTCATGCTCGCACCCGTCGGAAGTCTGGAGCTTTTTGAGCAGACAGGCGCCATGGCCGTCGCTCAGGCTGCTAGCCAGTTCAATGTGGCACACATGCTCAGTTCGATTTCCACGGTCTCCCACCGAGAAATTGCAGACCACTTGCCCGACGCCATGCGCCTTTTTCAGCTCTATGTGCATGGTGACAGTGACTGGGTCGATCAATGTGTCGAACAAGTCCAGCAATCCAATTGTCAGGCTTTCTGTTTAACCGTTGACAGTGCTTATTACAGTCGCCGAGAAAGAGACATCAGTAAGCGCAACATTCGACGCAGCAACGTCCCAGGGCGCGAACACCAATGCACACTGACTTGGAAAGATGTTGATCGTATCCGCTCCAAACTAAAAATCCCACTCATCCTCAAAGGCATTGCCACCGACCAAGATGCCATCATGGCTGTTGAACATGGTGTTGACATGGTGTACATCTCCAACCATGGTGGACGCCAACTGGACTATGACCGCGGCAGTCTGTCGGTTTTGCCAGAGGTCGCAGCTGCGATTCGTGGCAAAGCCACCATCATCGTCGATGGTGGATTCTGCCGCGGGACCGATATTGTCAAAGCCATTGCGATGGGGGCTGATATGGTGGGTCTGGGTCGGATGCAATGTTACGGTCTAGCCGCAGATGGCGTGGCCGGTGTTTATCGTGTTCTGGAGCTTCTAGAAACTGAAATTCGCACCGCTATGGGATTGATGGGTGTAACAACCTTGGCGCAACTAAACGAAAGCTATCTTTGCCAGCAACCATTACTGGGGCAACCAGATGTCTTGAGTGCATTTCCCCATCTGTCGTTAGATGAATCTTCGTTTTATTGAGCTGCGGGCTGTCCCGAAAAGGTTTTGAGAGCCGATTCGGGCAAAAACCTTAAACCAGTGCGTTCGACAAACGTCTCGTAACTGATAGGACTTTCAGTCCGGGTGTCCGCTCGATTCTCATGCCAATGCACCCATGAATGTCCATTGCCCGCGTCATAAACCACTTTAAAGAGATACGTCGGGACCGCCACCTGATTGGCGCCGATGGTTTCAGGTGACTTGTCAAATACTGGGCCCGTCAGTACAAACACATCCCCTTTGGCGCGTTCAAGATATTTGCGTGTATTGCTCTCCACTTCTTCCCAAGCCTGACCGTTGTGCAAACGATCCTGAGGCACGATATTGGCCAATGAAAAACTCTGAGCTTTTGATTTGGCTGTGCCCATATCACCAGCAGGTGCCATATGACCACGCGAATAGCCAGAACGACGGTAATCCGTCAGTTGGGAACGATCATCTCTGGGCAAACGAGGTTCTTCAAAAAAATCATCTGTACGCGGAATCGTTCTAGCCCGTTCAATTTGTTCTCGGTCGAGCCGCTGAGCCACAAAAACCGGTGTTTTTGTTTGCCCGCTGTGCAAAACTGCAAACCCCTCATAACACAGTTCGCGTAATCTGGGCTGCTCAATCACCTTCGGTGGCACACTATCAGGAAAATGCTGTGGACAGGACTGAAATTCGGTTTGAATAAGCTTAGCCTGGGGATCCGCTTTTAACTGCACAGCCTGTATAGGTCTGTCTGAAACCGCAGACGTGGATTTTGAAGTGGGTTGCTCAGACGGAAAAAAGTGGCTGACCGCCCAAACCACGCCCAACAAAATGACCCAAACAACACGACGGGCCCCCGGACTTAACTGGCCGATTGGATCCGACTTTGGAAAGCGACGATTTTGAGAAGGTTTCTGACGATTTGGATCTGGACGATTGGATGACATGGTTTACACAGATAAATGAGGAGAAGTGGCTGCTTGCCTATAGGTATGACTTCTACAGAGGTTACTTCTGCGAGTGTGACTTTTTTTGTTGTTTGGCTGACGCTTTAAAGGCTTGCTTGGCTGGACGTACATACGCCAGTGCGGCAATAAAAAACACGAGTGATAACACAACCTCCACAGCGGCCATCCAAATGCTCGGACCGGGTGGATCCGACATCACACGCACAACCCCTTCCATGAAATACAGCAGTATCAGCATGCTGGCCCATTGCATCGTATAGAGACTGCCTCTAGACACGCCTCGGATCGCAAACACCAAGGGAACGGCTTTCAAAAAGAGCAAACTGCCACCTGGTTTTAAGGGGGCTAGCCAGATTTCCCAAAGCATGCACCAAAGGAACAAGGCCAGCAAACTAAACAAAGCCACACGACGCCAACGCGGCGAACCGTTGAAAGCGGGCGTGACCGCATCCTGCGGTGAATTTGAATTTTCAGTTGGTATCATGGAACGTATTATCGCCTGCGTGAGGAGTTCTGTTCAAAATGTCAGACCATACACCATACTGGAGTCTCGTGAATTTACGAGCCACTGCCAAACGCATTGCGTTGGCACTCTGGTATGAGCGCTTACTAGAGCGCAGTTCTGCACTAGCGTTTAGTACGATCTTAGCGATTGTGCCATTACTGGCGGTCACACTGGCGCTGTTGACGGCGTTTCCTTTTTTCAGTGATTTTGAAATCGCAATCCAAGCATTTTTGCGCGACCAACTGTTGCCTGAAGCGTTTTCAGTCACGATCATGGAATACCTAGATGACTTTGTGAAAGGGGCCAGTAGTCTCTCAAGTATTGGGGCGATCTTTCTGTTAATCACTTCGGTCATGGTCATCATGACGGTCGATGACTCTCTCAATGACATCTGGCACGTTCATACTCGACGCTCACTTGGGCAGCGTTTCTTAGTCTACTGGGCAGTCCTGACACTGGGGCCCATCTTACTGGGCGGCACGCTTTGGGCCAGCGCTTATGTGGCTCACGAAGCACTCCTACTGCCCGGCACCGAGGCACTCAGGCTGAACTCACTCGTTTTATGGCTACCATATCTAATTAGTTGGTTAGGCTTCACGTTACTCTTCATCACCGTGCCAAACTGTCCCGTCAAAGTCCGGTTTGCATTGGTCGGCGGTTGGGTCACAGCGTCTCTTTTTGAAATAATCAAATGGGCACTGGGCGTCTACTTTTCACGATTCCCAACCTACACACTAATTTATGGCGCATTTTCTGTGTTGCCTGCATTTCTGCTTTGGCTTTATTTTTCTTGGATGGCCGTGCTCATCGGTGCCATTGCGGCAGCCAATCTTCCGTCCGATTGTCGTATCGTGTTTAAAGAGCCATTTTTGCCGCATGAGGGTGATCCGCTGGTATCCACACCCGTCGCGCTGGATGAACCAACGGACAGGACATCAGCACCTACATAAAATGGGACTTGTCCACACACCGCTAGGTTGTTTACCATCAGATAAAAGAGCAACCTTGTTTTAGCAAGCCTGGACCAACATTAAACGGCAGGTAGGAGTTCAAATCATGCTGAAAGTCAATGAAATTCTAAGAGTCAAAGGCGATGTTCTGTACACCGGGACACCCGATATGCCGGTCAACGAAGCAATCAAAACCATGAGTCAACATGACATCGGCTCATTGGTCATCATGGATAAAGGGGCTTTAGCCGGCATACTGACCTTTCGTGAAGTGATCCGTTGGTTGGATGCCAACGAGGGTCAAGTCGGCGACACAGTCGTGAAAGACATCATGAAGACTAGTCCAATTTTTGTCACGCCTGAAACCGATGCCCAAGAGGTTCAGAAAATCATGCTGGAAAAACGCGCACGTTATCTACCCGTTATGGAAGCAGATACATTACTGGGTGTGATTTCTTTTTATGACATGGCGCAAGCGATCGTCGCAGCCCAAGAGTTTGAGAACTCGATGCTCAAAGCATACATTCGCGATTGGCCACAACCGAATCACAAGCCCTGACAAAACCGCAAAGTTGAATACTTGGTGAGAGCATGGGTTATTTTAACCCTATTTATTTGGCATCCCCAAAACGCTCAAGGGTAGTGCGCTCAGAATAGCTGCATTCTTTATGATGAAGCTTCTATTTCTTTTTATAAGGACTGCACGATCATGTCTTCTAATGCCCTGCCACTGTTTGTCGAAAACACCTTCCCATTCGATGCCCGCGGTGTCGCAAAGCGATTTCGTCATGCTGCGATTTTTGGTGCACTTGCCTCATTGACACCTGGTGAAACAATGCGTTTTTGTAATGACCATGATCCCCTGCCCTTATTGGCTCAACTCAAAGACCACTACGGGGATGCCATTGAGTTTGAATATCTAAAACGCGAGCCAAATGAAATCGTCATCGATTTTCATATTCGTGGCTGATCAAAAATATGCTTTAAAGCATCATCACGTCCATCACAGTGATTGAGTCGACAAAGGGGGTTATCAGGTATTTCAGACATGGATCCAGTAAGGTATCCCTCATATCTTGGAGTTTTTATGTCTCACCCTGATCTCACCCTGGATGTCCGTGGTTTGCCTGCACCGGAACCGATGCATGAATGTCTAGAAAAATTGTGGCAACTCGAACCTGGGCAGCGTTTGCAGATGTATATTGACCGTGAGCCTCACCCGCTTTTTAGCATTCTGACAGCGCGTGGATATTCGTATCAATGCACTCCAGAACACCAATCCTTCCTCGTTACTATCTGGTCAGATTCCCAACATGCAACGCGCGCTTGATTTTGATAAAACCCCTGCCCTCGGTGTTCCACTTCCTTTTTTCCTGAACATCCCGATTTTTTTGTTGCTTGCAGGGATTCTGACAACCTTGCAGCCAGACGCCGTCTGGGCATCACGCTGGAGTAGTGCCACACTGGCTTTGACGCATCTCTGGACACTAGGCGTTCTGGGCAGCGCCATGCTCGGCGCGCTATTACAAATCTTAGCGGTCGCCTGTAATGTCACCACGCCGGGGATTCAACTGCTATCCCGTACGGTGTATGTTCTGCTGACTGTCGGCACTTTGTTACTGGTTTCGGGTTTTTTGTGGTGGAACCCTGCTTATTGGATTGCGTCTAGCGTTTTACTTGGGCTGGCCTTAATTCTGTATATCACCACAGTGAGCTATGGACTCTGGAAAAAACGCCATGAAGTCTATCCAGGCGCACGTGAAATCTTAGTGCCTATTCGTTTTGCGTTGGGCTCTTTACTAATTACGATGGTTCTGGGTGTTTCATTGGCTACGGCACTTGGCACCAATTCTGCCGTACCTGATGTGATTGGCAGTCATTTACTTTGGGGACTCTTAGGCTGGGGTGGACTCCTTTTGATCGGCATGTCATTTCAGCTTATTCCCATCTTTCAAGTCACTGAAATTTATCCAGAAAAAATAACCAAATGGTTGCCGCTCATCATCCCCATCCTGTTGGCTGTGTGGACGGCGGTTGATGCTACCGATGATTTGCCTGTGGCCTTTCTAGAGCTCATTGAATTGGTCATTTTGGGTGTTTTCTTACTCTGGGCAATCAACACGTTTTATCTATTGTGGACACGCAAACGTCCAGATGCTGATGCCACAACTTTGTTTTGGTATGTCAGCATGATTTGTCTGGCGCTCTGTGCACCTGTTTGGTTGTGGGCAACGCATACGCAAGCACCTCAAGGAACGATGGTCTTAGGTGTGCTAATCATCGTGGGTGTTCTGGGAACTGTGGTCAATGGCATGTTGTATTTGATCTTCCCTTTTTTGCTCTGGAAACACGCCCAAAACTCAGCAGTAGTCCCTGAAGACGACCCACGACTGGCCAGACTTTATCAGCCCGCTTTACCCAAAGCCGCTGAATACATCAAGCAATCTGCTGCCAAAGCGCAATGGGGTGTCCATACGCTCATGGTCATTTGCTGGCTGTTGGCCAGCGCAGGCATTCAATGGGCAGGTCTCTTGGCGGGACCAATACTCATTATTTCGACGCTCTTTTTAATCTGGAATATGGCACAGGCTTTAAGTCGGTATCGTAAAGCTCTGAAAGAAGTGGCTCAAATCGCTCAACAAATTAATCAACGTCAAAATAATTAATTTACGATTAAATTGTTTTTAATTCTGCGTATTTTTTAAGTATGTCAGTTGCGATTTTGGCAACAGCAGAGATACTCGCAGATTGTTTGGTCAGCGTATTGGTTGCAAGGAATACTTCGCGCTGTATATTCGGTTCAGTTATTTCCCACGCGTAAAACCTTTCCGATAAAACATCGTCAGCAACGGCCACAGAAGGTAATATCGTTCCACCCAGCCCGCGGTTGACAGCATGCTTTATTAAACTCAGAGAATTGATCTCATGTTTTTATTTAAAGAAATATTTTCACTATTCAAGGAACATCTGAACTACTCGTGTTTTTGAA